>JBEBRC010000015.1:0-30306 GCA_040395055.1 Steroidobacter denitrificans
TCAACCGAACAATCCCAGCAGTCCGATGATGATCAGGTAGAGCGCGACGATATAGTTCAGCAGTCGCGGCATGATCAGTATCAGGATGCCGGCGATCAGCGATACCACGGGAGCCAGGCTGAGATGCAGGTTCATGTGAGGTCCTTGGTTGAGTCTCAAGCGGGGGCTTGGTGATTGGAAGACAGCTGTGCCTGAAGCCACATCGAGATGTCGTGGATTTCCTCCATGCACACTTGATGCGCCATGGGGTAGGTGCGCCACTCGACGCGGTAGTCCAAAGCCTGCAATACGTCATGCGAGGCTTTACCGACGTCACAGGCGATGACAGGGTCTTGCAGGCCGTGGCACATGAGAATGGGAAGGTCGCGGTTCGCGGCGGCGCCTTCCTGCGCGAGTGTTTGCTGCAATGGCAGGTAGGTGGACAGTGCCATCACTGCGGCGAGTCGCTGCGGAAAGCGCAGGGCAGTCTGCAGGGCGACGGCGCCACCCTGCGAGAAGCCCGCGAGTACGATTCGACCCGGGGCAATGCCCGAGGCGATCTCGCGCTCGATGTAGTGGCGTACCACGGACTCGGACTCGCGAATGCCTTGCTCGTCCTCGATGCGTTGCGACCCGAGCATCTTGATGTCATACCAGGCGCGCATGACGAATCCGTTGTTGAGGGTGACGGGGCGTTGGGCGGCGTGGGGAAATATGAAGCGTACCGGCAGTGACGCCGGCAGGCGCAATTCCTGGACCACCGGCACGAAATCGAAGCCGTCCGCACCCAGGCCATGCAGCCAGATGACGGCGGCCGTCGCCGGCGCTGTGGGATTCAGTAGAACGTATTCGGGGGTTTCTTGGGTCGTGTAAGGCATGAGCTCGATTCGTGTAATGGTTGATCGCAAGCATAACAATTGGAACGCCGCCGGCTCCCCTTTCCGCATGGCGGCTGCGGGAGCTGCGGACACGCACAGGCCGATGAAGTGTAGGCAAAAACCGGCTATGGCGGGGAAAGCACGGAAATGGCACAGTCGTGTTTCCTGGCCTGATCACTTGTAGCCGTCGTTTTGTCCGCAGCGGGTCCGCCGCGCGGTTGGATATCGTCATGCAGTCGCGCACGCTCCATGCAGTCCTGTCTTGCATCCTGTTCCTGTTCGCCACGGTCGTTTATGGCGCGCTTTCCGGCCACCCCATCGATCCATGGCGGGCCGCATGCTGGAGCATCGTGGGCATCGGCAGTTACGTCGCATGGTCGCAGGTGTTCGGTTTCGATCCGCATCGCACTCGGATCGCGGAGTATGCCTCGACGCTGGTGCGCTATGTGGATCGCTGGGAGCTGAGACTGGGCCAGGCGACCTTGTCGATGCTGGGCGGTGTCGTGCTGGCGGCGAAGCTGCTCGATGAGGCGCATTTCGCGGTGGCGGTGGTGTGCGCGACCCTGTCCGCCTGGACTTATTTCGCGCTGCGCCTGTACGTGGGCGGGTATCGGCCCCTGGACCGCCAGTCGATACGCCGTTGACCCCAGGGCACGGCCCTGGCGCACCGACCCCGGATCCAGGGCGGAGGCGTAGCGGCGAGAGGCGGAGGGACAGGGTGACGGCCCGGAACGGAGGGCGGCGGGACATGGGGGTCCTCGGCCGCGATGGCTTCACGCCGATAGCGCCTGGGATGGATACGTCAGCGGCACCGCCGCCTCGGGCGACAGTACACGGAAGGTGAAGGTTTCCTGCAGGTACAGCAGTACCGATGTGCTGGTGTGGTCCAGATAGCCGATCGAGAAGTCCTGGCCGACACTCAGTTCGAAATCCCCGCCGCGCAGGCTCATGACTACCGCGCCATCGGCGGCCGGCGCCCAGACGATCGGTCCGTCGAGCAGTTGCCGCACATGGTTGATGATCGGATACCCGCGTGACGTACTGCGAGTCAGTCCCGTATAGCAGCGCGGTCCCAAGGCAATTCCATAGGGGCCGCGCACGCCTTCGCTGCGCAGGCGATGCGTCGCTTCGGCGACGATGTCCGGGTAGGACTCGTAGTCGTCGGGAATGGACAGGCTTTGTCCGGCCGCCGCAGGAAAGATTCCTTCGATATGTCCTGCCGTATAGCCCTGGAAGATCGCGCGATCTTCGGCAATGGCGGCGGCGCGCGCCGCGTGGCGCACCGGATCGAGCTGCGCGTCCTGCGCACCGCGTCCGATCGCCTCCAGCTCATCGCGTGCCAGTTCGAAGGGCACGCGGATTTCGATCAGCGGCTGCGCCAGGCGCATGCGCGCCGCGACACTCTCCTGCAGCGGCGTGGATAGTCTCTGGGTGCGTCCGGTTGCCACGGCGGCGACCGGCCAGCCGAGCGGTCCCTTGAAATCCACCAGGCGGCGTGCTGCCAGGAGCGTTTCCAGCGTCGAGGTCGCCTCCTGGTCGATCTGTTCCCAGGCGGCGGTGGACAGCGGCGCATGTTCTCTGAGCAGATCGTTCATCGCCTGCTTCCCGCGTCCTGGCTCGCGCCGCCGGGAGCTGGTTTGCCCGCTCCTGGCTTGCCGCGGCCGCCAGCCGCGGCGCCCATGCCGCGGCCTGGCAGGACAGAATCGATATCGGTTCGGGCACGCAGGCTGCCGATGTTCAGACAACCCTCATCCGGGCCCGGGCCCTCGGCTTTGTGCTCCACCCGTTCCTCGATCTCCAACAGTGGCAGGTCGGTGAACAGATAAGTACGCAAATGTTCGTCGAGCTTCCCGTCTCGCCGGCGCAGCCATTCCAGCACCATGGCCGCATGCTCCTTTTCCTCGTCTCGATTGTGCGCCAGGAGCAACTTGAGTTGCTCATCCTGCGCCGCGTCGATGCGCTGATCGTACCAATCGATCGCCTCCAGCTCTTCCATCAGCGAGGCCACCGCCCGATGGCGATCGATGGTTGCCGGCTGCAGTTGTTCGGGACTTTCGTGCAAAGTGGCGCTATTGGCACCCATGCTTGCGACCTGTTCGGTGAGAGGCTTCGACGAATTTGTTGCAGGGTGCCGCTGCGCACCCTTACATTCACTACGCACCAGAGGCAAACGGGTTCCTTGCGGCCGGCGCTACGAGGAACCAAATCTGCGCCGAAACGTTGCCATTGTGGGGAGGTCTGCCGAGACCGTCGTTGAAAATCCTGTGTTCGAGCTGCTGTTCACCCATCCGCCGTGGGCATATCGAAGCGGCACCGTTGCGTTTGCGAACGCATGGCCGTCATGGCTGCTCATTGCGACGATCGTTGCCGGTGCGATGCTCATCGTCGCGACGCTATGGCGCCGCCGCCAGCTCGGATGGCGTCTTCTGCTTCCCGTTGCCACGCTGCAAACGATGTTCCTGGCGTTGCTGCTGGGCTTGTTGTGGCGGCCTGTATTGAGCGTGGATCGCGTACGCGAGCGGCAGAATGTGCTGGCGGTCGCCATCGATACCTCTGCCAGCATGGCTTACGGCGAGGGTGACCGATCCAGGGTGCAAGAAGTCGTCGCGAGCCTGCGCAACGGCGCGCTGGAGCAATTGGAGCGCAGCTTCGACCTGCGCTTGTTCGGCGTGTCACAGACCGCGACGCCGCTGCAGACGCTCGATGATCTGCCATCTCCCGGGGCGCAGACGCGTCTAGGCGATGCGCTGGGCGTGATACTGCAAAGCGCCGCCAGCCTGCCGTTGGCCGGCATCATTCTGATCGGCGACGGCGCGGAGAACGGCGGCACGCTGGACGAGGCGCGCTTGCAGGAGATCGCTTCCTACGGGGTGCCGGTCCATACCGTGGGTGTCGGCCCCGAAAGAGTGACCAACGATCTGGAACTGGAACGCGTGGATGTTGCATCCATGGCGCCCGCCAACGCCACGTTCAGCGCCGACATCGAATTCAGGCACTCGGGCGCCACGGCTGCGAGGTTGCGGGTCTACGATCGCGACAAGCTGATCGCGGCCAGGGAGATCGCCATGTCCTCGCCGGACGGCGTCGAGAACCTGTCGCTCGATCTGCCGGCGGGAGACGCCGGGACACGCGTGCTGCGCTTCGTCCTGGATCCGTTGGAAAACGAGCGCAATGTCATCAACAATTCCCGCACGCGGATCGTGGATGTGCCGGCGAGCCGGCGCAACATTCTGTATGTGGAAGGCGAGCCTCGCTGGGAGTACAAGTTTCTGCGTCGCGCCGCCGATCAGGACCGCGCGCTGCGCGTCGCCAGCATCGTGCGCACCACGCCGAACAAGCACTATCGCCAGGGAATCCTGACGCCGACGGAGCTCAGCGAAGGATTTCCCGCCGGCGCCGCCGAGCTGTTCGCCTACGATGCGATCATCATCGGCAGCTATGAAGCCGCCAACCTGCGTCCCGAACAACACCGGTTGCTGAAGGAATTCGTCGATCGGCGCGGCGGCGCGGTGCTGATGCTTGCCGGTCGCCATGGACTGGCCGCCGGGGGATGGCAGAACAGCGCCCTATCCGAGGCGCTGCCCATCAGGCTGCCCGGACAAGAGGCAAGCTTCGTGCAACGCCAGACACGGGCACAAGTGACGCCTTATGGCGCTCAGTCGTCCATCGCACGCCTGGATTCGGACCCGCAACGCAATATCCAGCGCTGGCAGGCGCTACCGATGCTTGCCGACTACCAGTCCGCGGGTACGCTCAAGCCGGGTGCGATCGTTTTGCTCGAAGCGGCGACGCAGGGCAAGCCGGAACCACTTCTGACGTGGCAGCGCTATGGCCGTGGCGCCACCTATGTGCTGCTGACGGCCAGCACGCTGCGTTGGCAGATGCGCATGCCGCCGGAGGATCAGAGCCACGAAATATTCTGGCGTCAATTGCTGCATGCCCTCACGGCGGAGACGACATCCCCCGCTACGCTGGCGGCAGAGCACGCCATCTACGATGACGAGAGCGTGGTGCGCCTGGAGGCGCAGTTGCGCAACGAGCGTTTCGAACCGATCAACGATGCCAGTGTCGAACTCCAGGTCTTCGCTGAGCACGAGGAGGCGTTCGTGCAAGCGATGACGGCCACCGGGCAGGGCGATGGGCGCTATACGGCGACGATCGATGCGGCGTCGCCCGGCCTGTATCGAATCCAGATGGCGGCGCGCGTCGGCGATCGTCCGGTGGGTCATGCCAGCGCACATGTCATGCGCAACGATGGCGTGGCCGAGCACTTCGCGACCTATCAGCATCGAACCATGCTGGAACGGATCGCGCAGATGACCGGTGGGCGCTACTGGCAGCTGTCCGAACTCGATCAATTGGCGGCGGCCGTCCCCTACTCCAAGGCCGGGCTGGTGGAACGGCAGATGCTGGAGCTATGGAACATCCCGATCGTCCTGATCACGCTGCTGGCGCTGAAGCTTGGCGAGTGGCTGCTGCGTCTGCGGTGGGGACGATTGTGAGTGGCCGGCGCGCCTGGTGCAGAGGTGCGCTGTTGCTGGTGTCGTGGCTGTCGACGGGTGCATTGGCTGCAACGCACACAGTCATCATCGCCGGCCTGGGCGGCGAACCTGAGTATGAGCAGCGCTTCGCGGCGCAGGCGCAGGCGCTGGCGGACGCCGCCGCGAAATCCCATGGCCCCTCGCAGGTCGTGCTGCTGAGCGCGGCAGAAGCCCGCCGCGATGCAGTGCGCGGCGAATTCGAGGCCTTGGCACAGCGCTTGAGCGAGGACGATACGGTGGTGATCGTGCTCATCGGACACGGTACTTTCGATGGCGAGGAGTATCGCTTCAATCTGCCGGGTCCGGATCTGACGGCCAGCGAGCTTGGCCAGCTGTTCGATCGCCTGCCCGCCCGCGAGCAGCTGATCGTGAATGCGACCAGCGCCAGCGGCGCGGCGCTCGAGCCCTGGATCGCCGCTGCGCCGGGTCAAGGCCCGCCGCGCCAAGACTCGGCGAGCGGGTCAGGGATGGCGACGCGCGACGCGCGGCCGGGGATGCCACGCGAATCAGGAGCGGACGACTCCGCCAGCCATGCGCAGCCGTCCGGCGCCGACGAGCTCGAACCGACCTGGCGCGCGCGACGGATCGTCATCGCGGCGACCAAGAGTGGTGGCGAGCGTACCGCGACGCGATTTGCGCAGTACTGGGTCCAGGCTGTCACGACGCCGGAAGCCGACGTCGACAAAAACGAGATCGTGACCGCGGCGGAGGCCTTCGAATACACGAACCGTCAGGTCGCGGCTTCGTTCAAGTCCGACAATGTCCTGGCCACCGAGCATGGACGCGTGGCAGGCGAGGGCGCGGCGTCGCAGTTCATCATTGCCCGCCTGGGGACGAGCGGCGGCAGCGGCGACTCGGTGGCCGATCCCCAGCTACGGGCGCTGCTGCAGCAGCGCGGCGCGATCGAACACGACCTGGATCTCCTCAAGGAGCGCCGCGCCGCTCTCGACGAGGCGGCGTACTACGATGCCTTGGAAAGTGTCCTGGTGCGACTGGCCTTGCTGCAGCGGCGTATCGATGCCAGCTCGCCATCGTCGGACGTGGACGGAGGAGGAGGATGAGCGGGATCGTGCCGACATGCATGTCGCGCGGCGCCGCGAGGGCATGGATGTTGGTTCGATGGGTGGTGCCAGTCATCGCCCTGACGCTGGTGGCGCTTGCCTTGCCGGCCCGTGCCGCACCGGCCATCGACTACGATCCGGGACGTTCCGATGAGCTGCGCGAATGCGATCAGCACCAGTACCGGGGCCGTATCGATCCGGCCCGGCGCTGCTATTCGCAGCTGCTCGAGATAGCCGAGCCGATGGTCCAGGCGGAGTCGGCCTGGGCGCTGGGCGATCTGCGGCGGGCGAACGAGTTGTTCCGTGCGATCACGCAGCGCGATGAGCGCGCCGTGCGGCCACGCGTGCGCTGGGCGCGCCTGTTTCTGCAGACCCATCAATACGCCGAGGCGGCGGCACTGCTGCGCGAGGCACAGGCGCTGGATCCGGATGATCCCCTGGCCAAGCTCGGCCTGGCTCGTTTGTTCACGGAACGCTTCGAGGGGGAGGCAAGGCCGCTGATCGAGTCGGCCTTGGAGCAGGACGGCGAACTGATCGAGGCCCACCTGCTGCTGGCCCGCATGGCGTTGGAGGAAAACCGCCAGTCGCGCGCCGAGGAGTCGTTGGCGCGCGCGGCGCGGATTGCATCGCGCCGACAATGGCCGGCGCTGGAGATCCATACCTTGCGCGCGGCGCTGGAGCGGGCACGCGATCGTCGCCCCGATCGCTGGGTCGAGCGCGTGCTGGCCGAGAATCCGCACTATGGCGCGGTGTACGAACAACTGGCGCATTTCGAGATCATGCAACGTCGCTATCGCGAGGCGGATACGCTGTTGCGCCAGGCGGTCGAGGTGCAGCCGGATCTATGGTCCGCGCACGCCGAACTCGGCCTGAATCTACTGCGCCTGGGCCAGGTGGAGGAGGCGCGCACGCATCTGGTACGCGCCTACTCCGGCGATCCGTACCGCCCGACGATCGTCAATACACTGCGCCTGCTGGATCGGATGGAGCAGTTCGAGGTCGCTTCCCGGGTGGTGACGATCGGCAGCGAGCGGGTGGAGATTCGCACCCGGCTGCACGGCAGCGAAGCGGCCGTGCTCGGCCCGTACATTCTCGATCTGGCACGAGAAGGCGTCGTTGCGTTCTCCCAGCGTTATGGATTCGTGCCGCGCGAGCCGATCACGATCGAGCTTTATCCCGATCACGACGATTTCGCGGTGCGCGTGGCGGCGCTGCCGGGAATCGGCCTGCTGGGCGTGACGTTTGGCTACGTGCTGGCAATGGACAGCCCGGCCGCGCGTTCGCGAGGCGAGTTCCATTGGGGGAGTACGCTGTGGCACGAGCTGGCGCACGTGTTCACGCTGGAGGCCACCGACCACCATGTACCGCGCTGGCTGAGCGAGGGAATCTCCGTATTCGAGGAGTGGCGTACCGGTCCGACGCCGGGGGTGGTGGTGCCGCCGGAGGCGATCGCGGCATTGCACGATGGCCGCTTGCTGCCGGTCAGCGACCTGGATGCCGGATTCATCCGCCCCAGCTATCCGAACCAGGTCCAGGTTTCCTACGTGCAGGCTGGCCTGGTGTGCTTGTTCATCGAGCAACGATGGGGTGTCGAACGCCTGGTCGCCTTGTTGCGGCAGTTTGCCCGTGCCGGGAAGCAGCCAACGAGCGCCGCTGCGATCGAGGCGACATTCGAGATCTCGCCACAGGCCTTCGACCAGCAGTTCGAGTCATTCGTCCGTCAACGCTTTGCAGGTTTGCTGGCCGGACTGGACACATGGCAGAGGCAATATGACACGGCCCTCAAGGCGGTGCGCGAGCAACGCTGGGCCGATGCGGTGGAGCCGGCGCGCCGCGCCACGCAGCTGTATCCGGAACACACGGGGCCGGACAGCCCGGCGCTGCTGCTGGCGCGGGCGCTGGACGGGCTGAATCGCCGCCAGGAAGCGATCGAGGCGATGGAGGCCTATCGCGCGGCAGGTGGCTGGGACCCGGACGCATTGCGCCAGCTGGCGGACTGGCTCGAGCAGGCCGGCCGCGGCGCGCAACGCACCGCGCTGCTGCAGGCGATCAACTACGCCGATCCGTTCGATGCCCGACAGCACCTGCAACTCGGCGAACTGCTGCTGACCGAGCAGCGCGCACGAGAGTCGCTGCGTGAGTTCGAGGCCTTGCTGATCTTGAATCCGCATGATCCGGCGCCGGCTCATTTCGGCGCCGCGCGCGCCTTGCGCGCGCTGGGAGAGTCCGAGCCCAGCCGGCGCCGCTTGCTCGAAGCGCTGGCGAGTGCGCCGCACTACAAACCCGCACAGGCTTTGCTGTTGCAACTGATCCAGGAGCGTACAGGTAATGAATGACCGGCTTGCCGATACCGCCTCGGACCGTCCCCAGGCCCGCTCGAGCGACGCCGTTTCCGATCCGACGGCGGTCGGCAACGGCGGGGCGCCTGGAGCGGATCCGCAGGTGCTGGTGCGAGAGTTTCATGACCGCATCGCTGCGATTCGCGAACAGGTGCGCCGGATCATCGTCGGGCAGGAGGAGGTGGTCGATCATCTGCTGTTGACTTTGCTGGTCGGCGGCCATTGCCTGATCACCGGCATGCCCGGTACCGCCAAGACCTTGCTGGTGAGAACGCTCGCTGCGGCGCTGGGCCTGCACTTCAAAAGAATTCAGTTCACGCCCGACCTGATGCCGACCGATGTCACCGGGACGGATATCATCGAGGACGACATTACCACCGGGCATCGCCGCTGGACGTTCGTCCCGGGCCCGGTGTTTGCCAACGTGTTGCTTGCCGACGAGATCAATCGCACCCCGCCCAAGACGCAGGCTGCCTTGTTGGAGGCGATGCAGGAATACTCCGTGACGGTGCGCGGCACCACTCATGCCTTGCAACCGCCGTTCTTTGTGCTTGCCACCCAGAATCCCATCGAACTGGAAGGCACCTATCCCTTGCCGGAGGCGCAGCTCGACCGCTTCCTGTTCAATGTGCTGCTCGACTACCTGAGCGCCGAGAATGAAATGGAGGTGGTCGACAGGAATGCGACGCGTACCAGCCTGCCGTCGATAGAAGCCTGCACCAATGCGGAACAGATCGTACGGTTCCAATGGCTGGTGCGACAGGTTCCGCTTTCCACCGCCGTGCTCGGGCGCGCCGTGGAACTGGTGCGCGCCACACGCCCGGCGGAAGCCAGTGCGCCGCAGGCCGTGCGGCGTTACGTGCGATATGGCGCCAGCGTGCGCGCCACCTCCTTCCTGTGCCTGGCGGCAAAGGCGCGAGCGTTGATGCAAGGCCGGTATCACGTCATGGACGAGGACGTAAACGCCCTGGTCCTGCCCGTGTTGCGGCATCGGGTGCTGCTCAATTATCAGGCCGAATCGGATGGCAGGAGCGTGGATGAGATATTGCGCGAGGTCATCTCATGAGCGCGACGCCTCACACTCGCTTGCTGTCGCCGGAAATCCTGGCCGGACTGGCCAATCTGGAATTGATCGCGCGCACCGCGGTGGAGGGGTTCATTGCCGGGCTGCATCGTTCGCCGCAGTATGGCTTCAGCCAGGAATTCAAGGAATACCGTGCCTACGCCGAAGGCGATGATCCACGGTTCGTCGATTGGAATGTCTATGCCCGTACCGAGCGCACTTACGTGCGCCGTTTCGAGGGCGAGACCAATACCCGCCTGATGATCCTGCTCGATGCCAGCGCGTCGATGGGATATGGCTCGCATACGGTGAGCAAGCTGCAATATGGCAAGTACCTGGCCGCCGCGCTGGCTTACCTGGCAACCCGCCAGCACGATCCTGTCGGCCTGATCGTGTTCGACCAGAAGGTTCGCCAGTATCGCCCGGCCAGCCGCAGGACCGGCAGCCTGCAGGCGATGATTCACGCCATCGATGCGGTGAGCCCTGGTGGCGGCACCGACCTGGAGGCCAGTTTCAGAAGTTTTGGCGAACATCTGAAGGGTCGCGGCCTGGTGGCGGTGATCTCGGATTTTTACTGCGATGCATCGAGCCTGACCAATGCCGTGCGGCCGCTCGCCTGGCGCGGTCACGACATCATGCTGCTGCAAGTGCTGGATCCCCAGGAACTGGAACCGTCATGGCGCGATCCGGTGCTGCTGGAGGATGTCGAATCGGGCCGGCAGATGACCGTGGCGGCCACTTATCTCGCGGCCCAGTACCGGCAGCGCCTGGAGGCTCATCTGCAGCAGCTGCGTCAAGCCGCGGCGGACACGCAGGCGCATTGCCTGCTGGTCCGTACCGACCAGCCGTTGGATCAAGCAATGCGTCGCTATCTGTCGTTCCGTCAGGGCAAGGCTTGATGCCGGATGTTTGTTGCGCCCGCATTCCTGTTTGCCTTGTTCGCCGTCGGCGTCCCGCTGTGGCTGCATCGAATCGCGCGCGCGAACCCCACGCGCCATCCGTTCGCCTCGCTCATGTTCCTGGAGGCGAGCGACGCCGAGCGCACGGCGAAACGAAGCCTGCGCTACTGGTGGCTGCTGGTGGTGCGCCTCCTGTTGCTGCTGGCGCTGGTCCTGGCATTTGCCGGTCCGCAGCTTACACAGCGGTTCGCTGGCCAGCCGGCAGCGGCGGGGCGCCTGCATGCGATCCTGCTCGATACTTCCCTGTCCATGCAGTATGGCGACCGATGGCCGCGCGCGATTGCCGCCGCGCAGGCCGTGCTGGAGCAGGCGCCAGCGTCGGATCGGGCCATGCTGGTCGCCGGCCGTGGCCGGCAGATCGAGGTCCTGCATCCTCCCGTTGCGGTAGCGGACGCCGGGGGGTTGAGGGCCGCCATGCGAACGCTGACGCCAGGGTTGGCACGCCTGGACTATGGCCTGGCGATGAGCACCGCCGAGGGCTGGCTGGAAGCCGCGCGCCGGCCGCCGGATCCGAAAGACACCGACAGTCGATTCGACGCCTTGACCGGTATTCGGGGCGGCCTGTCCACGGGTCGGCCCGGGACGGGTCTGGATCAGTCGCCGGTGGTGTTGCATTTGATCACGGACCTGCAGCGCAGCGCTGCGCCGCAGCGCTTCGCCGATCTGCAGCCGCCCGCCCAGGCCCGGCTGGTGCTGCATGACGTCGGCGATGGCGCCGCCGGGAATCTGTTCATCGAACAGGCGGCGCTGGATCCCGCGGACGGTCGTTCGTTGATCGTCACGATCCGTGCCGCGGCGCAGCCGGATGATGGTCCGCCGCCGGATGGCCCCACACCCGGGCGGCAGATTCGCCAGCTCATCTTGAATGTCGATGGCAAGGAGCATGCACGCCAGGAAGTCAGCCTGACGCCGGCTGGTATGGATCGATCGAGCTATCCGATCGGCGAAGGCGGGGGGATGCGCAGTGAGCTGGATTATCCGGCGACGAGTCTGATCGCGCCGCTGGCGCCGATGAGCGCGGCCGACGCGACTGCTGCGGCAGGCATGGCGCAGGTCGTGTTTCCCAGCCTCGAGCTTGGAGCCGGTGCGCATCGCATCGAACTGGTGCTGCAGCCGCACGATTCCTTGCCCCAGGATGACCGCTATCGCGCGGTGATCGAGCATGCCGATCCCAGGGCGCTGTTGATCTCTCGCAGCCCCGACGCCGATGACGCCGCATACTTTTCCTCGGCCTTGGGTTCGCTGACTGCGCCGCGCCTGACGATCGAGCTGCAGGCCGGCTCGGGGTTGACCGCTGCTGCATTGGCGTCGTACTCGGTGCTGGTGATTACCGATGCAGGCGCGCTGTCCAGTGAAGATGGCGTGCAGATCAAGGAATACGTGGAGGCGGGAGGAACCGCCCTGGTCGCCCTGGGCGGCGAGTCGGGCGTCGACGGTGCGGCGGTGGGCAGGGAGGCCTCGAGCAGAATCGCCGGTGGCCTGCTCGGGGAAGGGGCTGGCGGTTTGCTCGAGGGCATTCGGTTGCTGGCAGTGCACGACGGGCCGGCTCGCGTAGGCGAAATCACGATCGCGCATCCTGTCCTGCGCGAATCCGGCGAATGGCATCGCGTCAGGTTCTTCCGCCGTTATGAGGTGCGGGTGGCCGACCGTGATCGGGTATTGATCGAGTATGGCGATGGCTCGCCACTGCTGGTCGAGCGCACGATCGGCAGCGGCAAGATGCTGCTGCTGGCCGCACCCGTCGATCGGAACTGGAACGACCTGGCCATCCATCCATCGTTCGTGCGTTTCATCGCCGAGGCGGCGCGCTATCTGATCGGTCCCGGCATTTCCGCAAGCAGCACCACGGTCGGCTCTGTCGTATTGACCGGATTGACCGCGGGCGGCGGCGGGCAGATATTCGACTCGCAAGGCAACCGCGTTCTGGACCTGGCGCAAACCCGAGCCGCGGATCGGCTGATTCCGCAGCAGGCGGGCTTTTATGAGATACGCGGCGAACGGGGCGTGCGCTGGGTGGCTGTGAACGTGGATGCACGCGAGTCGGATCTGGCGCGTCTGTCGGATTCGTTCGTGCAGCGCTGGCAAGCCATGCCGCTGCGCAAAGCGACATTGCACGCAGTGAGCGCCGATATGGATAAACCATCGAACGACGAGTCACGCACGATGTCCGCGGCCATCGCGCTGCTGTGGCTGGCCGCGGGGCTGCTGATTGCCGAGTTGCTGCTGGCGAATCGTCATCTGGCCGTGCGCCGGGAAACACCGCAATGACTGCCGCGCGCCGGCGGCTCGAAACCAGCCTGCATGGCATTCGCCGGCGATTGCGCGCTCATATCCTGGTCCAGGCGCTGGCAGTGGCCGCCATCGGGACGCTGGCCATGGTTGGCGCGGCGCTGTGGTGGCTTGCGCGCGAGGGCTTCGCGCCGGCCGGCGTCCAGGCTGCCCGCGCGGCCCTGCTGTTGTTTCTGGGGCTGGTGGCGGTGCTGCTGGCGTGGCGGCCCTTGCGGCAACTGCGATACCAGGGCGGCGCCGCGGTTCTGGAACGCTACCTGCCGGCACAGGCGGGAAGGATTCAGACCTACTTCGATACCACGCGCCGGGACCAAGAGGCGTCCGCGCTGGTCGATCTGTTGGCCATGGATGCGGCGGATATCGCCGACAGGACATCGCTGGAGCAGGTCGTGCCTGTCTGGCGCATTCGGGCCGGCGCCGTGCTGGGGGGCGCGTTCCTGCTGGGGCTGATCCTGCTGCTGGTGGCCGGTCCGTTGCATTGGGGCCCTGGCAGCCGCCATTTGTTGCTCGGCATGCAACTGCCGGTGTCGGTCGTGCCGGTGCGCCGGGTGGCGGTCGCGCCGGGCGATGTCACGGTTCGACGCAACAGCGACCTGACGATTCACGCCTCGCTGGAGGGATTTCATCCTGAGGTGGTGCAGCTATACGTGCGCTTTGCGGACCAGCAACAGTGGGAACGCGCCGCGATGCGCGCCATCGCTGCCGAGCGCGATCCGCGGTTCGAATTCAGGTTATATGCGGTACGCGGTCCCTTGCAGTACTACGTCATGGCGCAAGGCGTCCGCAGCGCGCAACACCAGGTGGCGGTGGTCGATCTGCCGCGCATCGAACGTGTGCGCTTGACCTACGACTATCCTTCATGGACGGGCCTTGAGCAGGCCACGGATGACACATCGCGCCATATTCGTGCGGTGGCCGGCACCCAGGTCAAAGTGGAAGTGTTTGCCGATGCCCCGCTGGAGGCGCCGGCGCTGATCGTCGATGGTGCGGCATCGGACTTGTCGCAGGAGGGCCAGGTCAGCCGCGGGAGTATCGAGGTCGGCACGCCTGGTCGATATCAGATCGGCGCGCACGTGGCCGGAGAGCTGGTCGCGCTGAGCGAGGAATATGCCATCGAGGTCGTGAACGATGAAAAGCCGGTGATAGAGATTCGCAAGCCAGGCCGGGACTGGCGCGCATCCAGTATCGAAGAGGTGCCGGTACGCATCAACGCCGAAGACGATTTTCTGCTGCGCGATGTGACGTTGCACTACTCCATCAACGGCGGCGAGTGGCGCGGTGAGCGACTTGCGCAGGGCAACCTGAAGCAGATGGATGCAGGCACCTTGCTGAGCCTCGAGGAGCTCGGTGCGGGTCTGGAAGAGGATGGGCGCCAAGGGCTGGTGGCGGGGGACATCGTGTCCTACTACGCCACGGCTCGAGACCACCGGCATAGTGTGGAAACCGACTTGTTCATGGTGCAGGTGCAGCCCTTCGAGCGCCGCTTCCTTCAAGGCCAGGGCGGCGGTGGCGGCGAGCTGGGACAGGAGCAGGGCGCGATCTCCGAGCGCCAGCGCGAGATCTTGCTGGCCACCTGGAACCTGCAACGCCGGGAGCGGGGTCAGGATCTCTCGCGCCGGCAACTGGAAGACAATGCCCAGCTGCTGGCTGAGCTGCAGACGACGCTGTCGCAGCAGGCTCGCACCTTGGCGCGACGCACACGGGCACGCGCTTCGGTCGACCAGGATGAACGCGTCAGGACATTCGTGGAAGCCCTGGAGCGTGCGGCGACGCGGATGGATCCGGCGGCAGCGCACCTTGCGCGCTTCGAGCTGCGTGACGCCGTGCCGATGGAGCAGCAGGCGTTGCAGCAGTTGCTGCGGGCGGAATCGGCGTTTCGCGAGATCCAGGTGTCGATGCAGCAGGACGGCTCGGCCGGCGAAGGCGCACAGGCTGCACGCGATTTCACCGAGATGTTCGAGCTCGAGATGGATCTGGAGAAGAATCAGTACGAGAGCCAGTCGCAGCTGGCGCGGCAGAATCAGCAGCAGGACATCGATGAGGCCGTGCGCCGCTTGAAGGCTCTGGCCGAGCGGCAGGAGCAACTGGCGCAGGAGTACAAGCGGGCCGATCTCCCGGCTGCCCAGCAGCGCTGGAAGCAGGAACAGCTGCGGCGCGAGGCGGAAGATCTGCGCCAGCGGCTGGCGCAATTGAATCGCGAACACAGTGCAGGCCAAGCTCAAAGCCAGGCACAGGGCCAGACGCAGGGCGAGGCGCAGGGCGAGGCTCAAGGCACGTCTGGCAGCGCCGCCTCACCCCAGGCGGGGCAGGCAGGCGAGGAGCGCAGCCAAGTGGCGCGGGCGCTCGAATCGCTGGAGCAAGCATTGCAGGAAATGCGTGGCAGCACCCCGCCGACCGAGGCCGCTACGGACGAGGCGGTCGCGCAAGCCGCGAGCGAGGCCAGTCGCAGCCTGAACCAGGCCTTGCAACAACTCGATCAACGCGAGCCTTCCCAGCTCGATGCCCGGATCGAGCAGTTTGCGGATCGCGCGCAGGATCTGGTGCGCGAGCAGCGGCGTCTGGAGGCCGAGCTGCATAGAGCGATCGATCAGGCTCATACCCGAATGGCTGAGCCGGGGGCGTCCTCCTATCGCGTACCGGGCGCGATCGACGCCGATGAAGCCGGACAACTGGTCGAGTCCAAACAAGGAATGAGCGAGGCACTGTCGGCCCTGCAAGGCGAGATGCGCCATGCCATCAACGATAACCGCCAGCGTACGCCGCAGGCGACACAGCGCCTGGGAGAGATCGTGCGCGAGGTGGAGAACTCGGAGGTGATGTACCGCCTGAATCGCAGCGCAGCGGAGATTTACTACGGACGGGCGCGCGAGGCTGCGGCGCGCGAAGGATTGATTGCGGAATCCTTGGTGGCGCTGGAGCGGGAGCTGCGCCAGGCGGCCCTCCTGGCAGCGCAGGAGAAGCGTGAAGCGTCGTCGGATGCGACGCCCGATGCCGTACTGGCCCAGATCGCCGAATTGCGGCGCGCGCTGCAGGCGGTGCGGCGTAGTGGTGAGCCGAGCGTAGCGAGTGCCGCCGCACCCGGCGCATCGACCAACGGCCAGTCCAACGCTTCGCCGAGCGCAGCGTCCGGGCAGAACCAGAATCGATCCGCCGCCGCGGGGTCGGAAGCGCTTGATGAGACCGCCCTGATGCATCAAAGCGCGGCGCTCGGGCGGCAAGTGGGGGAATTGGTGAACCGGATGGAGCCCGGTGAATTGACTACGGCGCAGCTCGAGTCCTTGCGCCGCGACGCGAGCCAGTTGCACCGGCTCAGCGGCGATCCCATGGCTGGACAGGCGCAAGCCATGCTGAGCCTGGTCGATCGGATCGAACTGATGGCATTGGCGGCTATCGCGCAAACCGAAGCGGCGCGCGCGGCGGCTCCGGCGCTGGAGACGGCGCGCGATCGGGAAACGATCGCAGAGTACTACCGTCGACTGGGAAGTCGCTGAACTCGGCGGGACTCCTTCGCTTCAGGGACCGAGCAAGGCTCGTGGTGCCGGTGAATGATCGAGCGTAAGACAATACCGACCACGGCGGCGTTGCGGGCAATCCCGCTGGCAGTGCTGCTGACGCCGCTTGCCGCATTCGCCTTGATCGCCCTGGCCGCCCAGCATGGCGGGAATCTGATCACGGGCGACGGTGGCCGTGCCGGTTCGCCCGCCGATGTATCGCGGTTGAACATGGTCCGAGTCATCTATGACAGCGAAGGCGGCATGGGTGAGGCCTACTATGCCTACGACGGGCGCATGTGGGCCCGATGGGAAACGGACTTTCCCGCGGGCGACGACAACTTCAGCCATCGCCTGGCGCAGCTGACTCGGATTCACGTCAATCCGACCGCCTACAGTCGCTTTCTGACCGCCCAGGACCTGGGTGATTTCCCGATGCTGTACATGTCGGACCCCGGATACATGGTGGTCTCGGCGCCGGAGAAGGCAGCGCTGGCGCGCTATCTCGCACAGGGCGGATTCGTCTGGGTGGACGATTTCTGGGGCGATGCGGAGTGGCGGCAATTCGCCAATGTGATGCACGAGGTTCTTCCCGGGCGCCAGTGGCGCACATTGACGAGCGACCATCCCATTTTCCACACGGTCTTCGATCTGGACGAAATGCCTCAGATCCCGGCTCTGCCGTTCGCCCGGCCCGGTGGCGGCACGGCCGAACCGGCCGCTGCCCATAAGTACCCGGCCGGCTCATTGGATGAGCCACAGATGCGCGCCTGGTTCGATGACGACGGCCGTGTCATCGTTCTTGCCACCTACAACACCGACGTCGGAGATGGCTGGGAGCGGGAGGCGTACGGGGAGTGGTACTTCGAGACCTTCTCGACCCGCTCCTACATGGTAGGCGTCAACGTGGTCGTCTATGCGATGACCCATTGAGGCGGAGACGGGAGGTGGGAGGGGGGGAGCCGGGAGCCGGACTTGAGTTATTGACATTTGACGGGAGCCGGCCGCGCGGCGCGGGGAGCCGGCGGAGCCACAGCGGTGCCGGACTAGAGTTATTGACATTTCGTGGTGTGAAGCCGGACCAACCGACAATCATCGACTGTCGACAATCCAGCGACGCAAGGATCGGTGCCCAGGCGACTCGAGGCACGTGGCCTCAATCCAAGCAACGACTCAAACCTGACGCCAGCGGTCGGCGATTCTCCTTTGGCATGGAACCAATCAAGCAGCACGGCGGTTGGGTGAATCTGCTTTGATGTGATCACACGTTTGCTCGCCTTGCGCGGAATGGGAGCTAAGCATGAGTCAATCACCCGGGCATCAGAAATGGCCCGATCACCAGGTTCGTGAAGTCCATCTGCCGCAGCGGATGCAAGTCACAATAAATGGTGAGTCGGTGGCGGCATCGACCGATGTCATCCGCGTCGACGAAAGCGGTAATCCTGCGCGCCTCTACTTTCCGCGGCAGGACATCAGAATGGATAAGTTGGCGTCGTCTGACACGACGAGCCAATGTCCCTTCAAGGGCACTGCCCGATACTTCGGTGTCAAGGCAGGCGATGTTCTTTTGAACGATGCCGCCTGGAGTTACGAACAACCCTACGACGAACATTCGGATCTGAAGGATCGCATCGCGTTCTACGATGACAAGATGCCTCAGATAGAGATCCGGGCAGACTAGCTGCCTGTGGACTTGGGTTGAAGCCAATCCGCGACGCGGTCGGCAACCCCTGCTGCGCTGCATGGAGAACGGATTCCTGACCGAAGGCAGAGGCTGATTTCACGCGCTATTATTGCGGCGCCAGAGATCAGCCGGATGGCGAAAGGATAGTTTCTTGCTCAAGTAGGTTTGCGCGCAATCGTAGCAGCGCGCCATTCATTCACGATGACAAGGAGACGATCATGGCTAAAGCGATTCCGGATGGCTATCACTCGGTAACGCCCTATCTCATAGTCAACGATGCGGCCAAAGCCATAGCCTTTTATAAGAAGGCATTCGGCGCCACTGAGTTGATGCGCATGGAAACCCCGGACGGCAGGATTGGGCACGCCGAGATAAGAATAGGGGATTCAGCAGTGATGCTTGCGGATGAACATCCAAAAATGGGCTATCGCAGTCCCCAATCATTGGGCGGCGCGGCGGTAAGCCTTATGGTGTATGTCGAGCGCGTCGATGACATATTCAAGCAGGCACTGGCTTCCGGTGCCGAAGAGGTGCAGCCGATAAAGGATCAGTTCTATGGCGATCGGTCAGGAACGTTGAAGGATCCTTATGGACATGTATGGACGATTTCGACGCATGTCGAGGATGTCGCGCCGGATGAAATGCGACGGCGGGTCGAGCAATATACCCAGAAGGCGGATGCATAGTTGAACGCAGACGGATGGCGCCGGACTTGGGTGACGGGAGGTTCCCGGCTGCGGGAATCAGTCCGCATGGATGACAATCGCTCAAGTCCCGCTCCATCGCATCGGGGGCGGCGATAGTCCGGACCTTGCTTCTGCACGAGGCTCACAGTCGCCGTTTACACCCAAGGCCATGACAATGGCGCAACGGCGTGCGCCATCAAGCGGGTGGGTGAGGCGACACCCTTCTGAAGCGCTCGCCCCTGCCCAGCAGGACGCCATGACCGCTTGCGATGCCGAGTTCGAGGCTCTGGGCAATGCGATGGGCGCGCTCCAGGAAATAATCGGCGACGTTCGCAGAGCACAGATCGCGTGCCGTCTCTTCGAACAGGGCAAGCCAGCGGTCGAAATGCTGCGCATCGACCGGCAAAGGTAAATGCATGCGCATGGGTTGGCCGTGATAAAGCCCGCTGGACAATGTAACGGATGACCAGAAAGCGCACATACGGCGTAAGTGCGGCTCCCAATCGGTAATGCGCGACTCAAAGATCGGTCCGAGCAAGGCGTCTTTGCGAACCCGTGTATAGAAACCTCGAACGAGCCGATCGATCAGATCTTCGTCGATACCCGTCTGCTCACGCATCGTCTGGACGATTTCCTCTCGGCGTCGCCTGTCGGATTCGGCATTGTTCGTCATGGCTGGATAATAACGGCAGAATGTGGTTCGGTCGACGAATGGTGGCACCGGCCAAGCGGTATTTGCAACATTACTGCGGTTGCACGGAGCGATCGGCGCGTGGCCGTGATTCGAGGACGACCCGCTGGCTGCAGGCGTGTGTGGCGGAGGCCGCTGCCTCCATGAGCAGGCCCAGTGGTGGCGCAGGCCGAAATGGGAATATTCGAGCCCGGCATCGAGGGAGAAAGGAATGACAGGACCATTGCTGACCTTGGAAGTGCACGAAAAACTGCATGCGACCCTGTGCGCGGGTACACCAATGCTTGAGTGTTCGCTGGATCTCGGCCGGTCGATGACGGCGGTCGCGGTAGAGGCTGGCGGATGGATCTGGCGAGGGCAGCGCCTGCCTTATCTGGAGGCGTGCAAGGACAGAACCATTTACCATTGGACCGGCGAAGCCTTTGAGCCGGCAGCACGCTTCACCGGCTCGCTGGTCAAGCTTGTCCCAACGCGGTGGGGTCCGCCGACGTTCGAAATCGATGGCATCAAGATGTTGCCCACGGAGCAGGTCTGCCCCTATGCGGACGCCGAGCGCAAGGTGGCACTGATTCGACCACGGGACAAAGTAATCTTGGATACTTGTGGCGGCCTTGGTTACTTTGCCGCGTGGTGTATTCGTGGTCGGGCCCGGCAAGTCCTCTCCTTTGAAAAGAATCCTGACGTGCTGTGGCTGCGCAGTCTCAACCCATGGTCTCCCCCGGTTGAATCCGCCGCAACGGACCCTGATGCAGGGTACGGGCTGAGGCTCATCCACGGCGATGTCGTCGCCGGAATCGCGGCGCTACCCGACGGATCGGTTGATGCAATCCTGCACGATCCGCCGCGTTTCGGTATTGCCGGTGAACTCTACTCGCAAGCCTTCTACGATCACTTGGCCAGGGTGCTGAGGCGTAAAGGCAGACTGTTTCACTACACCGGCACGCCGAACAAGCTTACCAGCGGGCGCGATGTGCCGGCAGAGGTTGCAGCTCGCCTGCGTCGAGCCGGATTTGTCACCGAGTTCAATGGCGACGGGGTGTTGGCGGTAAAGAACGTTCGCTGAGCGGCATTGGCGCTGGTGTGCCCGACGCTGCCACCCGGGTCCCGGCGTTTCGCCATTCTCCTCGGTGCATTCTCGGTAATAATCACAGTGCAAGAGCCGGGTAACCAGGGGCGAAAATATGGCGATCAGCGTGAAGTCGAAAATCAACGATAGCGCCTTGCCTGTCATTCTGCTGGCAGCAGTCGTCCAGGGCTGGACTCTGTACGCATTGCATCTTTCGCTCAGTGGATCGTACTGGCCAGCAACACGTCCAGCCTGGCTGCTGGCGTTCTATGCTGTCGCAGTGTTCATACCTTTGACGGCACAGCTACTCGCCGTGCACGCGCGCCGACGGCCGACCTGGCTGTTCGTAGGGCCGATGGCCGTGCTGTTTCTTTATTTCGGCTGGCATCATGGTGCGCGCGTCATGGATCCTGATGTCGGCGGGTCGATGATGTCGGACGATTGGTTTCCCCTGGCTTTTGTGCTGGGTGTGTTATGGCTGCATATGCTGCCTTTCATACAATGCCGTCTGGCGGGTAACCGATGGCGCTTCGGCTATCAGGCGCTTTTCGAAGCGGCGTGGCGCAACACGCTGGTACTTGCCGAAGCCGCGCTGTTCACAATACTGTTCTGGCTGCTGCTGTTCCTGTGGCAGGCGCTCTTCAGGATGCTTGGCATAGGGTTCTTCCATGAATTATTCAAAGAACCCATTTTCATCTATCCCATCACTTCGCTTGCGTTCGGGTGCGCGCTGCACTTGATCGGCTCAATCGATCGATTGACCCATGTCATCCTGGAGCAACTACTCAATGTATTGAAGTGGCTGGCGATCCTGGCCGGACTGATTCTTGCGCTGTTCACCGTCGCGCTGGTATTCAAATTGCCTGGCATGTTCGAGTCGGGACAGCGCGCAATCAATGCCTCCTGGCTGCTTTGGCTGGTGGCGGTTACGATCTTGCTGGTGAATGCGGCCTACCGCGACGGCTCTATCCAACAGCCGTATCCGAAGTGGATTTCGATGATCCTGCGCTGCGTCATGCCGTCTCTGATCGTCAGCGCGCTGGTCGCGCTGTACGCGCTGTATATACGCATCGACAGCTACGGATTCACCGTGGAGCGCGTCTGGGCATCCATTGTCACGATCGCCGCATGCATCTACGCGGTGGGCTATGCCATCGCGGCGCGAAGCGGTTCGCGGTGGATGGCTGGTATTGCCAGCGTCAATGTGGTCACAGCCTTGTTCCTCATCGGCGCGATCAGCCTTGCCTTGACCCCGATTTTGTCACCCTATCGTATTGCGGCAAACAGCCAGTTCCGGCTTGCTCAGGAGCGACCGTTCGAGCCCGAGGCGGATGCACGCGGATACGATACGCCATTGCATTCCTTGAGATTCGATACCGGTCGGTACGGCATGGCCAGGCTGCGCGAGTTGGTTTCGCTGCAACATCATCCGCGTGCGGCGCAGATACGCGAGGCAGCCGATGCGATGCTTGCCCGGGAAAATCGCTGGCTGCCGGCAAGCCCGAGGAATCTGACGCAACGATTGAGCAAGGTCGCGGTGCATCCTTCCGGCCGAAGCATCGATGCGACATTGCTGGGGCGCCTCGATGCCGACATGAAAGATCCCCAGCTTGCCTGGCTGCACGCAAACTTCGACGGGGCGTTTGCCGGCGTTTTCGTTGATTTGAATGCAGACATGAGCGATGAGTTTGTCCTGCTGGCGGGCCCATCGGCACTTGCCTATGAACAACAACACGGGGACTGGCGGCGAATCGGCCAGATGGCGTCCAGCCCCGTCATCGCCGGCGATGAGGATATCGTGGCTGAAATCATCGAGGGTAACGTTGTTGTCCGAGACCCTGCCTGGCGGGATCTGATGATCGGACGGCGGACGTTCAGGCTGGAGACAACGCAGCCCCAGTGACCCCAGGTGCGAGACGCCGCGATCAGGGTCCGCGGGGCCGAATGCTGTACTGCTTGCCGGAGATGTTGCCGCGTTTGTTTTGAAGTCGGCTGATAATAGGGGCCAGGATCCGGCAACCCTGTTCAGGTTTCGATCAGGCAGCCTTTGCAATAGTGGATTCCAGTCGGCGCGATCCGACGTGAATGAGGAAGCCACAATGAAATCCGTGCTCGCTGCTGCAATCGCCTTCTCTCTCCTGGCCGGTTCCGTTACGACTGCCTATGCGGGCGGACGCGATAATCATCGGCGCAGCGAGAGTCGACATCACTATGACCGCAACGCTCATGTTGGCGAGCGTCTTGTTCATCGTTACAAGGTGGTCAAGAAAGCCCCGAAGCACAGCCACAAGCGCGCGTGGCGCCAGGGTGATCGCTTGCCGCGGCACTACCATCATGCGAATCGATATGTCGTACACAATCATTATTCCTATCGATTGCGAACGCCCCCGCGCGGTCACCAGTGGGTGCGCGTCAACAACGACGTGATTCTGACTGCTATCGCCACAGGTCTGGTGGTGGAGGTCGTGAGCGGTTTGTTCAATTACTGATCACGACACCTTTTCTTCGGGGTCCCGGATTTTGTCGTTGGGTAACGACTGTTGGACCTGCAGTCGATCGGGCAACACGGTCGGCTGCAGGGCGGGTTTCAAGAGTGTCGAGCGAGCAGCTTGCTGAGCGCCGAGGGATCTCGATTAAGGAAACGAGCCACTTGAGTCAGCGACGCAATGTGCTCCTCGATCGCTTTGCGCGCGAACTCGGCGCGGATCGCCGCGAGACGGCGGGCCCTGCAGGTCGATCTGAGCTCTTCGTTCGTCACCTGCCGGGTCGAGCAAATGCGGATGGCCAGTTGCTCGAGCGTGCATGTGCTGCGTGGTGTGAGAGGGGGAGAAGAGAGGCTACTGAGAAACTTGTCACAGCCCAGGATCCGGGAATCGTGCGGATTGGCTTCGATGGACTCCATGGCGTTTTCGTTGCCGAGGCCAGGCGTGACGAATTGTTGATACGCAGCGCGGGCGCAGGACAGGTCGGTCGAGAACAGCGATAGTCCAAAATCCGTCGTCAGCCAGGAGATCGATTCCAGCCCAAGGTAGGCGTGATGAGAGCACCAGGGGTATTCGGAAGGCCGGGCGACGATGTGCGCCTTGACCGGATTCAGGTGGATATAGCGCAGTACTGCAAGAAAATAGGCGTCTATCTCGATAAGTTTGGCTTTGTAGCGGCGCTCGAATAGATGTCCCAAGATATCCAGCCGCCGATGGCGATAGCGCGAATACCGCATGGCAATTCGCTGCATGATCTTTCCAAGCGGTTGATCCGCGATCTGTATCAATGCATGCAAGTGGTTCGACATCCAGCAGAACGCATGGATGCGCGCCTCGAATCTGGCCAATTCGTTGGCGACGATCTCGTCGAGAGCGTAACGATCAGCGGCATCCGTAAAGAGTGCCTCGCGATGATTGCCTCGAAGCACTACGTGGTAGTGGCCACCGGGTACGTGCAAACGTGGGGGTCTAGGCATCCCTGCCGCTCCGATGAAGCTGTCTCAGTTCGATCTTATATCCGTTGGATTAGGCGATGCGAGAAGAAATGTCATCGACCTGCTGCAATAAGTCCATAACTCAAGTCCGGCTCCTTCTACGGGCGCTTCTGCGGCGCAGCATCCGTGCGATGTGAGGTGCTTCCTGGCCGTGCCTGGCTCCATGGGTTATCTGCTGGGCACCGATGCTCGGGAGTGGTCATGAAAACGATTGTCGCATCGCTGATGCTCGTCCTGGCGATAGGCTCGAGTTCCGCATATGGCATGGAAACGACGCCGTCCAAGCAAGAATTGCCCAGAGCCGAACCCAGCCTGTTCGTGCGAACATTGCAGGGCGCGGCATCTGGAGGCGCATGCTGCAAGATATGTACGAAGGGAAAGGCCTGCGGCAACACATGCATTGCGGCACACAAGATTTGCCATGTTGGTCCAGGTTGTGCGTGTGACGGTCGAGGGTTGTCCGGCTCGCGCAACCAATGAAGGGCTACATACCCGGGGTGGCTCACAATGAGCGGAGGCTTTGAAAGGGGGTTGTCACTCAAAATCGACAACCGGCATACCGTCTCGGCCTTGTTGCGATGGCCAACTCAGGCTCGCGCTCTGTTTTTGTTCGCGCATGGTGCCGGCGCCGGAATGGACCATCCGTCGATGGTCGCCATAGCGAGCGATCTCGCTGAGCGGGGCATTGCGAGTCTGCGTTATCAATTTCCATACATGCAAGGAGGGTCCAGGAGACCGGATCCGCCTGCGCTGTGCCATGCAACCGTTCGTGCGGCTGCCGTATTGGCCGGCGAACTGGCGCCCGGCCTGCCGCTCATCGCTGGCGGCAAGTCCTTCGGCGGACGGATGTCGTCGCAGGCGCAGGCGGCGGCGCCTTTGCCGGGTGTGCGCGGCCTGGTGTTCCTGGCCTTTCCACTGCACCCAGCGCGGCGTCCATCGGATGAGCGGGCCAAACACCTGTTCGACGTAAAGGTCCCCATGCTGTTCGTGCAAGGGACACGCGATGCGCTGGCCGACTTGAACCTGCTCCAACGGCTCATCGAGCAGCTTGGAGAGCGGGCGCAGCTGAAACTCCTGCACGACGCCGACCACGCGTTTCACGTCCCAGTACGTAGCGGGCGCAAGGATACGCAAGTCAGGAACGAAGGTCTCGAAGCCATGACGGACTGGATCGACAGGCGGAGCCGGACTTGAGTTATTGACATATCGATGTTTTGCGGTCTCGCCCGAGGAAATGGCCATAACTCAAGTCCGGCTCCCTCCACCGCCCCGCTCTCAATCCCCCATCATTTCATCCAGCTGCTGCACCAGTGGGATCTGGTACAGAGGCCGGGCTTTGGCGTAGATCTGCCGTGCCCGTTGTGCGCCTGCTGCGGATTTCAGCAGTTCGTCGTATAGATCCTTCACAAATTTTCGGCGACCGATGCTGGTGAGGAATTCCTCGAGGCGCGGCCAAGCGGGTTCGTAGCCTGCCCGTATCGCATTCTTCAGCCAACTGTGAGCAATCTCGCTGTTGGTGGAGGCGGTCAGCTTGAATGCCTCATCCAGTTGCCGTAGTTGTTCTGCGCCAATATCCATGGGCAGGTTGTCCAGCAGATGCAGCCATTCGTGCGTGGTCCATTGCGCGGTATCGAGTTGCCCTGCGGTACGCTGGCCGCCCAGCCAGGATTCCTTCTGGCCGTCGACCCGTTTGAAGGCATCCGATTGCGGCAGGACCGCCGTCGCCGGAATGCCTGGCTCATCGATCCAGGCACTGACCTCGGCCAAGCTCAGCTTTGCATCCGGTCGATCCAGGACCTGTCTCGTGAAATAGTCGAGGAAGGTCTGCGTATCGATGCTCTGGAACGCGAACCTCTCGAAGTAACTTTTCAGGAAGACATCGAGCCGATCGCGCCCCAGCCTGAATTCCAGGAACCCGATGAACAGTCGGCCCTTTTCGTAAGGTACGTCCGAGAACGCATCGTCGGGATCTCGGCCATGCAGGTCTACCGCCAGGCGCGTGAGGAGTCGATCACCCGCGGCGTCCAGGCTGGCGATATCGCGTTGCAAGGATTGCAGGCCCAGAGTGTCCTCCATGTCGCGCCGCTGTTTGCCGTACAGCGCCTCGATGATGCGGCGCTCCAGGTATACGGTAAATCCTTCGTTGAGCCAGACGCTTTCCCAGTTGGCATTCGTGACCAGATTGCCCGACCAGGAATGAGCCAGCTCGTGGGCGATCAACGAAACCAGGCTGCGGTCCCCTGCGATCGCCGTCGGAGTGAGGAATGTCAGCCGCGGGTTCTCCATGCCGCCCCACATGAAGCTCGGCGGCAGGATCAACAGATCATAGCGATCCCAGTGATACGGACCGAACAGTTTCTCGCAGGCCTCCAGCATTGCCTCGACGTCCGCGAATTCGCTCGCGGCCGCCGCGACGAGCGTGGGCTCGGCATAAACACCGGTGCGGGGACCGATTGGCCGGAAGCTCAAATCTCCGATGCCGAGCGCAATCAAGTACGAAGGGATCGCGTGGGACATCCGGAACCGGTAATCCCCGTCGCGCACATCCTGGGACTCGTTTTGTGCGCTCATGACCGCCAGCAATCCGGGGGGCGTGTGGATGCGGGCATCGTAGGTCAGGCGGACCTGCGGCGTGTCCTGCAGCGGAATCCAGCTGCGTGCATGAATCGCCTGGGATTGCGAATAAAGGTACGGCTCCTTGCCGCCGGCGGTTTGCGATGGATCCAGCCACTGCAGTCCGCTCGCATTGGGTGAGGTCTGGTACGCGACTCGCACGGTGAACGTGTCCCCGGTGGCGGCCGGCAGAGTGATACGCAGCGGTGTACCCAGTATGGGGTGCGTATCACCCAACCGGTATGGCAGGCGCCTGGGCGCATCCTCGATCAACTCCACCTTGTCGATCGTGAGGTCGCGCGTGTCCAGGACCAAGTCGTGGGCCTGTGGATTGATGCGCCGCAGCGTGAGATCCACATGGCCGACCAAACGCTTGTGCTCGAAATCCGCCGTCAGCTCCAGGTAGGCGTGAGTCGCACGGAAATCCCGCGTATTGGCGAACGAATGAGAGTCCGACATTCCGCCTGCCTGCTCGCCGGCCTGAGCCGCCGTGGAGAGTGCCACCGTCAAAACAAATGCGCTGCCAATGGATCGCATCACGGACATGACATAGCCTTTACTCGAATCGTTGCCCGAAGTGTAGAACAACTGCGAGCCGGGCAGGACGAGGCATTGCCCGCATCCGTCGGAGCAACCGTCACTCAATTCCGATCCTCGAGAGATGGCCTGCAACGCAGCCGGGGCAGGGGATATAGCTTCCCGCTGCGCCGATGAATCAGCCCGCAGCGGTGCCCGTCGGTGACCAGTTGGAACTGTTCCGGATGCGCAACGTCGCGACCGTCAAGGCGCTGCCCTGCCTCATTCCTGGCGGGCGTGCGCTCGATGAAGAACATGCTTTCGCGAGTGAGCGCATCGTCCGCGAGTACTACGGTCGATACGCCCAGAGCCCTGCTCACCGTGCGTACCAGCTGCGCATGGTCGTCGGGACCTGGATCGATCAGCAGCGCCGGCGTATGGTGCCGTGAAACCGACACGCAGGCTGCAAGGACCAGCATCACGCCCGGCAGCGCGATGCGCCGATACAGACCAAGGGCCGTGCTTGGATGCACGTCACTCAGGCGGAAGTCATGAGGGGGAATTCGGGCCACGAACTTGCCGCCCCGGCCCGCGTTACGAGTTCACGCCCCGTCGCTCCCGGCTCGATGCAACAACTGCATGCTAGCTCGTGCCGGCAGCAAGGATTCCGAGAATCGGACCGTTCATCCATTGGCTAGGATCCGGCGGCGACGTTGGAGAGGATCCGGTTCTGGCGCAGCGGAGACTTGAGCATGATGCCCTCCGCGGCATGCAGCGGCTGACCAGGTTTGGTGAACATGCCGGATGCGAATCCGGAAGCGGCCGGACACGTCTGATTGTTGCTGTCCCGAAAGGACAATGCCGTTGCCAGCCTGAGTTCGTTCTCATCACCCAATGCATGAGTGAAGTCGTCGGCCACTGCGCAACCGGGCACGATCGTCCCACGCGCACCGATGGTGTTGTCGGGCGAGAATCCGTCCGAGTATTCGCCGAGCCCCTTGTCGTTGACGCCCTGGAACTGAATCGAGAAGAACGTCGTGCCGCAATTATCGTGTGGATAGAATCCATAAGGCTTGCCGCAGGTGGTCGAGCCGATCTGGTAGACATCGACGTCGATACCCAGCAGGGCATTGATGATGGATTCGCTGGCGGAGCATGTGCCCGCGCCAGTAAGCACGTATACGCGCGGCAGATTCAGCGTCGGCAGCGCCCGGCCAGTCGGTGCCGCGATTTGCGTCGTGGCATGAAAGGGCATCGGTGCCAGCGGCTGGCCCGTGATGGGATTCGTGCTGGGATGCTTGTCATTGAACATGATCCGCTCGAATGTACGGCCGGTGGTTGCCTCACCGCCAATCATGTAGGCGAGTTCGCTGGCGATATCCAGGAACCCGCCGCCGTTGTACCGCAGGTCCAGCACCAGATCCACGATGCGCTGCGCCGCCAGCATATCGATCGCGTCGACCAAGGCTCGCTCTGAGGTCGCGATGTGATCGTTGAAAAGGATATAGCCGACGGGTCCGGATGAGGTGTCGATGGTCTTGACGCTCGGCACCGGCACGAAGGCGATATTTCCCGACGTCATGTCCACGGAGCGCTGCACATTGGGCGCTTCGCGAACGGTGAAGCGATGCGTTTCACCGGCTCGCGTCGGGAAGAAGGCGGCATTGAGCGTGGCGATCCCTGTCGAAGTATTGTCGTTCACTACATCCACGCCATCTACTTCCAGTACCTCCATACCGCGGCCGAGAGCTACGTTCGCAGCCGATGCCGGGCTGTTCGGCTCGACGTACGCGACCACGACGTGCCGTGGTGGGGTCGCCGAAAGAAGGATCCATTGTGCGCCATAGCCAACCTCGACCCCGGACTGCGACAAAGCCTTCCATGCTGCGGTATCGTATGTGAAGTGAAACTTGTCCTTGGGCTGGCCCGATGCGGTGGTTTCGTCGGTCCGGAGCCGGTCGAAGTAATCCAGGGTGGAGAAGTCGCCCGGATTCAGGTCGGGCACTTCGTCGTACCAGAGATAGAGCTCTTGAGTCCAGGAGCGCAGGAATTGGTTTTCGCTGGTGACTGAACCCTGGCGGTCCGACGTACCGGCGCGCGGCTGGGCGCATTGACCCGCGAAGCTGGAGGAGGGTTGAAACACACCAGGGATATGCGGGTTGTTACCGTTACTGCCGTTGCCGAAGGGTGGAAGATTGCCGTTACTGCCTCCACCGCAGCCAGCGATCAGGACCAGAACCAACGCCAACGATGTCGCAGCGATAGCCGCATTGTTCATCGGTAAACCCATCCGTTGCACTTCCGGCTCGAGCTTGTACTACAAGGTAAATACGCGCACCAGCACGCGGTGCTGTCGGCCCGGCCCTGCTTACTGTAAAAGGCAATCCATGAACTGGCTCACCAACGGTCTTGCTTATCTTCTTCCCAGTACGGTCGGTGCCCTGCTGCCGATCGTGAATCCCCTGTCCGCCGTGGGGCTGGTGGTGAGCATTACTGCGAACTTGACCGCCGCCGAGCGCACCGAGCAGATTCGGCGCGGCTGTATCTACATGTTTTTCATCTTGACCGCCTTCCTGGTCGCCGGCGGCTTGATCATGAACTTCTTTGGCATTTCCATTCCAGGGCTGCGCATCGCTGGCGGCATGGTGGTCACGTACCTGGGATTTCGGATGCTGTTCCCGGACACGGCCTCGATTTCTCGCCAGGAGCAGGCCGAGGCGCGCGAGAAGGCGGATATTTCGTTCACTCCTTTGGCGATGCCCGGACTGAGCGGCCCGGGAGCGATCGCGGTCGTGGTCGGCATGTCCTCCGCCGCACAGGAGGCCGAGCATATCGTGCTGGCGCATGTCCTGATCGCACTGGGCATTGCCATCACGGCAATGATCTCCTATGCCGTGCTCAAGGCCTCTTCGAGACTTGACAAGCTCCTGGGCGCGGTCGGCATGAATGCCATGGCGAGGATCATGGGCTTT
>JBEBRC010000016.1:0-30082 GCA_040395055.1 Steroidobacter denitrificans
TGCTGGGCATGTACATCGTCGAGTGCGGGACGATCGAGGAAGCGGTCGAGGCGGCGCGCCTGATCCCTGCTTGCTGCGCGCGCTCGATAGAGATCCGGCCGATCTCCTGGAGCCATCCCGGCGTGGCCGCGCTTTCACGCGATTCGCTGCCCGCCGCTCCTGCCTCTCCTGCCACGCCGGGCTGAGCGCAGAGTCGCCCGCTGCGCTGCGTGCCGCGGGCCTGTCCGTGATGGCGCGTCACCGCGGTAGCGGGTGGGTAGGGCCTCGGGTGCCGGTTCAGGACCGGCGCGCCGCAGGCGCCGCTGCTGCCGCAGCCGAATCGGCGGCAGAGGTTTCAGGACGGGCGGCTGGCTGCGATGAACTGTTGCAGATGGAAGTCCGTGTCGCCGAAGCCCAGTTCGATCGCCGTCAGACGCTTGAAGTAGTGGCTCACGATCATCTCGTCGCTCATGCCCATGCCGCCATGCAGCTGGATGGCCTGCTGGCCGATGAAGCGGCCAGCCTGGCCGATCACGACCTTTGCGGCTGACAGTGCGCGCCGCCGCTCGCCGGCGTCCGGGTCGGAACACTTGATGGCGGCCAGGTAGCTCATCGAGGTCGCCTGTTCGGCGTGCATGAACATGTCCACCATGCGGTGCTGCAATACCTGGAAGCTGGCGATCGGCTGACCGAACTGCTTGCGATTCCTGGTGTACTCCAGCGTGGCCGCGTTGACGGCCTTCATGATGCCCACTGCTTCCGCACACAGCGCGCTCAGCGCGGTCTCATGGGCGGCTTCGATGGCCTTGTACGCCTGGTCTTGCGCGCCGATCAGTTTGGTCGCGGGCACCTGCACGTCGACCAGCTCGATGTCGGCCGCCCGCCGGCCGTCGAGCGTGCGATAAGCGGTCAGCGTCACGCCGGGAGCCTTGGGGTCGATGCGGAACAGACTGATGCCGTCGGTATCCTCGGTTTGGCCATCGGTGCGTACCGTGACCAGCCATTCATCCGCGATGTCGCCGTACGCGATGACGCTTTTGTGGCCATCGATGCGGTAGCCGTCGCGATGTGCCCGGGCGCGCGTTTCGACATGGTGCAGGCCGTGCCGGGTGCCTGGCTCCTGATGGGCGAGTATGACGATACGCTGCGCGGCCGCGATCGCCGGCAAGAGATCCGCGGCGGCCTGCTCGTCGTCCAGTCGCGCCAGCAGGGCCGGAATCATGAGCGCGGCATCGAGATAGGGCTCCAGCACCAGTGCTTCCCCCAGTGCGCTCATCACCAGCAGCGCATCGATGGCATTGCCTCCCAGGCCGCCATGTTGCTCGGGCACGCACAAGGCGGTGAGGCCTAGATCGGCCAGGCGCTGCCAGGCGTCGCGGCTCCAGCCCTCGCTCGTGGCCAGTATCCGGCGCCGGGCATCGAAGCTGTAGTGCTCGCGCGCGAAGCGCTGCACGGTATCGGCCAGCAATTGCTGCTCTGCTGTGAAGTTGAAATCCATGATGCGCTTGCTGCTTGCTTGCTGCGGGGGCGGGAGTCAAAGACCCAGAATCATCTGGGCAACGATATTGCGCTGAATTTCGTTCGAGCCACCGTAGATCGTCACCTTGCGCAGGTTGCAGTAGGTGGCGGCCAGCGCCGTGGCGTACTGCGGACCGGCGACATGCCTGAGGTCGCCTTCCTCGGCGGACTGGCGCTCGAACGGCAGGGCGTAGGGGCCCACGGCGCACATCATCAATTCGCTGAGCGCCTGCTGCATCTCGGTGGCCTTGATCTTCAGCACCGATGATTCCGGCCCAGGCGCCTGTTGCTGCGACTCCGCCGACAGGGCGCGCAGATTGGTGATCTCCAGCGCCATGAGATCGATCTCCACTTGTGCCACGCGGGCGGCGAACAAGGGGTCCATGATCAGCGGGCGGCCGTGCTTCGTTTCCTGGCCGGCGATATCCTTCAAGCGTCCCAACTCGCGTTTCAGGGCGCCGATACCGGCGATGTTGGTGCGTTCATGGCCGAGCAGGAACTTGGCATAGGTCCAGCCTTTGTTTTCCTCGCCGATGAGATTCTCCCGCGGCACCTTCACGTTTTCGAGCCACACTTCGTTCACTTCGTGGGCGCCGTCGAGGGTAATGATGGGGCGCACGCTGATGCCTGGGCTTTTCATGTCGATCAGCAAAAAGGAAATGCCTTGCTGTCGCTTGGGCGCGTTGGGGTCGGTGCGTACCAGGCAGAAGATCCAGTCGGCGTACTGGCCGAGCGTGTTCCAGGTCTTCTGGCCGTTGACGAGGTAATGATCGTCGTGCCGCTCGGCACGCGTCTTGAGGGAGGCCAGATCCGAACCGGCGCCGGGCTCGGAGTACCCTTGGCACCACCAGTCCTCGCCGCTGAGGATGCGCGGCAGAAAGCGCTGCTGCTGCGCCGGCGTGCCGAAAGCCATGATCACTGGTGCCACCATCTTCAGGCCGAAGGGAATCGTGCGCGGCGCGCCGGCCGCGGCGGTTTCCTCATCGAAGATATGCATCTGCACCGGACTCCAGCCGGTGCCGCCGAAGCGGGTCGGCCAACCCGGCGCACCCCAGCCCTGCCGGAACAGGATCTGTTGCCAGCGTGTGTAGTCATCGGCCACCAGCGCCTGGCCGGCCTTGACCTTGCGGCTGATGTCGGCCGGCAGCCGGTGTCGCAGGAAGTCGCGGACCTGCTCGCGAAATGCTTGTTCTGCAGCGGTGAAATTCAGATCCATGGCGATGTCGTCGCAGCCTGTCCGTGTATCCGCTATGCGGAATGCAAATCCTCATCGCGGGCCGATGTTCGAGACCGGGATGATAGGGTGAGTGGTCGGCTCACACAATGGTACAGTCGCGCGTGTTGTGCTAGCTTTACGCGGAATATTCGACCGCAGGGTGGAATGATTCCGACCTTCAGCATGCTGCGCCGGCAATTCGATCGTTCGTTCCGCCCTTCATCGTGGCGTTTATCGTGGTGCTTGATCGAGGGGGTTAGCCGCGTCCCGCACGCGCTTGTGGTCGGCGACAGCGGCCCCGGGATTGTCGTGGCGATGATGGCGCCCCGCGCACACAAAATCTTGTCCTGCGGCCCGGTCCCTCGCCTCGGCGTTGCGCGTGATGACGTCGACATGGCATCCGCTGCATTCCCTGCGCAATGTTCGCCGGTTGCGGCAAGCGGCCGTTCGCCGTGGCGCGCACCGTGGCAAGCTGGTGTCGGCGAACGGCGAACGGCGAACGGCGAACGGCGCTGTGCAGGGTGCAAGGCATGGAGGCGAGCGTGACGCGAGCGCGTGCGAATGATGGTTCGAGCGAGAGTTTCATATGCGAGTAGCGAGGCGGACTATGGCGACCCGGGCATTCGAGACGGCAAAACTGGTCAAGACGGCAACGCGCCACACCGCTGAGGAATCAAGCGGCACGTCGCTGCCTCAGGCAGCAGGCAATCAGGCAGCAGGCAAGCAGGACAGGCATTTCGTGACCGCGCTGTCGCGCGGCCTCGATGTACTGTCCTGCTTTCGCAGCGGCACCAAGCTGCTGGGCAACCAGGAGATTTCCGAGCGCTGCGACTTGCCGAAGTCCACCGTCTCGCGCTTGACCTACACGCTGACCAAGCTGGGCTATCTGCACTACGTCAAGGAGTCGGGAAAGTATCGCCTCGGCACGGCGACCTTGGCGCTTGGCAGTGCAGTGCTCGGGCGCTTCGAAGTGCGCGATATGGCCCGGCCGCTGATGCAGGAGCTGGCCGACGCCACCGGCACGTCAGTGGCGCTGGGTGCGCGTCAGCGCTTGAGCGTGGTCTATGTCGAGGTTTGCAAAAGCAACGCCGTCTTGTCGCTGAATCTCGATGTGGGCATGCGGCTGCCGCTGGCTACCTCGGCAATCGGACGCGGCTATCTTGCGGTGTGCGATGACAGTGAGCGTGCGGATCTGTTCGATCAGATAAAGGAACTGGATCATATGGCATGGCCCTCGCTCAAGCAGGGCATCGACAAGTCGCTGGCGACATATCGGCAGGTCGGCGTGTGCAGCTCTTTCGGCGACTGGCAGTCCGACGTCAATGGCATCGCCGTGGGATTCAGGCCGGGGAACGGCCTGCCGCCGATGTCGATCAATTGCGGCGCTCCGGCGTTCAAGGTCTCTGCCGAATATCTGTTGCACGATGTACGGCCGCGCTTGATCGATGTGGTGCATCGGATCGAGGAGGGATTGGGGCAGGCTCGCGGTTGAGATCGGGGAGGTCGCGCACGACGTTCCTGTCGCGAATGTGTGACAGGTTTTTCATGCCGCGGCGGATTACCGTGGCGATGCTCCGCGACTGCTTTTTTTAACGTATTTTCCCCTTCGGTTGCGCCCGGAACCTTTTCTCAGGTGTGCAAGTTACGCAGCTGTGGTTTTACCATCGATGCGACGAATGCATGCCCGAGTCGATAGAAGCGAAAGATTTCCGTGCACCGCTCCACGCCAGTGCTTCGAGCGCGCGCGCGCGCGCGCGGCGTGGCCATGACCAGGTTCATTATGGAACGGCGGAACCTCCGTCCGTCGCCTTGCTGCGGCATGTTCTGAATCCTTCGGTAATCGTCCTGACCTTGCTGGTGTGCGTGGTGGCGTATTCGCAGCCCTTGACGCCGCATTACCTGGCGCTCGCTGCGTTGACGTTTCTGATTTCCGCACAACTCGTCAGCGACCCGATACTGCATAGTTCGGCGCGCAACGGCATCGCGACCATGGTCCATCACCGTATCTTCGCCGAATGGCTGTTGCTGTCTGCGGCATTGCTGCTGTTGGCATTCGCCTTCAAAGTGACGGAGCAGTTTTCGCGTCGCGTAATCCTTACATGGTTCGCGGTGACGCCGTTCGTGGTGGTCGGCGCACAGGCGGCATTTCGACGCTATGCGGCCTTCTCGGCGATGCGCGGCAAGATCGTGCAAAGCCATGTCATCGTCGGCGCCAACCAGTCCGGTGCGCGGTTGGCGCGGCGCCTGCTGGCGAACCCACACCTGGGCGCATTCAAGGGATTCTTCGACGACCGTCAAAGCGAGCGGCTGCCGCGGCTGCCACAGGAGCAGTTGCTCGGCGGCATGGGCGATATCGCCGAATACGTGCGCCTGAATGGCGTGAGCAATATTTACATTTGTCTGCCGATCCGGCCGGACCAGCGATTGACGCGGCTGCTGGAAGAGCTCAAGGACACGACTGCCTCGGTCTATTTCGTGCCCGATATTTTCGTTTTCGATTTGATGCAGGCGCATGTGTGCGAACTGGATGGCATTCCGCTGCTGGCGGTGTGCGAGTCGCCTTTCGCTGGCATGAACGGCGTCTTGAAGCGTGCCAGCGACATCGTGTTCTCGAGCGCGCTGCTGCTGCTGCTGTGGCCGCTGCTGCTGGCGATCGCGCTGGGCGTGCGCTTGACTTCCGCGGGTCCGGTTTTGTTCTGCCAGCGCCGCTATGGCTTGTATGGCGAGTCCATCAATGTCTACAAGTTCCGCAGCATGAGGGTGTGCGAGAACGCCGGAGAGATCGTGCAGGCGACGCGCGCTGATCCGCGCATCACTCCCTTCGGCAGCTTCTTGCGTCGCACCTCCTTGGACGAGCTGCCGCAGCTTTTCAACGTGTTTCGTGGCACCATGAGCCTGGTCGGTCCGCGCCCGCATGCGGTCAGTCATAATGAGGAGTACCGCAAGATCATCGACGGCTACATGCTGCGCCATAAGGTGCGTCCGGGCATTACCGGCTGGGCGCAGGTCAATGGTTTGCGCGGCGAAACCGAGACCGTCGAGAAAATGCAGCGGCGCGTCGAGTATGACCTGGATTATCTGCGCAACTGGTCCTTGCGCCTGGATCTGAACATCCTGCTCAGGACCGCCAAGCTGATCTTGCATGATCGCAACGCATACTGATCGAGCCGATCGAGGCCAGCGGTGCCGGGCGCTGTTTCGCTTCCTGGACGAGCAGCGTATCGAATTCTGCGTCACGGCCCCCGTGCATGACGATGCGTGTGACGACGGTCCCGGGCGCGGTCACGGGCGAGGCGATCTGCGCGGCGAGGCGGATGATGTAGCGCTGTCGCGTTCGGGCCGATTGGAAGTCGTGCTCCCCGCCGCGGACAGCGCGAACATGGCGGCGGCGGTGAAATTATTCTGCAACCGCAATGAGATCGAACTGGTGTCCAGTCGCGCCAGCGCCGATGGCAGCATGGCCTATGGACTGAGCTGGTGGAGCGGCACGGTGGCGGGCGAGCAGCGCGCGGCGCAGTTCATGGTTTTGGCGCTGCATTCGAATTACTGCCGCCGTGGCCGGATTGTGTTCACCGCACAGGAGTTGCTGCACGATCGCGTGCCCGCGCCCCAGGCCATGCCATGTCTGGAAGGCGCCTTTCTCGCGGCTCCGGCCAAGGCATTCATCTGTCATTTGTTGCGTTGTATCGACGCGGGCGCGATCGAGCCGGGCGATGGCCGCCATCTGGGGGAACAATGGCGCCAGGACCCGCACGGCGCGCTGCGGCAGGTGCATCGATTCTGGAGCCGCGAGCGCGAAGGCGGCATCGTCGCGCGTGCGGCGGAATCCGGCAATTGGGAGCCGGTGCGGATCGCCGCGGGCGCCTTGCAGGCCGCCTTGCGCCAGCGCAAGGCACGGCCGGCGAGCACATGGACGCGCGAACAGTGGCTGCGTTTCCGGCACTGGCGCCACCCCTCGGGGATGCTGATTGCCTGCCTGGGGCCGCAGGGCAGCGGCAAGCGCAGCGTGATCCGGCTGCTGGGCGAGCGCCCGCCAGGACCTTTTCGGCACGTGGATACGATGCAGTTGCGCCCGCACTTGATGCGGCCGGGGCCTTCCGCGCGCCCGGCGCCCGGCGAGGGGGAGCCGCCCGCCGCCGACAGGCGCCCTCGCGGGCGCTTGGGCACGATGGCAAAGCTGGCATTGTTCGCTGCGGACTACTGGGCCGGTTACTGGTGGCGCATCAGGCCGACGCTGCGGCGCGGCGTCCTGGTGGTGTCGGATCGCTATTTCGACGATGTACTGGTCAATCCGCGCCGCTACCGGATGGAGCGGCCGCGCGCCTTCGCGCGCCTGTTGCTGCCCTGGATTCCCCGCCCGGAGTTGTGGCTGGTATTCGATTTGTCGCCCCGGGTATTGCGCCGGCGCCGGGCCGGGATGGCGGATCCGGAAGCGGTCCGGCAGCGCGGGGAGTACCGCCGGGTACTGCGTGGCCGGGAGAACGTGGTGGTGCTGGACGCGAGCGCGCCGCTGGAGGAGGTGGTGGCGCAGGCCGAGCGCGCGATCCTGGGGCAGTTGGCGCGACGGACCGCCAGACGGCTGGGCATGCGCCCGGACACGCTGCGCAATCCGCGCTCGACGAAACTGCTGCTGTATTTCTGCCGTCGCAACGTGCCGCTGCTCAGCCGCCTGGTGCGGGTGGCGTTCAACAGCGACATCGATTGCCGGCTACGTGCCGACGTCCATCTGCCGCATCCCTATGGCATCGTGATTCATCCCCAGGCAGTCATCGGCCACCGGGTCACGCTCATGCAGCAGGTGACGATCGGCGACAAGGATCGCAGCGAGAGCGTGGCGCCGGTGATCGGTGACGATGTCTACATCGGCGCCGGCGCCCGGATCCTGGGAGACGTACGCATCGGCAACGCGGCGGTGGTCGGGGCCAATGCGGTCGTGACGCGGGACATTCCGCCGGGGGCGACGGTGGTCGGGGCCAATCGCATCGTCGCCGACAAGCGCGACCGGTCGACCCACGCGCTGCCTGCCCGGGTCTCCGTTGCGCGCTTTGCCCCATCCAGGCCGCGCGGCCCCAGAGGCATCGCCAAGTGATGCCGGCACGCCGCGCGGACAGCGGCGGCGCAGTACTCCCACCCGATCCGCTCGTCGCCGGCGCGAGCGGCGTGCGTTCGGGCGCCGCCCTGGGGGAGCGGCCGCTTGCATCTCGAGATTTCGCTCAGGTTTTGCCTGGATGCGGGGGACAGGGCAGGCCGCAGGCACACGCTCGTCCATGCCTCAGGGGCATACTCGATCATTGTGAACTGCTTCGTGTCCTTGGCGACGTTTCTCTTCCATGCTGTCGTTCGGCTACACTATCGGTTCAAATAGGCTGACCGTGTGGGTCGGTCAGGCTGTCTCTTCCTTTGCCCGAACAGGAACTTGCGAGCGCAATGAGCGACTCTCTGCGAGCTTTGCTCGCTTCTACGCCCCTCGGGGCCGGTAATGCCACCTATGTGGATTCCCTTTACGAGCAGTTTCTTTCCGATCCGACATCGGTCGAGGCTACTTGGCGTGACTATTTCACGCGGCTGATTACCGAGGAATCCGGCGGTGGCACCCGACATGCACCGACGGATATCGCCCACACCCCGATCCGCGAGGCATTGGCCCGGCGTGCCTATGCCAATCACGGCGCGGCGCCCGCGCCGGCCGTCAACGATGCCTCGGCGAAGCAGGGCGCCGTCTCCCGGCTGGTGCAGGTCTATGCCAATCGAGGCCATTTGCTGGCCGACATCGATCCTTTGGATTTGATGGACCGGCCGGTGCCGGAAGTGCTCGAACTGAGCCACTTCGGCTTGAGCGACGCGGATCTTGGCACGGAATTCTTCACCGGCAGCCGCAGCGACGCCATCCCGCAGCGGATGAAGCTGCGCGATATCGTCGCCCAGCTGCGTCATATCTATTGTGGGCCGATCGGCGCCGAGTTCGCCCATGTATCGAACTCCAAGGAGCGGCTGTGGCTGCAGGGCCATTTTCAGGACGGGCGCGTGCAGCACCGCTTTTCGCCGGAGGAGCGCAAGACCTCCCTGCGGCACCTGACCGCCGCGGAAGGGCTGGAGCGTTACCTGGCGACGAAATATCCGGCGCAGAAGCGCTTCTCGCTGGAAGGCGGCGATGCCTTGATTCCACTGCTGGATGATCTGATCCAGCAAGGCGGCATGCGCGGGATCGAGGAAATCGTCATCGGCATGGCCCACCGCGGCCGGCTCAATGTGCTGGTCAACGTCCTGGGCAAGTCACCGCAGCTGCTGTTCTCGGAGTTCGAGGGGCGCTATGACGTGAACCACATGCAGGGCTCGGGCGACGTCAAGTATCACAAGGGCTTTTCCACCGACATCCAGACGCCGGCCGGGAACGTCCACGTGGCGCTGGCGTTCAATCCCTCGCACCTGGAAGTGGTGAACCCGGTCGTCGAAGGCTCGGTGCATGCGCGCCAGCGGCGTCACAACGATCCCAAGGGCGTCAAGGTGGCGCCGGTCCTGATCCACGGCGATGCGGCGTTCGCCGGGCAGGGCGTGGTGATGGAAACCCTGCAGATGTCGCAGGCGAGGGGCTTCCATACCGGCGGCACCGTGCATGTCATCATCAACAACCAGGTCGGGTTCACGATTTCCGACCCGCGCGATTCGCGCTCCACGTTGTATTGCAGCGACGTGGCCAAGATGATCGAGGCGCCGATCTTTCACGTCAACGGAGACGACGTGGAGGCGGTGCTGTTCGTCACCCGCCTGGCGCTGGACTACCGCATGACTTTCGGCAAGGACGTGGTCATCGACCTGGTGTGCTATCGCAGGCTGGGTCACAACGAGGCGGACGAACCGGCTGCGACGCAGCCGATGATGTACCAGAGAATTCGCCAGCAGCGCACGCCGCGGCAGATCTATGCCGAGAAGCTGACCAGCGAGGGCGTGGTCTCCATGGCGGACGCCGATGCGATGGCGGAGCAGTATCGCCGCGAGATGGATGAAGGCGTCTCCCAGGCGAAGCATTCGCTGGGCATGATCGGCAACAAGCATACGGTCGACTGGAGCAAGTATCACGACGTCGACTGGAATGCATCCGTTCCCACCGGGGTGCGCGTCGAGCAGCTGCGCGAGTTGGCGAGCAAGCTCACCAGCTTCCCCTCGAGTTTCACGCTGCACCGGCAGGTGGCGCGGGTGGTGCAGGACCGGGAGAAGATGGCCGCCGGGCAGCTGCCCCTGGACTGGGGGTTTGCCGAGACCCTGGCCTATGCCAGCTTGCTGACCGAAGGCTACGAGATCCGGCTCACCGGCCAGGACAGCGGCCGTGGCACGTTCTTCCATCGCCACGCGGTATGGCATGACCAGGGCAAGGGCGAGACCTATGTGCCGCTGGAGAACCTGGCCCCCGGCCAGCCAAGCTTCACGGTCATCGATTCATTATTGTCGGAAGAGGCCGTGATGGGCTTCGAGTATGGTTTTTCGACCACCGAGCCCAATTGCCTGACCCTGTGGGAGGGCCAGTTCGGCGACTTCGCCAATGGTGCGCAGGTCATCATCGACCAGTTCATCAGCTCGGGCGAGGCCAAGTGGGGGCGGCTGTGCGGGCTGACCTTGCTGCTGCCTCATGGTTATGAAGGCCAGGGGCCGGAGCATTCCTCGGCGCGCCTGGAGCGCTTCCTGCAGCTGTGCGCCGAGAACAACATGCAGGTTTGCGTGCCCTCGACCCCGGCGCAGATGTTTCACATGCTGCGGCGGCAGATGAAGCAAAGCTTCCGCAAGCCGCTGATCGTGATGACGCCCAAGAGCCTGCTGCGGCACAAATTGTCGGTGTCCCCGCTGGAGGACCTGACGCAGGGAAGCTTTCGCAACGTGATCGATGAAGTCGACGATCTCGAGGCCGCCCAGGTCAAGCGCATCGTCTTCTGCTCCGGCAAGGTGTATTTTGACCTGCTCGAGTCGCGTCGTGCCGATGGCTTGAACCAGTGCGCGATCGTGCGTATCGAGCAGCTGTATCCGTTTCCTGGCGATGAATACGCGAAGATCATTCGCAAGTATTCGAACGCGCACGAGATCGTCTGGTGCCAGGAGGAGCCGCAGAACCAGGGCGGCTGGTATCAGATCCGTCACCGGCTGCAGGAGCCTTTGTCGGAAGAATACGCTTTGCTTTATGCGGGCCGCGCGCCTGCGGCAGCCCCGGCGACGGGTATCCCGCAGATGCATGCCGACCAGCAGCGAGGTCTGGTCGATGCGGCCCTGCGCTCGACGCGCACCGAGGCATCGCTGCGCCAGACCACGCGCTTGCGCGCTGGCAGCAAGAAGTAAGTACAAAAGTAATTAATCCCGGTTGCGTTTCATCGTCTAGGACCTGCGAATGAGCATTGAAGTCAAAGTTCCGCAATTGCCCGAATCCGTCACTGATGCGACCTTGATCGCGTGGCACAAGCAGCCCGGCGAGGCGGTCTCCCGGGACGAAAACCTGGTCGACCTGGAAACCGACAAGGTGGTGCTCGAGGTGCCGTCGCCGATCGCCGGCGTGATCAAGGAGCTCAAGGTCGAGAACGGTGCCACCGTGACCAGCGGCCAGCTGCTGGCGATCCTGGAGGAAGGCCCGGCCGCCGCCACCAGCCAGTCCACCGCCACGGCGGACAAAGCGGCGCCCAAGGCGGCGGCTGAACAGCAGGCATCCAAGGCTGCGGTCGAGTCGGCGGCGAAGCTGGCGCCGGCGGCCAAGCGGATGGTCCAGGAGCACAAGCTGGATGCGGGCCAGATTGCCGGCAGCGGCCGCGATGGCCGCGTCAGCAAGGCGGACGTGATGCAGCACATCGCTGGCGCCACGACGGGTGCCACAGCGCCGACTGGGTCTGCCCCGGCCGTATCCCTGCCGGCGGCCGGCGCGCGCAGCGAACAGCGCGTGCCGATGACGCGCATGCGGGCCCGGATCGCCGAACGGCTGATCCAGGCGCAGTCCACGGCGGCCATGCTGACCACGTTCAACGAAATCGACCTGACGGCGGTGAACGAGATCCGTGCGCGCTACAAGGACAAGTTCGAGAAGGTGCACGGGGTGAAGCTCGGCTTCATGTCGTTCTTCATCAAGGCGTCGATCGAGGCCTTGCGGCGCTTCCCGGCGGTCAACGCTTCGATCGACGGCAATGACATCGTGTATCACGAGTTCTACGATATCGGCGTGGCGGTTTCCACCGAGCGCGGCTTGATGGTTCCCGTGCTGCGCAACGCGGAGTTCATGAGTTTCGCCGAGGTCGAGGGGGCCGTCGCCGGCTATGCGCAGAAGGCGCGTACCGGCTCGATCACGTTCGAGGAACTCAGCGGCGGCACCTTCACGCTCACCAACGGCGGGGTGTTCGGCTCGCTGCTCTCGACCCCGATCCTGAATCCGCCGCAGGTCGCGATCCTGGGCATGCACAAGATCCAGCAGCGGCCGATCGTCATCGACGGCGAAATCAAGATCCGTCCCATGATGTACTTGGCGTTGACCTACGATCACCGCATCGTCGATGGCCGCGAATCGGTGCAGTTCCTGGTGGCGATCAAGGAAGCGCTGGAGGATCCGGCCCGGCTGCTGCTGCAGATGTAAGGCACCGGTGGTGCCGGAAACACTGCTTTTTCTTTGGAGTTCTCATGTCCCAGTACGATGTCATCGTGATCGGCGGCGGTCCCGCCGGATACCCCTGCGCCATCCGCGCCGGCCAGCGCAAGCTCAAGGTCGCCTGTATCGATGAATGGCAGAACAAGGACGGCTCATACGCTTTCGGCGGCACCTGTCTCAACGCCGGCTGCATTCCCTCCAAGGCGCTGCTGGAATCCTCGGAGCTGATGCATCGGGCTCAGCATGAGTTCGCCGTGCATGGCATCAAGGTGGGCAAGCTCGATCTGGACCTGGCGGCGATGCAGAAGCGGCGGGCGAAGATCGTCGCGGATTCGACCAAGGGTATCGCGGGGCTGCTCAAGGGCGCCGGCGTGACCGCCTTGCAGGGGCATGGCAAGTTGTTGAGCGGCAACCGAGTCGAGTTCACCGGCAAGGATGGCAAGAAGGAGGAGTTGAGCGCCAAGCATGTGGTGCTTGCCACCGGCTCGGCGCCGATGGAACTCAAGAGCGCACCGTTCGATGGCGAGCAGATCGTCGACTCCTGGGGGGCACTGGAATTCGATGCGGTGCCGTCACGCCTGGGCGTGATCGGGGCCGGCGTCATCGGCCTGGAACTGGGCAGCGTGTGGCGCCGGCTGGGCGCGGAAGTCGTGGTGCTGGAAGCTCTGGATGCGTTCCTGCCCATGACCGACGGCGCCGTGTCCAAGGAAGCGCTGAAGCATTACAAGAAGCTCGGCCTGGATATTCGCCTGGGCGCCAAGGTCAGCGGCGCGAGCAAGTCCAAGGACGGCGTGACGGTCCAGTACACCGATGCCAAGGGCGAGCAGAGCGTGGTGGTGGACAAGCTGGTAGTGGCGATCGGGCGCCGCCCGTATTCCACCGGCCTGCTGGGCGAGGACAGCGGCGTGCAGCTCGATGAGCGCGGCTTCGTCCAGGTAGATCATGAGTGTCGCACCGGCGCGCCGAACGTCTGGGCCGTGGGCGATCTGGTACGCGGTCCGATGCTGGCGCACAAGGGCAAGGAAGAGGGGGTGATGGTCGCCGACCTGATCGCCGGCAAGGTCGCGGAAGTGAATTACAAAGCCATCCCGTCCGTCATCTACACCGCCCCGGAGATCGCCTGGGTCGGGCTCACCGAGGAAGAAGTGAAGCGCAGCGGCCGGGCCTACAAGGTGGGTTCGTTCCCGTTCATGGCCAGCGGCCGCGCGCGCGCCATGGAGGCGGTCGCGGGCTTCTGCAAGATCGTTTCGGCCAGCGACGACGACGAGATCCTGGGCGTGCATATCATCGGACCGATGGCCGGCGAGTTGATCGCCGAGGCGGTACTGGCGATGGAATACTCGGCCAGCACCGAGGATCTGCAGCGTACGATGCATGCGCATCCGACCTTGTCCGAGGCGCTGCACGAGGCGGCACTGAACGCCGACAAGATCGCGATCGACTTCCCGAACCGCTGATCCGCCTGCGTCCGGCCCCGTGCGGCCGGACAGTCGATGGGATGCGCGCCGCGTTACGCGGACGAGCATGGGTGCCATGCGGGAATCGCGGTTGCTGGACGGGCCTGGCCTTGGCTGGGCGTCCTGACCGCCCGGGCCTTAGCGGGGTGTCCTGGCATCGGCTATGCTCGACGCGATGCATAACCACAACGGTCCGACGGCGGCGGATCGAGCCGCCGATCCCGATGCGCGGCTGTCGCGTGAACTGGGCACGCGACAGTTGGCGGCGAACATTTTCAACTATACGGTGGGCAGCGGCATATTCGTGCTGCCGGCGTTCGCGGTGCTGCACCTGGGGGCCGCCGCGCCGCTCACCTATGTCGCCTGCGCCGTCATCATTGCGTTGGTCATGCTGTGTTTCGCCGAGGCTGGCAGCCGTGTGTCGGCGACGGGCGGCCCCTATGCCTATGTGGAAACCGCCCTGGGTCCGATGGCGGGCTTCGTCGCCGGCTGCCTGGTGCTGTCCACCGGCGCCTCGGCGGCGGGCGCCATATCGAGCGTGCTGGCGCGCTCGGTGCTGACCTTGTTTCCGGAGGCTCCCGCCTGGATATTGCCGCTGTCCATCCTGGCCTTGGTCGCCACCTTGGTCGCGATCAATCTGCGCGGGGTGCGTACCGGCGCGCGCGTGCTGGAGACGATAACGATCGCCAAGCTCCTGCCGCTGCTGGCCTTCATCCTGGTCGGTGCGTTCTTCATCGAACCGGCGAACCTGGCATGGCAGGACGTGCCGGACATGAGCACGGTGCTGGGAACGACCGGCGTCGTCATTTTCGCTTTCATGGGCATCGAGGGTTCGCTCATGCCCAGCGGCGAAGTGAAGAATCCTGCGCGCACCGTGCCGCGCGCGCTGTTCATCGCCCTGGGCGCGGTGACCGTGTTGTATCTGGCGATTCAATTCGTGGCGCTGGGGATTCTCGGGCTGGACCTGGCGCAGGACCGTACCACGCCGCTCGCCAGCGCCGCGGCGGCGGTGGCGGGTCCGGCGGGACGCACGCTGCTGGTGGCTGGTGCGGCAATCTCGATGTTCGGCTATCTCAGCGCCAACGTATTGTCCGAGCCGCGAGGCGTGTTCGCGCTCAGCCGCGATGGCTTCCTGCCGCGCATCCTGGCAACGGTGCATCCACGCTTCCATACGCCGCACATAGCGATTGCCGTCTATGGTTTGGTGGTGTGCGCGATCGCGCTCAGCGGCACCTTCGAGCAATTGGCGATCTTTGCCAACCTGGCGGCGCTGTGCCTGTATTTTATGTGCGCGGTCGCGGCGTGGGAACTGCGCCGGCGCGACGTGCGCACCGATGGCGAACCCTTCCAGGCGCCGGGAGGACCCTTGGTACCGATCGCCGCCTGCGTCTGCGTCGCCTGGCTGTTCTACGAAACCGTGCGGCGCGAGCAGTTCATCGCCCTGCTGGCGGTGCTGGCCCTGGTGCTGACGCTCTATGGCTTGCGCGCATGGCGACTGCAACGCCGCGGCTGAGCCCGATCGGCAGCGCCGCGGTCGAACCCGATCGGGTCTTGTCGACCAGGTGCAGCCGGCGCAGCGCGTGCCAGGGATCCGTACCCCGTCAGGCCTTGCGGCGTACGCTGAGCACGTTCGGCAGGCCTTGAACGCGCGTCAGCAGGCGCGACAATTCTTCCAGGTCGCGCACGGTGATGCGCAGGTTGATGTCGGCGACCCCGTCGCGCTCGTTGGTCTCGGTGTTCATCGAATGAATGTTGATATGCGAGTCGGCGAGCACGGCGCTGATGTCGCGTACCAGCCCGCGCCGATCGAAGGCGCGAATGTTCACCTCGATGGCGAAGGAATGCTCGCCGGCCGATCCCCATTCGACGGCGATGATGCGTTCGGGGTGTTCGTGCACCAGGCGGCGGAAGTTCGCGCATTGGTCGCGATGAATGCTGACGCCGCGCCCGAGCGTGATGTAGCCGCCGATCGTTTCCGGCGGCACCGGCCCGCAGCAGCGCGCGAAGCTCGACAACAGGTCGCCGACGCCTTCGATCATGACGCCGTCGGTCTGCTTGGGCAGGGCGGCGGGGCGGCGCGGCACGGGCGAGGGCAATTCCTGAGGCTTGGCGCGGCGTTGCAGGGCGCCGATGATCTGTGCCGCATTGATCTCGCCTTCGCCGATCGCCTGGTACAGCTGTTCGGCGTTGGCGACATTGAACTCGCTGATCAGTTCCGGCAGGGTGACGGTATGGATCGCCAGACGCTGCAGCTCGCGCTCCAGGATCAGCTTGCCTTGTTGCCGGTTCTGTTCCTCGTCCAGCTTGCGAAACCAGCCGCGCACCTTGCTGCGATTGCGGGGCGAGGCCAGGTAGCCGAGCGAGGGCACCAGCCAGTCGCGGCTGGGACTGAGCTGCCTGCCGGTGATGATTTCGACCTGGTCGCCATTGGCCAGGGCATGCGTCAAGGGCACCATCCGGCCATTGACCTTGGCGCCGCGACAGCGATGGCCGAGATCGGTATGGACGTGGTAAGCGAAATCCAGCGGTGTCGCCCCGCGCGGCAGATCGATCACCTCGCCGCGTGGCGACAGCGCATAGACGCGATCCTCGAAAATCTCCGAGCGCACACGCTCGAGAAAATCGCTTTCGCTTTCCTGGTCGCGCTCGCCCGGTTCGAGGATCTGCCGCAGCCAGACGATCTTTTGCTCGTAGGCGGGATTGGCGCGACCGCCTTCCTTGTAGCGCCAGTGCGCGGCGACTCCCAGCTCGGCGTGCTGGTGCATGTCGTGGGTGCGGATCTGGATTTCCATCGGCAACTTGCCGGGTCCGATCACGGCCGTGTGCAGCGAGCGGTATAGATTGTCCTTGGGCGTGGCGATGTAGTCGTCGAATTCGCCGGGAATGTAATGCCACAGCGTATGCACGACGCCCAGCGCCGCATAGCAGTCCGCGATGCTGTCCACCAGCACGCGGATGGCGCGTATGTCGTAGAGTTGATCGAAGGACAGGCCCTTGCGCTGCATCTTGCGCCAGATGCTGTACAGATGCTTGGGCCGGCCGGCTACGTCGGCCTGGATGTGGACCTTCTCCAGCTCGCTGCGGATTTGCACGATGACGGCGTCGATGTAGCGTTCGCGATCGACACGCTTGGCGGCCAGCCATCCGGCGACACGGCGGTAGTTCTGCGGATCCAGGTAGCGAAAGCTCAGATCTTCGAGCTCCCATTTCAATTGCCATACACCCAGGCGATTGGCCAGCGGGGCATACAGGTGGCGCGTCTCGTAGGCCAGGCGTTGGCGTTCGGCTTCGGGCTCGTCCTTGGCGGTGCGCAGTTGATACAGCTGCATCGCCAGCTTGATCAGGACCAGGCGCGGGTCGGTGACGATGGCGAGCAGCATCTTGCGCAGCGCTTCGGCCTGTTGGCCCGAGAGCGAGCTGGCGGCGGCGCCGGGGGAGCTTGCCAGGCCGATATGGAGCGAACCCACGCGCAGCAATTCCGAGGCGATGCGATGCGCGGCGGGCGGGGCGACTTTCGCCGCCTGTTGCGCGCTCAGCGCCTCGGCCTGCAGCAGGACATAGAGCAGCGTTCCGGTGAGGATGTCGCTGTCGTCCGTCAGCTGCGCCACGATGCCCAGAATTTCCCGCGCCCGGGTGCGCGCACTGTCGCTGTCTGGCGCCAGGGGCAGTCCGGCCAGCAGCGCCAGCGCGGGGACTTCGGCGTGATCCGACGCCGCCGGCGAGACGCCGGCGGGGCGCTGCGGCAGCGGTGTCCCGGGCGGTGTCCCGGGTGCGGTATCGGTGGCGTGGTCGACGTCTGGCATGGCGCTCGAGCGTGGTGGCAATCGGCGTGTCGGTTTGGATCGGTTGCCGTATCATACCGGCACCAAATCTCGTGTCAGAAGCGGAGGAATCCTTGCGCAGACTCAGGCGGCCGCAGAGCTTAGCCGCGCTGGTGTCGAACCAGCGCGAGGCGGCCTTGCCGGGACAAGCTCGAATCCTGGGCCTGGATCCTGGTTCGCTGCGCACCGGCTACGGCGTGGTCGAAGTCGATCGCCACCGCACCTCCTATCTGGTCAGCGGGGCGATCAAGACCACGGGCAGTTCGCTGGCCGAACGCCTGCAGCAGATCTTTGCCGGGGTCGAACAGCTTACCGGCGAGTTTCGTCCGGATGAAGTGGCGATCGAGCGCATATTCATGCATCGCAATGCGGACAGCGCGCTGAAGCTGGGGCAGGCGCGCGGCGCCGCCTTGAGCGCGACGTTCGTGGTGGGGCCGCGGGTGTTCGAGTACGCGCCGCGCGAGGTCAAGCTGGCGGTCGTGGGCACCGGCAGCGCGCAGAAGGATCAAGTACAACTGATGGTTAGAAGACTGCTCAACATCACCGGCTCGCTCACCGAAGATGCATCCGATGCGCTGGCGATCGCCTTGTGCCATGCCCATTCGCGCCGCCTCGTCGGGCTGGCCTCGGCCGCGGCAGGCGCGGCTCGATGATCGGTTTCCTGCGCGGGCGCCTGACCGCCAAGCAGCCGCCGCAGCTGATGATCGACGTCGGCGGCGTGGGCTACGAGCTGGAAGCGCCGATGTCGACCTTCTACACGCTGCCGGCGATGGGCAGCGACGTCGGCCTGTTTACCCACCTGGTGGTGCGCGAGGACGCGCACATCCTGTATGGATTCGGCAGCGACCGCGAACGCCGCTTGTTCCGCGAATTGCTCAAGGTCTCCGGCGTCGGGCCGAAGGTGGCGCTGGCGCTGCTCTCGGGAATGAGCGTCGATAACTTTCTGCTGTGTATCGAGGCGCAGGACGCCACGGCGCTGGTGCGGCTGCCGGGCGTTGGACGCAAGACCGCCGAGCGCCTGCTGATCGAGATGCGCGATCGCATCAAGGGTTTCGGCGAGATCACAGGAGTGATGAGCAAGTCCGGGACGCTGGAGACGGCAGCCGGTCCGCAGGCGGAGGCCTACAGCGCGCTGGTCGCGCTGGGCTACAAGCCGGCGGAAGTGCTGCGGCTGCTGAAAACCGTGGACGAATCGGTGCAGACGACCGAGGAAGTCATCCGCAGTGCCTTGCAGGCGGCGGCCGCGCGATGAGTCTTTTTGAATGATAGAGCAGGATCGCATAATCTCCGCCGCCGCCCAGGGCGATGAAGAAGCGTTCGATCGCGCCGTGCGGCCCAAGCGGCTGGCGGACTATGTCGGACAGTCCGCGGTCAAGACCCAGATGGAGATATTCATCGAGGCCACCCGCCGGCGCAACGAGGCGCTGGATCATGTCCTGATCTTCGGACCGCCGGGCTTGGGCAAGACCACCCTGGCCAACATCATTGCCAACGAATTGGGCGTGGGGCTGCGCCAGACCTCCGGGCCGGTCATCGAGCGCGCCGGTGATCTGGCGGCGCTGCTGACGAACCTGCAGCCCAACGATGTGCTGTTCGTCGATGAGATCCATCGACTGAGCCCGGTGGTGGAGGAAATCCTTTATCCGGCGATGGAAGACTTCCAGCTGGACATCATGATCGGCGAGGGTCCCGGGGCGCGATCGATCAAGCTCGACTTGCCGCCCTTCACGCTGATCGGCGCCACCACGCGGGCCGGGCTGCTGACCTCTCCGCTGCGCGATCGCTTCGGCATCGTGCAGCGCCTGGAGTTCTATGACACGGCCGAACTGCAGAGCATCGTCGCACGCTCGGCGACCATCCTCGGCGTGCCGGCCGACCACAGCGGCGCGGCGCGCATCGCGCAGCGCTCGCGCGGCACGCCACGCATTGCCAATCGCCTGCTGCGGAGGGTGCGCGACTTCGCGCAGGTCAAGGCCAGCGGCTGCATCACCGACGAGGTATCGCAGGCGGCCCTGGACTTGCTGGACGTCGATCCCTTGGGCTTCGACATCATGGACCGCAAGCTGCTGCTGACGATCATGGAGAAGTTCGACGGCGGGCCGGTCGGCGTGGAAAGCCTGGCCGCCGCGCTGGGCGAGGAGCGCGGCACGATCGAGGATGTGATCGAGCCGTACTTGATCCAGCAGGGCTTCATCATGCGCACCGCGCGTGGCCGCGTCGCGACCCGCAGCGCCTATCAGCACTTCGGACTGAAGCTGCCGCAACGCATCGGCAGCGGGGACCTGTTTCACGAATGAGCGCCGTGTTTTCCTGGCCGGTGCGCGTCTACTACGAAGACGTCGATCTCGGCGGCGTGGTGTACTACGCCAACTACATGAAGTTCCTGGAGCGGGCGCGCACCGAGTGGCTGCGCGCGGCGGGCATCGAGCAGTTGCCGCTCAAGGAGGAACACGGGCTGGTTTTCGCTGTCGTTCAGGTGGAGGCGCATTTCCGCAAGCCGGCGCGCTTCGACGATTCCCTGCGGGTGACCTGCGCGGTACGCCAGGCCACCCGGGCGAGCATCACTCTGGGGCAGGAAATCTATCGCGACAGCCTGGATGGCGAGCTGCTGCTCGAAGGGACGGTACGCGTGGCGTGCCTGGACGCAATCAAATTCCGGCCCCGGCCATTGCCGGCGGCCTTGCTGGCGGGAGTCGACTGAATGATGACGGAAGGCCTGAATCCTTGGGAACTGGTGCTCAACGCCAGCATCATCGTGCAGCTGGTGCTGCTGCTGCTGCTGCTTGCTTCGGTGGTGTCGTGGTCGATCATGCTGCGCAAACGCGCCGAACTCAGCCAGGCGCGCCGTGACGCCGATCGTTTCGAGGAGACGTTCTGGTCGGGGGGCGATCTCACCGCCATGTTTCGCTCCATCGAACAGAGCCGGCGCGTCACCAAGGGCATGGAGAGCATTTTCGAGTCCGGCTTCCGCGAGTTCTCGCGCATGCGCCAGCAAGGCAACATCGCCTCGGCGCAGTTGATCGAAGGCTCCCGGCGCGGCATGCGGGTGTCGCTGCTCAAGGAAAGCGATCGGCTGGAGAACAGCCTGTCGATGCTGGCGACGATCGGCTCCACCAGTCCCTACGTCGGCTTGTTCGGCACGGTGTGGGGCATCATGAACGCCTTCCATGGCCTGGGGAACGTGCAGCAGGCGACGCTGGCGATGGTTGCGCCCGGCATCGCCGAGGCGCTGATCGCGACCGCCATGGGCTTGTTCGCGGCCATTCCGGCGGTCATCGCCTACAACCGCTACGCCGATCAGGTCAGCCGCATGGAACTGCGCTACGACACCTTCGTCGAGGAGCTCCTGACGATCCTGCAACGTCACGCCACGGCGCCGCGCGCGGCTCAAGCGGCGACCGAGGCGCGCGCATGACATCTTCGAACCGGCGCGGCCGGCGCTTGATGGCCGAGATCAACGTGGTGCCCTACATCGACGTCATGCTGGTGCTGTTGATCATTTTCATGGTCACTGCGCCGTTGCTGACGCAGGGGATCAGCGTCGAGCTGCCCAAGGCCGGCGCCGAGCCGCTGCCCCAGGACCTGCTGCGCGACCATGATCCCCTGATCCTGAGCGTGGATGCCCAGGGCGGGCTGTACCTGAACATCGGCGAGAACCAGGACTCCGCCATCGACGAGGATGCGGTGTTCGAGCGCGTGGCGACGGTGCTGCGCCGGGAACCCAAGACGCCGGTGCTGGTCAAGGCCGATCAAAGCGTGCCCTATGGCCGCGTGGTGACGGGAATGGTGCTGCTTCAGGAAGCCGGCGCGGAGAAGGTCGGCTTCATCACCGATCCTGCGCCCACGCCGGATCGCTCGAGGCGCTGAAGCGTCCGCCACCGCGATGCGCGAGCTACTGCGTCAGTATGGGGTGTACTTGATCGGGGCGTTGCTGCTGCACGCCCTGTTCGCAGGCGTGTTCGGGCTGACCATGGTCTCGATCGCGCGCAAGCCGCCGCCGGTGCAGTTGGCGATCCAGGCGGTGGTGGTCGATCGATCCTTGCTCGACCGGGCGGCGTCGCGGCCGCCAGCCCCCGATCCGGACGCGCAGCGCCAGCGTGCCGAGGCGCAGCAGCGCGAACAGGCCGCCGAGCAGGAGCGGCGCCAGCGCGAGGAGGCGGCGCGGCGCGAAGTGGAACAGCGCACCGAACAGGAGCGCTTGCTGCAGCAGCGCCGGCAAGAAGAGGAACAGCAGCGCCGGCAAACCGAGGAACGCCAATTGCGCGAGCGCCAGGAAGCGGAGCGCCAGCGCGTCGCACAGGAACAGCAGCGCCAGGCGGAGGAGGCCGAGCGCAAGCGGGTGGAGGAGATCCAGCGCCGGCAGAAGGAGGAAGCGGAACGCCGCAAGCTTGCCGAGGAGACCCGGGCGCAGCAGGCGCGCGAGGCGGAACTGCGGCGCCAGCTGGAAGAGGAGGAAGGGCGCATGCAGGCGGCGAGCTCCGGATTGTTGAGCGAATACGTCTCCATGATCGAGCAGCGCATCGTGCGCAACTGGAATCGCCCGCCCTCGGCGCGCACCGGCCTGGAATGCGAGGTGCACGTGGCTCAGGCCCCCGGCGGCACGGTGCTGACGGTTCGCATCGGGCGGTGCAATGGCGATGCGGCGGTGAAACAGTCGATCGAGGCCGCGGTCATGCGCGCCTCGCCGCTGCCGCCGCCGCCGGATCCGCGTTTGTTCGAACGAAATCTGGTGCTGGTGTTCAAACCGCTGGACTAGGGTACCGGACTTGACTTATGGACCTATGCGCCAGTGACGTCGCCGCACAGGTGTATCGACGACTGGCGATGCTGGTGAGAGGAGCAGAGGAATGAAGGTAAATCGTTGCACAGGTCATGCGATGCGCCGGCCGGACCTGCCATGGCAGCGCCTGCGCCAGGTGCTTGCATGTTGTCTGCTGGCGCTGCTGATGCCCGTCGCCAAGGCCCAGTTGGTGGTCGAGATCACGCGTGGCCAGGAGGATGCGGTACCGATCGCCATCGTGCCATTCGGTTGGGAAGCCAGCGGGGCGGCGCCGTTCGACGTCGCGGAAGTGGTGGCGGCCGACCTGCAGCGCAGCGGGCGCTTCGCGCCGCTCGAGCGCCAGGACATGATCGATCGGCCGACCAGCGGCGATCAGATCCGCTTCCAGGACTGGCGCTACCTGAAGAGCGATTTCATTGCGGTCGGCAAGCTCATGCCGCAGCCCGAGCAGGGCGCCGATCGCTACGCGGCCGAGTTCGAGCTCTACAACGTGCTGACGGGTCAACGCCTGGCCGGCCAGCGCCTGACGGCGACCTCGAACTCCATGCGGGCGCTGGCGCATCGCATCGCGGACATCATTTTCGAAGAGCTGACCGGCATACGCGGTGCGTTTTCGACCCGCATCGCGTTCATCAGCGTCGAGGGCATCCCGCCGCAGCAGCGCTACAAGCTGATCATTGCCGACGCCGATGGCGAGAACCAGCAGGTCGTCGCCAACTCGAACGAGCCGCTGATGTCGCCTGCCTGGTCGCCGGATGGACAAAGCCTGGCCTACGTATCGTTCGAAAGCAAAGCCTCGGCCATCTACGTGCAGACCTTGCGCACCGGAGAGCGTCGCCGGGTCTCGGCGCGAGCCGGCATCAACGGCGCGCCGGCCTGGTCGCCGGACGGCAAGTCGCTGGCCCTGACCTTGTCGCGCAAGGATGGCGACGTCGATGTCTATACCCTGAACCTGGCCAGCCAGATGTTGACTCGCATGAGCTTCGACCCGGGCATCGATACCGAGCCGACCTGGTCCGCGGACGGGCGCAAGCTGTACTACATGTCCGATCGGGCGGGCGGGCCGCAGATCTACGAGGTCGAGGTGGCGCAGCCGAACCGGGCCACACGGGTAACGTTCGAAGGCGGGTACAATGCCCGGCCGCGCCTGTCGCCGGACGGCAAGCAGCTGGCGGTGGTTCACTTGGATCGCGGCAACTACCGCATCGCGGTCGTCGACCTGTCCACGCGTGCCGTGCGCGTACTGAGCCAGGGGCGGCAGGATGAAAGTCCCAGCTTCGCACCCAATGGCGCCGCCCTGATCTATGCCACGCAGGATCGCGGACGCGGCGTACTGGCGACGGTGTCGATCGACGGGCGCGTGCAGCAGCGCCTTGCGGCCAGCAGCGGCCAGGTGCGCGAACCGGTATGGTCGCCTTACCCGGCGAATCCCTGAGCCGGCCGGCGACATGGTTCCGTCAGCGCGCTTGTGGCAATATTCCGCCAGTTTTTCGAGTCTTGCCAACAGGCTGTCATTGGGATTCATTCAGGAGAGGCGAATGCGTGTATCGCAGGTGATGTTGATCGTGGTGAGTGCGTTGGCGTTGGCCGGATGTCCGAAGAAGCCGCAAACCTTGCCGGATGCGCAGAACCCGGCGGGCGAGGAAATCGGCGCCCAGACCGGCCGCACCTCCGACAGCAGCGTCGGCGGCAGCGCCTTGAGCGCGGAGCAGGCGGCGCTGGAACAAGCGGTGCAGGTCGGAACCATCGTCTATTTCGATTACGACCGGGCCGAGATCAAGTCGGACTACATCCCGATCATCGCCGCGCATGCGAAGTACCTCAATGGCGGCAACAATCGCACCGTGCGCCTGGAAGGCCACTCGGACGAGCGTGGCTCGCGTGAGTACAACATCGGCCTGGGCGAGCGCCGTGCGCAAGCGGTACGCCGCGCCTTGATGTTGCAAGGGGTGACGGAGGCGCAGATCACGACGGTGAGCTATGGCGAGGAGCGCCCGGCGGTGCAAGGCGGCGACGAGTCTGCCTACAGCAAGAACCGTCGCGTCGAGCTGGTCTACGGCCGATAGTCGCGGGATGCCCGGGCGCGCATTGGACGTGCGCCCGGATGAAGTACACGAGTGAGAGCCAGGGCGCCGGTATGGTAGTCGCGATGGCAACAAGGTCTACGGAAATGAACCAGACGATGTGCCAAACAATGCGCCAAACGAGTCGAACGACGTGTTTGGGTTTGGGCCGATCCATCATCGCCGCGGCGGCATGCGCCTGGCTGGCGGGCTGCGCCAGCCTGCCACCGGAAGAAGACCCGGTGGTGCAGAGGCTCACCGAACTGGATGGCCGCCTGTTGCGCATCGAGCGGGTTTTGGCGAACCAGAGCCTGCTCGATTTGTCGCAGCGGATCGTCGCCGTGCAGGATGAAATGCGCAGCCTGCGTGGGCAGCTGGACGAACTGCAGCATGCCAGCGCGCAGTCGCAAGAGCAGCAGCGCGAGATGTACGGCGATGTGGATCGTCGCTTGTCGCTGATCGAAGGCGCCGGGGCTGCCAGCAGCAGCGGTTCGGGATCCTCCGGTCTGCCGGTCCCCCAGGGCGATGACCGTGCCAATTACCAGGCCGCGTTTGACCTGCTGAAGGATGGCGAATACCAGGAAGCGATCAGCGGTTTCGGGCAGTTTCTCAGAACCTTTCCCGACAGTGCCCTGGCGGACAACGCCCAGTACTGGCTGGGCGAAGGTCATTACGTGACCAAGCAATATACGGAGGCGTTGCGCAATTTCCGCGCGGTGCTGGAGAAGTATCCGGATTCGCGCAAGACCCCGGATGCCTTGCTCAAGATCGGTTACTGCGCCTATGAGCTGAAGAACTGGGCCGAGGCGCGCTCCGCCCTGGGACAGGTCGTGCAGCGCTTCGGCGATACCACGGCCGCCCGCCTGGCCAGCCAGCGCCTGGCAAAGATGGATGGGGAGGGCAGGTAGGTGGCCCTCGATGAACATCCAACTGGACACTGAACGCAGCGAGGCCGGACTGCTCGAAGCGGCGATGGCCGACACCGCGGCGCCTCGGCCCGCAACGGCCAAGACGGTGCCGGCCGAACGCGAGTCGACGTTCGCTGGCCGCGCCGCGCGCGTCAAGCTGACCGAGATCTTTCTTTCCATCCAGGGCGAGGCAGACAGCGTCGGCTGGCCGACCGTGTTCGTGCGGCTCACCGGCTGTCCTTTGCGCTGCCAGTACTGCGATACCGCCTATGCGTTTCACGGCGGCGACTGGCTCGCCATCGATGAGGTGCTGGAACGAGTCGCTTCGTTCCAGACCCGCCATGTGTGCGTCACGGGCGGCGAACCTCTGGCGCAACGCAGCTGCCTGACACTGCTGCAGCGGCTATGCGACGCGGGCTACCGGGTGTCGTTGGAAACCAGCGGCGCCATGGATGTGTCGAGCGTCGATGCGCGCGTGGTGCGCGTGGTCGACGTCAAGACGCCGGACAGTGGTGAAGTCGAGCGCAACCGCTACCAGAATCTCGAGGTCTTGCGTCCCGAGGAACAGATCAAGTTCGTGATCTGCTCGCGCGCCGATTTCGATTGGGCGTGCGAGCAGGTACGCTCGCGGCGGCTCGCCGAGCGCTGCATGGTGCTGTTCAGCCCCAGCAATGGCCAGCTCGAGGCGCGCGACCTGGCGCAATGGGTGCTGGATGAGCGCCTGCCGGTGCGCCTGCAAGTGCAGCTGCACAAGTACCTGTGGGGCGATACGCCGGGCAAGTAGGCGAGACGATCCGGCACGGTTGGGCACGGTGGGTATCGGGAACAGTCTTATGGCGCAGTCACGCGCAGTCATTTTGCTTTCGGGCGGCCTGGATTCGGCCACGGTGCTGGCGATCGCGCGCCGGGAGGGGCGGCAATGCTATGCCCTCAGCGTCGACTATGGACAACGGCATCGCGCGGAGCTGGTGGCCGCCAGTCGCGTGGCGCAGGCCATGGGCGCGATCGAGCATCGCAGCCTGCGCATCGATCTGGGTGGAATCGGCGGCTCGGCGCTGACCGATGCATCGATCGCCGTACCCGAGACGCCGCAGATAGGCATCCCGGTCACGTATGTGCCGGCGCGAAACACGGTGATGTTGTCGTTTGCCCTGGGCTGGGCCGAGGTGTTGGGTGCGCCCAGCATCTACATCGGCGTCAACGCCGTGGATTACTCGGGCTATCCCGACTGTCGCCAGGGATTCATCGATGCCTTCGAGCGGGTCGCGAACCTGGCCACCAAAGCGGCGGTCGAAGGCGTGATGGCATTCCGCATCGAAACACCGCTGATGGATTTGACCAAGGCGCAGATCATCCAGCGCGGCCGCGAGCTGGGCGTGGATTACTCCTTGACCGTGTCCTGCTACCAGGCGGATGAGGACGGACGTGCCTGCGGCAGCTGCGATGCCTGCCGCTTGCGGCGCGAAGGCTTTCGTAGCGCCGGAGTCGAGGATCCGACGCGATATTTTCGGTGAATTGCGCGGCTCGCTTCTGTATCATGCGCGCCCTTCCATGCGTGGGTCGGTAGCTCAGACGGTAGAGCATCGGACTTTTAATCCGCTGGTCGAGGGTTCGAGTCCCTCCCGACCCACCATTACCCAAGTAAATATTTATAAAAATAAGACACTTGGAGTCATTAAGTACTGTCAATTCTCGCCTTTGACGAGTGTCTTCGCGCCCGGCCCGGGACGTCTCGCCGACACGCCGTTTGCCGCTATCTCCTGCAAGGCAAGCAGCTCGTGCGGCACCTGGCGTCGCACGAGCTGACGCACTCGCCGCCATCCTCGGACTGCAGCGCCGATCGCTCGCAAGGTGCCGCTGCCGATTCGCCGCCCGCTTGCTTTGATTTTGGTTTCGGTGCCATGCTGTTTCCTACAACAAGAACATGAGGACTACGGCATGGGGCAGGGCATCGTCGTTTCTCATCGGTCGGTCGCTTTGGCGGCCGCGGTAGCCTCTACGCTCGGCATGGCGTCGCCGAGTCTTGTGCGAGCACAGACCGGCTCGACCATCATCGATGAAATTACGGTCACGGCCACCCGCCGTGCGCTGAGCATCCAGGAAGTGCCGCTCAACATCTCGGCCTTGGGTGGCGAGCAGATCAACGAACTGGGCCTGGCCAATCTGGCCGATGTGTCACGGACCGTTCCGGGCCTGTTCGTCATCGACCAGGGGCCACGCGCGGCAAACGCCATCATCGTTCGTGGACTCAACGCGGATCCGGTAGGCGCCTCGGAATTTCTCGGCAATGGCGGCGGCGGGACGGTTGCGACCTATGTCGGCGAGATTCCACTCTATGTCGACTTGAAGCTCGAGGACATGGATCGCGTCGAAGTCCTGCTCGGGCCGCAAGGCACTCTGTACGGTGCCGGCACACTGGGCGGTGCCATTCGCTACTTGCCTCGTCGACCCCAGTTCGACGGCCCGAGTGCGGCGGTGCGCGGCAATACCTTCATGCTGTCCCATAGCGATGGGATCGGTGCCAAGGGTGGGCTGACGCTCAATTTGCCGATGACCGACACGCTGGCGTTTCGGATGTCGGCGGACTATCTCGACGATCCAGGATTCATCGATTACGCCTATCTCGTCCGGGAAGGAGGCGTGTCCGATCCGGATCCGGACTTCTCGGATCCGGCGGCGGTGGCGGCGAACCTGCGCCGCCAGAAGGATGCGGACTTCCAGAAGACCTTGTCCGGACGCGCGGCATTGCGCTGGCTGATCGGCGATGCGCTCGATGCGAATCTCACCTACTACTTTCAGAAGCAGGAGGTCGGTGGCCGCACGCTGAACCATCGCACCTCCTTCGACAGCGGCCGTTACGAGTCGGCGCTGCGCTACCTGGAGCCCAACACGCGCAAGAACCAGCTGCTCGCATTGGAACTGGTGGCGGACCTTGGGTTTGCCGAGCTGACTTCGGCAACCGGATATTCGAAATTCGATGAAACCGGCCAGCGCGACCAGACCGACCTGCTGATCGGGCTGCAATACAGTTATGAGGCGTTTCCTTCGTTCTCGGCCTTCACCCGCGAGACGCAAAAGGAGAAAACGCTGAACCAGGAGCTGCGGCTGGTGTCCAGCAGCAGCGGTCCGCTCAACTGGCTGCTCGGCGCCTTCTACAACAAGCTCGAAAGCGATGGCGACAGCAAGGAGTTCACCCCCGGCTTCAGTGAATATCTGGTCGACATCGGCGCCGGGGCCGCGATACGTCCCGACAACCTCGAGTATTACTCGGTTGGCAGCACCAAATTGGTCGAGACCGCACTGTACGGCGAGCTGTCCTACGACCTCACCCCGCGCTGGCAAGTGACGCTGGGCGCTCGTTACTACGAGTACGAGCTGGACACTCGCAATGCGACCGACCTGCCGCTTCTGTATACGACATTGGTGGGCGATCGGGGTCCCGACGACATCTTCCTGGAGTTCGAGCCGGGCGGTCAGTCCGACGATGGCATGCTGTACAAATTCAATTCCTCGTTCCGCTTTACCGACGACGTGCTCGGGTATGTCACCGTGAGCGAGGGCTACCGGATCGGCAATTCCAATGGCGTGCCATTGTGCGATACCACGGTCGGTTCGCAGCAGAACGTTTGCGCGCAGCCCAACGAATTCGAGTACTTCCCCGACAGCACCACGAACTATGAAATAGGGCTGCGCACCCAATGGTTCGATCGCCGCTTGATCCTGAACGGATCGGTGTACTACATAGACTGGGAAGATCCTCAGCTCGCGACCCAGACCACGATCGGCAACACGCCGGTGACGATCAATGGCAAGGGTGCGCGCACGCAGGGCGCCGAAGTGTCCTTCGATGCGCGCCTGAGCGATCAGTTCTCGCTGCGCGGCAGCTACGGCTTCACCGACGCACAGTTGACCGACGATGCACCGAAGCTGATCCGCACCATCACGCCGCCTGGCTACGATGTGCTGTTCGTGGATGGTGCCAAGGGAGATCGCCTGCCCGGATCGCCACGGCATCAAGGGAATATCTTCGCCACCTGGGACGTCCCGCTGTCATCGGGAAGAGAACTGTCGCTGACCTACGGCGTGACGGCGATCAGCGACGTGCTTACCCGCACCGGCATGCGCGGCGACGGCGAGGCGCTGCCGGGGTTCGCGTTGCATTCGGCGTCCGCGACCTTGCAGTCCGATCTATGGAGTGTCGGTCTCTATGCGCGCAACCTGCTCAACAAATACGCCGAGACCGGTGTGAGGCTGACGTCCGTTTACGCCCAGACCCTGGCGGACGATGCCGGCGGCGCGGTGCGCGTGCGCACCTACTCCAAGGACGTCGTCAGGCCGCGCGAGATCGGATTGCGCTTCACTTATGATTTCGATCTCTGAGACCGGATGAGGACGCTCGCCTCCAAATCGAGACTCGCGGACTTGCCGGCAGCGGCCGATCCTGGCCTCCAAAGGCCCACTGCAGGGGCGCTGCGTCGCCCGCGCCGCTGAGACGCCGCTGGCGCGGCAGGCAGGAGTCGCGCAAGGCGATTCATGGGTTCCTGCGCACCGTCAACCCCGATCCGTGGCACGACCCGCCGCCGAACCCGTCGGCCAATCTGTCGGCCAATCTGTCGGATAGCGCGCCACCAGCTTCCCGGATGACGCGGCGCTGTCACGGCCGCGATGCGCCGCCGCGTCGCCAAGCAAGTTCTCGCGAGCCGGTGGTCAAAATTTGCGACAATAGGATCTGC
>JBEBRC010000017.1:0-29531 GCA_040395055.1 Steroidobacter denitrificans
CCGACGACTACCAGGTAGTCGTCGCGCTCGTTCAGCAGCGCCTCGATGCGACCGATCCAGTTGCGATTGCGCTCGACGGTCAAGGGGCGATAGAGATCCGGATACTGCTCGAAGCCGGCGGCCAGCAAGCGCTCCAGCGTGTCGGTGTCGCCCTGGCGCCAGGCCGCGAGCAATTCGTCGATCTCACGGCTCATGCGCTCGCTGTCCTGGACGCTGTACATCAGGAATTCGTGTTGTTGCTGCGGCGGCAGTTGTGCGAGCAGGCCTAGCTGCTGGCCGACCGTCTCCAGGCCTTCGATAGGCTTGCCGTCACGCTGTGCCCGGGCACTGAGTCGCTGCTCGACACCGGCGAGCGGGTCCAGTCCCATCTTCATCATGTGCAGTTGTACCAGCGTCATGGCGGCCAGCCATGGGCGGAAACGCTCCAGCAGCGCCGGATCCAATCCAACCTTGTGCGCCGTGGCGGCGACCTGCGCATATACCGTCTCGCCCAGCAGTTGCCGCAGCGATTGCCCGGGCGGCAGCATGCCTAGTTCCAGCATGGCCTGCTGCATCTGGGCCGGATCCAGATCATCCATGTCTATCTCCATCACCAGGGCTTCGGCATCCGCGTAGGCCGCTTCGACGGCGTCCGGGAACTGCTCGGAGGGAGGCAGGAAATGGACCGAGCCGAGCAGGTAGACGGTGTTCGTCCGGCCTTGAAGGGACCACAGGGCATGCCCGGGGGCCGGGGCAGGCGTTTCCGGCGCAGATTGCACCGCGGCAGGGATTTGAGCGAATGCCTGGGCGCAGCCCAGCATCGCACACAGACACATCAGGGCGGTACGCATGCCGCAACTATAGGGTCGGATGCGTGTCGAGATCTATGCGACGCTGCTGTGCGCTTGTGCTTCCAGCCAGCAGACTTCCGTTGCGATCGTTCCGTCGGGCCTGAGCTCGAGAAGACGATAACCGGGAGGGCGACTGTCGATCGCAAATTCGCGGCTTCCAGGCAGGAACTGCGCGCAGGTCGCCGGCGAGGCCATGAAACGCACGCCCTGTACGAATCTGTCCAGGGATTGATGCACATGCCCCCACAGTACGCCGCGGACATTCGGATGCTCGCGAACCAGGGTCATGAACTCGTTTGCATCGCTCAGGCCTACTTGGTCGAGCCATTCGCTACTCATCGCGATCGGATGATGATGCAGGCACAGCAGCGCGTGGTGGCAGGGATGCGCGCGCAGCACCTGACGCAGCTGCGCCAGCTGTTCGCCGCCCAGCCGGCCGCCAGCCTGATTGACGACCCAGGAATCGAGCATGACGACCAGCCAACGGCCGAATTCGGTATGACCGCCGAGGCGAAAAGGCGGATCGGCCAGGGCGGCGTGCATGGAATCGGGCAGATCATGGTTGCCGGCCAGGCACAGCACCGGCACGCTCGATGAGCCGAAGAGATGGCGGATCCAGCGATAGCCGTCAGGATCGTCCTGCACCAGGTCGCCGGTCAGCAGGATCCCGTCGGGGCGCCGGCAACGTTCGCCTGCGTCCGCAATCGCCGCTTGCAGTGCCGGCAACGAGGCGACGCCGCGCAGACGCTCCGTGGCGTCGCCGAATAGGTGCATGTCGCTGAACTGGATGAGCCGGACGGAAGACATCGTGGCGGTATTTCCTTTGCTGCCGGCGTGAATGCAGGCGGCGAATGACGCAGCTAGGTGATGAAACGGTGAAAATCGTAGCAATCGGCGCCGCAGCAAAAAGTGACCGATGTCTGATCGGCTGGCTTTCGCTGCCCGCGGTCTCGTTTCTTTGCGCTCGGTCTCATTGCGCCGGTGGTTTGGCCACGCTTTGTCAAATCCGCGAGCGGTCCTGGGCCCGGTGCAGCCGGGGTGCAATGCGGTTTGCACCGGCGCGGACAGGCAGATGGCGCAAACTGCCTGAAGAACGCGTGGCTGTGAACGTGGTTCCAAATGGCGACAGCCGGAGGCCGAGCAGTGCGCGCTGGGACGGGTCCCGGACAGCTCGGCGATTCGACCCGCGATCGGGGCTTTCCCCTATCGACACTTTGTTATGACAGACTGGGGAAACTTTCGTGCGCCGCGGGCCCCGTGCGGCACGCTGCGGGCGACCGCGGGGGCGGGAAAGGGGCGGGAAAGCAAGTAAGAGGATAAGGCGGTGCAGTAGTGGTTTGCCCGGGGGCCGCATTGCCCGGCCTCGCCCCTTAGTCCAAAATGCCCGGCCTCAATGCGCGGCCTTCGCCGCCTGTTCCTGAAACGAAAGTCGAGATTCTTCCTGATGCAGACAACGCACCGCCGGCAACTCGCCAACGCTATTCGTGCCCTGGCGATGGACGCGGTTCAGAAGGCCAATTCCGGGCATCCGGGCATGCCGATGGGCATGGCCGATATGGCCGAGGTGCTGTGGAACGATCATTTGCGGCATAACCCGTGCAATCCGCTATGGTGGGACCGCGATCGTTTCGTGGTCTCCAACGGACATGGCTCGATGCTGCTGTACGCCCTGTTGCATCTGAGCGGCTACCCGTTGACCTTGGACGACCTGCGTGCGTTTCGTCAGCTCGGTTCGCATACGGCGGGACACCCCGAGCATGATGCGCAGCGGGGCATCGAAACCACGACGGGTCCGCTGGGACAGGGCCTGGCGAATGCGGTCGGCATGGCGCTGGCGCAAAAAATGCTGGCGGCGACGTTCAATCGTCCCGGATTCGACCTGGTCGATCATTACACCTGGGTATTTCTCGGCGACGGCTGCCTGATGGAGGGCATTTCGCACGAGGTCTGCTCGCTGGCCGGTACCCTGAAGCTGGGCAGGCTGATCGCCCTTTACGACGATAATGGCATCTCGATCGATGGCGAGGTGCGCGGCTGGTTCACCGACGACACACCCAAGCGCTTCGAGGCCTATGGGTGGCATGTCGTATCCGATGTCGATGGGCACGACCCGCAGGCCATCGATGCCGCCATCCAGGCGGCGAAACAGCAGGACCGCCCGAGCCTGATCTGTTGCAAGACGGTCATTGGCTACGGCGCCCCGAACAAGCAGGGGACGGAGGCGACCCATGGCGCCGCGCTGGGGACCGAAGAGGTGGCGGCGGCACGCAAGCAGCTGGATTGGCCGTATGAGCCATTCGCCGTGCCTGAGGAAATCCGCAGCGGCTGGGACGCGCGCTCGCGCGGAGCGCAACGCGAAGCGCAATGGAACGAGCTCTTTGACCGCTACCAGGCGGCGTTCCCGGAATTGGCGGCGGAGTACCGGCGGCGTATGACGGGCGATCTGCCCGCGACCTGGGGCGATGCCGTTCGCGGCTACGTGGCCCAGGCCGCCCAGGCCGGCGGTAGCCTCGCCACGCGCCAATCATCGCAGCAGGCGCTCAATGCCTACGGCGCGGTCGTGCCGGAGCTGTTTGGCGGCTCGGCCGATTTGACCGGTTCCAACAACACCAACCGCAAGGATTCGCGTGCGATCACCGCCGAGGATGCCTCCGGCGACTATCTGCACTACGGTGTGCGTGAATTCGGCATGGCGGCGATCATGAACGGAGTCGCCCTGCACGGCGGGCTGATTCCGTATGGCGGCACGTTCCTGGTGTTCTCCGATTACGCCCGCAACGCCATGCGTATGTCGGCCTTGATGAAACAGCGGGTCATCTACGTGATGACGCACGATTCCATCGGCCTGGGCGAGGATGGCCCCACGCACCAGCCTGTGGAACATCTGGCCAGCCTGCGGATCATTCCCAACATGACGGTATGGCGACCCTGCGACAACGTCGAGACGGCGCTGGCCTGGGCCGATGCGATCGAGCGCAGCGACGGTCCGACTTGCCTGGCGCTGACGCGCCAAGGCCTGCCGCCGCAATCGCGCACCAGCGAGCAGTTGGCCAATATCAGGCGCGGCGGCTATGTGCTCAAGGATTGCGACGGCAAACCGCAGGTGATCCTGATCGCCACCGGTTCGGAGGTCGCGCTCGCAATGCAGGCCGCACAGGTGCTGCAGCAGGATGGCAAGCGGGTACGCGTAGTATCGATGCCCAGCGTCAATGTGTTCGAGTTGCAGGATCGCAGCTATCGCGACCAGGTGTTGCCGCAGGATGTCGAGTGCAGGGTGGCCATCGAGGCCGCGGCGCCGGATATCTGGTGGCGCTATGTGGGCCTGCGCGGTACGGTCATCGGCATGACTACATTCGGCGCGTCCGGCGTCGCCAAAGACCTGTTCAAGCACTTCGGCTTCAGCGTGGAGAACGTGGTGCACAAGGTCACCGAACTGTTGGCGTGAGTTTTGGTTTTTTCGAGGTAAGCAGAATGCCCATCAAAGTCGGAATCAATGGCTACGGCCGCATCGGTCGCAACGTGTTGCGCGCCTTGTACGAATCACAACGCCACAACGAGATCCAGATCGTGGCGCTCAACGACCTTGGCGATTCGAATACCAATGCCCATCTGACGCAGTACGATACGGTCCACGGCAAATTTCGCGGCGAAGTCCAGGTCGACGCAGACTCGATGGTGGTGAACGGCGATCGCATTCGCGTGCTCGCCGAACGCGATCCGGCAAAGCTGCCGTGGAACGAACTGGGTGTGGATGTGGTGTTCGAATGCACCGGCCTGTTCACCAGCAAGGCCAAGGCTGGCGCGCATCTGGCTGCCGGCGCGAAGAAGGTCTTGATTTCCGCGCCGGGGGACAAGGATGTCGATGCCACGATCGTCTATGGCGTCAACCACGACGTGTTGAAGGCCAGTCATACGGTGGTATCCAACGCCTCTTGCACGACCAACTGCCTGGCGCCGCTGGCGAAGGTGCTGAATGACAAGATCGGCATTGCCGCAGGGGTCATGACGACGATCCATGCCTACACCAACGATCAGGTGCTGACCGATGTCTACCACAAGGATCTGCGCCGCGCGCGCTCCGCCACCCAGTCGATGATCCCGACCAAGACCGGCGCGGCGGCAGCCGTGGGCCTGGTATTGCCTGAACTCAACGGCAAGCTCGACGGGTTCTCGGTGCGTGTACCGACGATCAATGTTTCGCTGGTGGACCTGAGCTTCACCGCCAAGCGTGCGACCAGCGTAGAGGAGATCAACAAATTGATGCAGGAGGCAGCCTCCGGCTACCTCAAGGGCGTTCTCGCCTATACCGACGCGCCGCTGGTGTCGATCGACTTCAATCACGATGCGCATTCCTCGACCTACGACGCCACCATGACCAAGGTGATCGAGGGTACCCTGGTGAAGGTCTGCGCCTGGTACGACAACGAGTGGGGATTCTCGAACCGCATGCTGGATACGACAGTGGCATGGTCGAAGGCCGGATGACCGGATAACGAGGAGTTCGCAATGCCCATCCTTCGCATGACCGATATCGACCTGCGCGGCAAGCGTGTGCTGATCCGCGAGGATCTGAATGTTCCCGTACAGGGTGGCGCCGTAAGCAGCGATGCGCGTATTCGCGCCTCGCTGCCTACGATCCAGGCCGCCAAGGATGCCGGTGCGCGGGTGCTGGTGATGTCCCACTTGGGGCGGCCGGAGGAGGGCGTCTACGACGAGGAGTTCTCGCTCGCGCCGGTTGCCCAGCGCATGGGCGAGTTGCTCGGCTTCAAGGTGCGTCTGGCGAAGGACTGGCTGGATGGCGTCGAGTGCGCCGTTGGCGAAGTGGTGCTGCTGGAGAACGTACGCTTCAACCGGGGCGAGAAAAAGGACAACGAGGACCTGGCGCGCAAGATGGCGGCCTTGTGCGAGGTGTACGTCATGGATGCGTTCGGCACCGCGCATCGCGCCGAGGCGAGCACGCATGGCGTCGCCCGCTTCGCCAAGGTGGCCTGCGCCGGTCCGCTGCTGATGAACGAGCTGATTGCGCTGGAGATGGCGCTGGAAAAGCCGAAACGCCCGCTGATCGCGATCGTGGCGGGCTCCAAGGTTTCCAGCAAGCTGACGGTGCTGGAGAGTCTGCTGAGCAAGGTGGACAAGCTGATCGTCGGCGGCGGTATCGCCAACACATTCCTGGCGGCGCAAGGGGTCAATGTCGGCAAATCGATCGTCGAGGCCGAGATGATCGACATCGCGAAAGGCCTGTTGAAACGGGCCAGCGAGCGTTCGGCCGACATCCCGCTGCCGACCGATGTGGTGGTTGCGAACGAATTTGCGGCCAGCGCCGAAGCGGACGTCAAGCCGGTCGGGCAGGTGGCGGCCGACGAGATGATCCTGGACATCGGGCCCGATACCGCGGAGCGTTTTGCGCGCATGCTGACCGATGCCGGCACGATCGTCTGGAATGGCCCGGTCGGCGTGTTCGAGTTCGATCAGTTCGGCGAAGGCACTCGCACCCTGGCCCAGGCCATTGCGCGCAGCCCGGCGTTCTCGATCGCCGGCGGCGGCGACACGCTCGCGGCAATCGAGAAGTATCGTGTCGAGAGCGACATTTCCTACATTTCCACCGGCGGTGGTGCATTCCTGGAGTTCCTGGAGGGCAAGAAGCTGCCCGCGGTCGCCGTGTTGGAAGAGCGGGCGAGCGCCGGGCAGGCGGTCACATGATCCTGCGGCGCACCAAGATCCTGACCACGCTCGGCCCCGCTACCGACAACCCAAAGGTTCTGGCGGATATGCTGCGCGCCGGCGCGGACGTGGTGCGCATCAATTTTTCGCATGGCGAGGCGCAGGCGCATGCCGATCGTGTGAAGATGGTGCGCCAGGTCGCCAGCGAGGTGGGCAAGCTGGTCGCGGTGCTGGGCGATCTGCAGGGCCCGAAGATTCGCATCGAGCGCTTCGTCGAAGGCAAGATATTTCTCAACGAAGGCGATGCCTTCGCACTCGATGTCTCCCTGGGTTCCCAAGCCGGGACGGTGGAATCGGTCGGGGTGGCGTACAAGAATCTCCCGCGGGACGTGCGCGCCGGTGACTCGCTGCTGCTCAATGATGGGCAGATCGTCCTGTACGTGACCGGGGTCAGCGGGCCACGCATCGACACCCGGGTGGTCGTGGGCGGTGAGCTGTCGGACAGCAAAGGGATCAACAAGCAGGGCGGAGGCCTGTCGACCGGGGCGCTCACGGACAAGGATCGCGCGGACATCAAGCTCGCCGCGGCACTGGGAGTGGATTACCTGGCCGTCTCTTTCGTACGTGACGGCAGCGACATGGACGAGGCGCGCGCCTTGCTGCGCCGTGAAGGCGGGAATGCGCACCTGGTCGCCAAGATCGAACGCAGGGAAGCGCTCGACAATCTCGATCGTATCGTGCAGGCCAGCGAGGCAGTCATGGTCGCTCGCGGCGACCTGGGCGTCGAAGTCGGCAATGCCGAATTGACCGGACTGCAGAAGCACATCATTGCCGCGACCCGTCGCCGCAACAGGGTGGCGATCACCGCGACGCAGATGATGGAGTCGATGATCCACAACCCCATCCCGACTCGAGCAGAGGTGTCCGACGTCGCCAATGCGGTGATCGATGGCACCGATGCGGTGATGCTGTCGGGCGAGAGCGCGGTGGGCAGGTATCCGGTCAAGGCCGTGGAATCGATGTCGCAGGTGATACTGGGCGCCGAGAAGTACGAGTCCTCCACACCCGTGCGCCAGCGGATCGAGGGCGGGACGTTCGAGAAGACCGACGAAGCCATCGCCATGGCCGTGATGTATACCGCCAATCATCTGAAGGTGAAGGCGATCGTGGCCTTGACGGAGTCGGGTTCGACAGCGCTGTGGATGTCACGCATACGCACCGACATTCCCATCTACGCCTTCACGCGCCATGAGGATACGCGGCGGCGCGTGATGCTGTACCGCGGCGTGTTTCCGGTCACATTCGATATTACCCATACCGACGCCCAGGTTCTCTACGCGGACATATTCAAGTTGATGCTGCGCAACAAGATGGTCGAGGCCGGCGATCGGATCATTCTCACGAAGGGTGAGCTTTCGGGAGTCGCGGGCAAGACCAACGCGATGAAGATCCTGGAAGTCAGGCCCTAGACCCGGCGCCGGCCCCCTGCCGTGCGCGGCGTACGCATTGACGCCGTCCGGCCAGGCACGACTGAATTCGAGGCCGACGCCATCCGGTGCCATTCTCGCGGTGCCATTCCCACGGTGATTGATTCATGAGTGCACGCTTTGAAGGTACAGACAACTACGTCGCGACCGACGATCTGATGATGGCGGTGAACGCCGCGGTCGTGCTGGGGCGTCCGCTGCTCGTCAAAGGCGAGCCCGGCACCGGCAAGACGCAACTGGCGGAAGAGGTGGCCCGTTCGCTGGAGCGTCCTCTTTATCGCTGGCACATAAAATCGACCACCAAGGCGCAGCAGGGCCTGTATGAATACGATGCGGTGTCGCGGCTACGCGATTCCCAGCTGGGAGAGGCGAAGGTCCACGACATCGGCAACTACATCGTCAAGGGCCGGCTGTGGGAAGCGTTCGAATGCGAAGTACAGCCGGTACTTCTCATCGATGAGATCGACAAGGCCGACATCGAGTTCCCGAACGATCTGTTGCATGAGCTGGATCGCATGGAGTTTCATGTCTACGAAACGCGGCAATGGATCAAGGCCCGCCAGCGACCGATCATCATCATCACCAGCAACAACGAAAAGGAGCTGCCGGATGCGTTCCTGAGGCGTTGCTTCTTTCACTACATCCGCTTCCCGGACCAGGCGACGATGGAGAAGATCGTCGCCGTGCACTACCCAAGCTTGAAGCGGGACTTGCTGGCCGAGGCGCTGGCGGCGTTTTTCAAGATTCGCGACATGCCGGGACTGAAGAAGAAGCCCTCCACCTCGGAATTGCTCGATTGGATCAAGCTGCTGCTGGCCGAGGACATTCCGCCCGAGGCACTGCGCAGCGATGATCCTCGCCAGGCGATTCCGCCCTTGCACGGCGCGCTGTTGAAGAACGAGCAGGATGTGCATCTGTTCGAACAGCTGCTGTTCCTGCATCGGCGGCAGGGGCGGTAAGCGCCGTCTCATGCTCATTCCCTTTTTCTTCAAGTTGCGTGAGGCTGGGGTGCCGGTGTCGATCACCGAACTGCTGGCGCTGCTCGAGGCGCTGGACGCCCGGTTGGCCGACTCCAGCGCCGAGAATTTCTATTTCCTGTCGCGCGCCTGCCTGATCAAGGACGAACGACACTTCGATCGTTTCGATCGGGCGTTCGCTGCGCACTTCAAGGGCGCGGAGGAGCTGTTCGAAGGACTGTTGGCAAATGTTCCGCAGGAGTGGCTCAGGCGGATGGGAGAGCGGCTGCTGACCGAGGAGGACAAGGCAAGGATTGAGGCGCTGGGTGGTTGGGACAAGCTGATCGAGACGCTGAAGCAGCGGCTGCAGGAGCAGAAGGAACGCCACCAGGGCGGCAGCAAGTGGATCGGCACCGCAGGCACCTCGCCTTTCGGCGCCTACGGCTACAATCCGGAAGGCATTCGCATCGGCCAGGACGAGTCCCGCCACCGGCGCGCGGTGAAAGTGTGGGACCAGCGCGATTTTCGCAATTTGGACGACACCGTGGAGCTTGGTACGCGCAACATCAAGCTCGCCTTGCGCAAGCTGCGGAAATTCGCACGCGAGGGGGCGGCCGAGCATCTCGACCTGGATGACACGATCGCGGCCACGGCGCGCAACGCCGGTCTGCTGGACCTGAAATTCGTGCCCGAGCGCCATAATGCGATCAAGGTGCTGCTGTTCCTGGATGTCGGGGGCTCGATGGACGATCACGTGCGGGTCTGCGAAGAGTTGTTCTCCGCCGCGCGCAGTGAGTTCAAGCATCTGGAGTATTTCTATTTCCACAATTTCGTCTACGAAAGGCTGTGGAAGGACAATCGCCGTCGCCACCTGGAACAGATCCCGACCATGGAGGTCCTGCGCACCTATGGGCGTGACTACAAGTTGATCTTCGTCGGCGATGCCACCATGAGCCCGTATGAGATCGTGCAGCCCGGCGGCAGTGTCGAGCACTGGAACGAGGAGGCGGGCTCGCTATGGATGCAGCGCCTGACACGGACCTGGCCGCATCACGTGTGGTTGAATCCCGAGCCGCAACAGCGCTGGGAGTACACCCCGTCGGTGCAGATCACGCGCGAACTGATCGAGGATAGAATGTTTCCCCTGACCTTGGGCGGCCTCGAACAGGCGATCACGGCGCTGCACTAGGTTGGAAGCGCGGGGGCAATTCGAACACTGTGCCATACTAATCCGGTTCAGGGCCAACACGACCCAGGCGTCTTGCGGCACGAAGCTAAATGAATTTCGATCGACAATCTCAGCCGAGCTTGCCGAAGGTGGGCCTGGTGCTGCCAGGTGGCGGCGCGCGGGCCGCCTACCAGGTAGGGGTGCTGCGTGCGTTGTCGGATCTGCTGCCGGCGCGCGCCAACAACCCTTTCCCGGTCGTCACCGGCACCTCCGCCGGAGCGGTCAACGCGACCGCCATCGCGGTCCACGCCGATCGCTTCCGGGTTGCGGTCGGAAACCTGGAGCGGGTATGGCGCAACTTCCAGGTGGGGCAGGTATTTCGCGCCGACACGGCCAGCATGCTGCGCTCCGGCCTGCACTGGCTGCTGGCCATGATGTCCGGCGGCTGGCTGCTGCCGCCGCCGCGATCGCTGTTCGACAACTCGCCGCTGCGCGAGCTGCTGGGCGCTCAATTCGATTTCGATGGTATCCCCCGTGCCATCGCTGCAGGACACCTGGATGCGCTGGCCATTTCCGCCGCCGGCTACATCAGTGCGCAATCGGTCTCGTTCTATCAATCCAAGCCTGGCTGCGCGCCGTGGAGCCGGATGCGCCGTGCCGGTGAGCCGACGGCGCTGTCGCTGGACCATTTGATGGCCAGCGTCGCGGTGCCTTTCCTGTTTCCGCCGGTACAGCTGGGCGGTGAGTACTATGGCGATGGGGCGATGCGGGAAGCCAACCCCTTCAGTTCAGCCATCCATCTGGGGGCGCAGCGTCTGCTGGTGATCGGCACGCGCAATGATTCGCTGCCGATGTCTCCAGTGCCTCCGTTGAGCCCGACCTTCGGGCAGATCTTCGGCTACATGCTCGATTCGCTGTTTACCGATGGCCTGTATTCCGACCTCGAGCGCCTGACGCAGCTCAACCAGATCGTGGATCATGTTGGTCCGCTCACCAGCGCCACCGGCAGCGCCTTGGCTACGGGAGCGCCCGGGACGAACGTGCAGCTCAGAAGGATCGACATGCTGGTGCTGCTGCCGAGCCGCGATCTGTCGCAGATCGCGCGCCATCACGTGTACTCCCTGCCGCGCAGCTTGCGTGTCCTGCTGCGGACCATGGGGGCGATGAACACCGGCGGCGGACAGCTGATGAGCTATTTGATGTTCCAGGACAGCTATACCCGCGAGTTGATCGCGCTGGGATACCAGGATGCGATGAAGCGCTCCGATGACCTGCTGGCGTTCCTGGGGGGATATGCGGTGTCCTCGACCGGCGCGACCGGCATCATGCGCCATCTTGGCGGGCGAACCGCGCTACACGAGAAAAAGCGTGCCGAGGCCCAGCAGTGAGGCGAAGCCTACGGTATCGGTGACGGTGGTGAGGATCACCCCGCCTGCCAGCGCCGGGTCGATTCCCAGTCGCTTGAGTACCAGGGGCACTCCCACGCCGGCGAGCGCCGCGGCCAGCAGATTGATCATCAGCGCGGCAAAGACGATCCCGCCGATCGTCCAGGTCTGAAACCACAGGCCCGCGGCCGTGCTCACGACGCTGGCGACGACCAGGCCGTTGAGCAGACCGACGGCGATTTCACGCCACAGCAGCCAGCGCGCGTTCGACTGCTCGATTTGGCCGAGCGCGAGGCCGCGGATGATCAACACCAGTGTCTGGCTGCCCGCAATGCCGCCCATGCTGGCCACGATCGGCATCAACACCGCCAGTGCGACCACCTTCTCGATCGTGGCTTCGAACAGCCCGACGACGTTGGCGGCGAAGAACGCCGTGGCAAGGTTTGCACTCAGCCATACGGCGCGGCGCCGGGCGCTGGTGAAGACGCCGGCAAACATGTCCTCCTCCTCGTCGAGGCCGGCCATGCTCAACACGGACTGCTCGGCTTCCTCGCGGATGACGTCCACCACGTCATCGATCGTGATGCGACCGAGCAGCTTGCCGCCGGCGCTCACGACGGCGGCCGAAACCAGGTCGTGGTCGGCGAACAGCCTGGCCACGTCCCGCGCCGGCGTATCAGGAGTGATGCCCTCGACCGCGGAATCCATCAGCTCGCCGACCGTCTTCTCGGGGTCTTCGGTCAAGAGCGTCGTAATGTCTATGCCGCCAAGATACTTGTCGTGTCGATTGACGACGAACAAGCGGTCGGTGCGATCCGGCAGCTCACCGCGCATGCGCAGGTAGCGCAACACGACTTCCAGGGTAACGTCCGGCCGGACCGTTACGGTATCCAGGTTCATCAGGCCGCCGGCGCTGTCCTCCTTGAAAGCCAGGATGGCCGACAGGCGTTCCCGATCCTGCGCGTCCATGGACTGCAGGACGCGCTCATTGAGCGTTTCGGGCAGGTCGCCGATCAGGTCGGCGAGATCGTCGACTTCCATGCCTTCGGTAGCCGCGATCAGCTCCTCGGCGTCCATGCCGCTGATCAGTTCGGCGCGCACTTCCTCGTTGAGCTCGATCAGGACGTCGCCCTCGAGTTCCGGTTCGACGAATTCCCAGACGATCTCACGCTTGGCCGGCGGCAAGGACTCGATCAGCTGTGCGATTTCCGCCGGATGGATCGAATTGATCATGCGCTGGCCGTGGCGCATGGAGCCTTGCTCGAGCGCGTGGCGCAGCGCGGCGAGGCGGCTCATTTTGTCTGAGGCTTCGGTCATGATTCTGGCCTGCACGGAGGAACTGCACAGCGGGCCGCACGGGGGCTGCGCGAAGTGGCGCGCAGTGTAGCGGCGCATGCTGGCCAGAAGAAGAAAAACGTTTCGCGGCCGGGCCTTGCCGTGCGGCCGGGCGGGTGCCCGGGCCCGCCATGCCAAGGGGCGGCGCTATCGGCCTAATAAAGGGCGCGCGGCGGCGGTGATCAGCGCGTGGGGGCGCCCAGGACCTGATGGCGCGCGTGGACCTGCGCATAGCGGGAGGAGAAGTGTTGCGCCAGGCGTTCGACCAGATAGACGGAGCGATGCTGGCCCCCGGTACAGCCGATTGCGATCGTCAGGTAGCTGCGATTGGTGCGCACCAGCTCCGGTATCCAATGCTCCAGGAAGCCGACCACGTCGGCGAACATCTTGGCGACGATCGGATGGCGTTCCAGGTATTCCACGACCGCCGGGTCGCGCCCGGTCAGGTGCGAAAGCCCCGGCTCCCAATAGGGGTTGGGTAGGCTGCGCACGTCGAATACGAAGTCGGCGTCGCCCGGCACGCCGTGCCGGAAAGCGAAGGATTCGAACAGAATCGACATTCGCCCCTCGACCCGTCCGCCGACGCGCTGTCGAATCAGCTCGCGCAGCTCATGCACGCTGGTACGGGTGGTGTCGATGATCAGATCGGCGGCATCGGCGATCGGCTCCAGCAGCGCGCGCTCCTGGCTCAAGGCTTCCTCCAGTCCCAGTCCGTCGCGGCTGAGGGGGTGACGCCGTCGCGATTCGCTGTAGCGCTTGAGCAGCGCATCCTGGTCGGCACGCAGGAACAATACTTCGCAATTGACGCCGCTGCGCTTGAGCTCATCCACCAGTTTCGGCACGGAACCGATTTCGGCCGGGCGGTTGCGGGCATCCACGCCAACGGCGGTGTAGCCATAGGTCGACTCGTTCGAGCGCACCGTGTGCGAGATGAACATCGGCAGCAATCCTGCCGGAATGTTGTCGATGCAGTAGTAATTCAGGTCCTCGAGCATGTGCAAAGCCACGCTCTTGCCGGAACCGGACAGACCACTAACGATGACCAGACGCATGGCGCGCACCACGACAATGTAAACCAGCACGAACAGAACAGCCGGAGCTGCCCGCGAAAGACTACAGCTCCCGGCGCTTGGGGGATAGGGGCGACCCGGCCGCCGTCGGCCGGGAGACGTCGCCGCTGTCGGAGCATTCCATGCTCCGACGGTATTCCCTGGCCGCCGCGCCGGCGGCCTGAGGATCAGATCGGGCGGGCTTTCAAGGCCTCTATCGCATGGTGATCCGAGAGCTTTTCCTTATGTTTCTTCACCCGCCGGTCGAGCTTGTCCGCCAACGCGTCGATGGCCGCGTACATGTCCATTTCGACCGCCCCGGCATAGACCTTGGCGCCGTTCAGAAGCACGCTGGCCTCGGCCTTATGGCGCAATTTTTCCACTGTCAGTATGCAATGAACGTCCATGACGTGATCCGAGTGCCTGATGATGCGGTCCAGCTTCCGTTCTACGTAGTCCTTTAGCGACGAAGTGACATCGATATGGTGGCCGGTGACGTTCAGTTGCATGGCGCCTCCTGTTGGATTGCCTATCGGACAGAAACTCGTTTGCGTTCGCTGGACGGTGGAATGCCGAGCGCTTCGCGATATTTCGCGACGGTGCGCCGTGCCACCAGTACGCCTTCCTCGGACAAGATGTCGGCGATGCGGCTATCCGAAAGCGGTTTATCCGCTTCTTCGGCCGCGACCAGCTTACGGATCTTGGCACGGATTGCGGTCGAGGACAGTTCCGTACCGTCGCTCGCCGCCACATGGCTGGAAAAAAAGTAGCGAAACTCGAACACGCCGCGATGCGTGTGCATGTACTTGTTGGTGGTGACGCGGGAAATCGTCGACTCATGCATCTGGACCGCTTCGGCGACATCCTTGAGGATCATGGGTCGCATGTACTCGTCGCCACTTTCGAGAAATGCGGATTGTCGTTGCACAATGCAGCGCGCCACCTTGAGCAGGGTATCGTTGCGGATTTCCAGGCTCCGGATCAGCCAGCGCGCCTCCTGCAGCTGCGTGCGCAGCATCGCATGATCCGCCGATCGGCTGATCACCCCGGCGTAACTCTGATTGACACGGATGCGCGGCAGGCTGGCGGGATTGATGTCCACCGCCCAGCCCTTCTCGGTGCGTCGCACGAACACATCGGGCACGATGTATTCCGCCGGTACCGAATGCACGCTGGAACCGGGCCGTGGCTGGCAGGAGCGCACCAGCACCAGTGCGCTCTCCAATTCCGCTTCCGTGACCCGCAGCTGGCGCCGCAGCAAGGCGTACTGCTGCTCCGCGACCTGGTCCAGATAGCTGCCGGCTATCAGCAAGGCCGTGTCCCGCCCGGGTGTCAGCGGGTCGAGCTGGCGTAGCTGTAGTTCGATGCATTCGCTGACGGAACGCGCGGCCACGCCCGCGGGGTCCATGGCCTGGACGTGATGCAGGATGCGTTCGACCTCGGCTTCGGAACTGACGATCTCGGGCTGCAGATTGCGTGCAATTTCCTCCAGCGGCTCGATGAGGTAGCCGTCGTCATTGATGGCGTCGATGATGGCCGCGCCGATGCGCATCTCGCGTTCGTCGAGGCGCGACATTTCCAGCTGCCAGGTCAGGTGTTCCTGCAGCGTTTCACCGCGCGCATCGGAAAAATCGAGCGAGTGATCGTCGTCGCCCGACCACGGCGACTCGCTGGAGCCGGTAATCGGCAAATCGCCCCACTCGTGGTCGTCGGCGATGTCCAGTGCAGGTTCGCCGTCCATCGAATCCTGCTGCTCGCCGCGAGGAGTGTCGGTGGATTCGGCGGCAGGGGGAGGGTGGTCGAACGAGGGTTCCTGCGGCGTGTCGCCGCCTTCGAGCGTTTCGGATTCGTCTTCCGCCTCGAGCATGACATTGCTTTCGAGGGCTTCGCGGATCTGTGCCTGGAGTTCGAGCACCGGCAATTGCAGCAGGCGGATGGCCTGTTGCAGCTGCGGGGTCATCGTGAGCTGTTGGCCGAGTTTGAGCTGCAGGGCTGGCTTGAGCATTCGTCTCGCAACTTGGGCCGCGTCGGCTTGCGCCGCCGCAGGTAAGTACGCCGCATTTGCCGCGTAACGGGGTATTTAGAGTCTGAAGTCTTGCCCCAAGTACACCTCACGTACCTGCTGATTTGCAAGGATCTCGTCTGCAGTCCCGGCGGCGATCACCGAGCCGCCGCTGACGATGTACGCTCGTTCGCAAATTCCCAATGTTTCCCGCACGTTATGATCTGTGATCAAAACCCCGATGCGGCGTGCGCTCAAATGCCGAATGATGCGCTGGATGTCCAGGACGGAAATGGGGTCGACTCCGGCGAAGGGCTCGTCCAACAGAATGAATTGTGGCTCTGCAGCAAGTGCGCGTGCGATTTCGACGCGCCGACGTTCTCCGCCAGACAGGCTTTGGCCAAGACTGTTGCGAATATGGCCGATATGCAACTCTTCCAGCAGCGATTCGAGCAGTTCGGTACGCCGCGAGGCATCCAGCTCCTGGCGGGTTTCGAGGATCGCGCGAATGTTGTCCCTGACGGTGAGCTTGCGGAATACGGAGGCCTCTTGCGGCAAGTAACCCAGTCCCAGGCGCGCGCGGCGATGTACTGGGAGCCGGGAGATGTCCTGCTGGTCGATCAGGATCCGGCCGGCGTCGGTGGGGACCAGGCCCACGATCATGTAGAAGGCGGTGGTCTTGCCGGCGCCATTGGGCCCGAGGAGGCCGACGACTTCGCCACTGGCGACTTCGAGCGACAAATCCTTGACCACCTGGCGGGAACGATATTTCTTTGCCAGTCCCTCGACGCGCAGGCAGCTCATGGCTGGCTGCCGTCGGCCATGCCAGCCAGCTGCGCGATGCCGCCTGTCACGGAATCGGGTGAGCTGCGCAAGGAAGCCTGGGGCTCGCCGGTCGCGGCGTCGGGCTGCGTCTCGGCCTCGGTACGCTCGCGCGGCCGGATGATGCCCCGCACGCGTCCGGAAGCGCTGCCGGCAGGGTTGATCTGCACCCGCTCCTCGCGCACATCGTAGATCACGACATCCCCCCTGAATTCGTCCTTGCCATTGCTGAACCATACCTGGTTGGTGAGGGTCACGATCCCGTTGCCGAAGTCGTAGTCGATGACGCCGGCGCGGCCTTGGATCTGGGACTCGGCCTGGCCGCCGCGTTGCTCGAATCGTGCCGGCGAGCCTTCCACGCGCGCGTGGGAGATCTCGCCGTCGACGATGGCCGCGCTGGCTGAGTTGGACTGCAGGTCGGCCGCGGCGGTGCGGATGTGGACCGCGTCCGTGAAGGTCCAGCGACTGCTGTCGGAGCGAACGCCCTGGGCGGTGGCAGCCTGAGCCTCGATCGACATGACTCCCTGAGCGACGCGGACGTTTCCGGCCAGATCGAGCGTATCGCTGCGAAAATCGGAGTTGACGACATCGGCGCTCCAGGCGAATCCGGGGCCGATCTGCGGCGTTTGGGCGCCAGCCGTCGCCAGCGCCATCAGCGCCATCAGCGCCGCCGGCGCCACGATGCGCCCAGGGCGGCCGTCGGGGCGGCGACGACTGGTCGGGCTATTGTGGTTGGTAGCGGCCATCTGCGGACTCCAGCCGGATCTTTTCGCTGCTTAGATCGGCGACAAAGCTTTTCACGGTCATGGCATGCTGGCCGAATCTGATGTTCACGGGCGAACTGGTACTGTAGGCGGTGTTTTTGTCGGTATCGACGGTCAGGGCGTCGGCGCGCAAAAACGTGGCCTCCGTCGCATCGACGGGCCGCAGCTCGACGTCCCCCTGCAAGTTCACGATGCGCGAATCGCCCGGCACGAAACCATGCCGGGCGGACAAGGCCCATTGCCGATCGGGCGCCTGGAAGTAGGTTGCGCGCACTGCGCTCAGCACGATGGCGTCATCCTGCGGCTGCTGCTCGATGCGTTCGGCTATGAGCCGCATCTTGAGCGAACCATCGGCCTGTGTTTCGGTGATGACGGCGTCTTTCAGATAATAGCCGGGTTGCGGCGGTGGCTCGCCGCTGGCGACCGGCGCCGTACCGCGTTCCACCAGTGTGCCATAGCCGATCACCAAGGCGCCCAGCAGCGCCGTGAGCGATACCCAGCGCCAGTTCATTGCACCGCCTCTGGCGTCGCCGGCGGACCATCGGGTTGCCTCATGAGCGCGGCCCGCGCTGCGCATCCAGAATCAGATCGCAGACCTCGCGTACCGCACCCTGGCCGCCGTGCGCCTGGGTGACGAAATGCGCCTGCTCGCGCGCGCTTTCATGCGCATCGTTGACCGCGATCGCAAGGCGCGCGAGTGCGAACAGCGGCAGATCCGGCACGTCGTCGCCCATGCAGGCAACCGCCTGCGGGTCCAGATCCAGGACATCAAGCACTTCGCGCAGGGCCGCGGCCTTGTCGTGGATGCCCTGCCTGATGCAGGTGACGCCGAGTTCCTCCATGCGTCGTTCCACGGCCTGTGACTGCCGGCCCGAAATCACCGCTACCTGCACGCCGGCGCGCAGCAGCTGTACGATGCCCGCGCCATCGCGCACGTGGAAGCATTTCATCTGCTCGCCCTGGGAGCCGAAATACAAGCGTCCATCGGTCAGTACGCCGTCGACATCCAGTACCAGCAGGCGGATGTCCCTGGCGCGCTCGACCACGGTCTCCAGCGAAAGATCACCCAGCGGATGCCGCGGCACTAGACGACACCTGCGCGCAACAGGTCATGTACGTTCAGCGCGCCGACCAGCCGCTGCTGATCGTCGACCACCAGCAACTGAGTGATGCGCAGGGTCTCGATCAATTGCACCGCCTCGGCGGCGAGCACGCGGGCGCGTATCGTCTTGGGGTCGGTGGTCATGACATCGCGCATCAGCGTCGAGCGCAGGTCGGTCGGCTGGTCCAGCGTGCGGCGCAGGTCGCCGTCGGTGTAGATGCCGAGCAGGCGCTGGTGCTGATCGACGATGGCGGTCATGCCCAGGCCCTTGCGGCTGATTTCCAGCAGTCCATCGCGCAGCGTCGCCTCGGGCGCCACGATCGGCAATTGCTCGCCGGTGCGCATGACATCCTCGACATGCAGCAGCAGGCGGCGGCCGAGAGCGCCACCTGGGTGCGAGCGGGCAAAGTCCTGCTCGCTGAAGCCGCGGGCCTCGAGCACGGCGACTGCCAGCGCGTCGCCCATCGCAAGCGTGGCCGTGGTGCTGGCCGTCGGCGCCAGATTGTGCGGGCAGGCCTCGGCGGGGACGCTGACGTCCAGCACCACCGTGGCGGCCTTGGCGAGCGTCGAGTGCAGCTTGCCGGTCATGGCGATCATCGGTACACCCAGGCGTTTAATGACCGGCAGTATGGTGATCAATTCCGCGGTCTCGCCGGAATTGGAAATCGCAATCACGGCATCCTCGCGTGTGATCATTCCTATGTCGCCGTGACTGGCTTCCGCCGGGTGCAGGAAAAACGAGGGCGTGCCGGTGCTGGCGAGCGTCGCCGCGATCTTTTTGCCGATATGCCCCGATTTGCCCATGCCGGTCACCACCACCCGGCCGCCGCAGTCGTGGACCAGCTGGCAGGCCGCGACGAAGGTTTTCCCCAGGTGGTCCTGCAAGGCGCTGACGGCAGCAATTTCCGTTTCCAGGACCAGGCGACCGCGCGCCAGGAGCTGTGCGGAATCGAGAAGTTTCGGCGTGAGGGAGGAGCGCATGGGCGAATGATAGCGCGGCCGATCGTTTGGCAGCGAGCCACGAGGGTCAAATCGGCTAATCTCGACGATTCCCTTCGTCACTGCTTGCCACTGCTACCATGAATGCTGCCGATGTCCAGTCTTTGATCGAAGCCGGGTTGCCCGGCGCCGAGGTTCGAGTCGTGTCCGGCGATGATACTCATTTCGAGGCGGTGATCGTTGCATCCCAGTTCGAGGGCAAGCGGATGATCCAGCGCCACCAGCTCGTGTACGGCACCCTCGGCGCGCTCATGGGGCGCGAGATCCATGCCCTGAGCATGCAGGTGCTCACGCCGCAGGAGCGCGACGCTGCCAACCCCTGAGGGCGTCGGCCAGCGCCGGCCTCGCTCGCCGGCGGCGAGCGCCGGTTGGCGCTCCCGCTCCCGCACGCCTGGCTGCCGGATTCCGGGTCGCCAGGTTCTGGTTCGCCGGACTCTGACGCTGTGCCGTGGGCGTTGCGCCGGCCGTGATTCGATTCCGTTGCACCGAAGATCGTTTGCCACCCTTCAGGCCCTGGCCGGGTAGAGAGATTCCATGGACAAGCTCCAGATCCGCGGCGGCACGCCGCTGGCCGGCGAAGTGCGCATCTCCGGCGCCAAGAACGCCGCATTGCCGATCCTCGCCGGCACCTTGCTGGCGGGGGGCACCGTATCGGTCGGCAATGTGCCGCATTTGCATGACGTCACGACCATGATCGAGCTGCTCGGCCGCATGGGCGTGAGTGTGACGATCGATGACAAGATGCGCGTCGAAGTCGACGCCTCGACCATCCGCGACTGCGTGGCGCCCTATGAGCTGGTACGCACCATGCGCGCCTCGATCCTGGTGCTCGGCCCCTTGCTGGCGCGTTTCGGCACCGCGGATGTGTCGCTGCCGGGCGGATGCGCGATCGGAGCGCGGCCCGTGAATGTGCATGTCGCGGGATTGCGGGCAATGGGCGCCGACATCCAGATAGAGAACGGCTATATCCGGGCGCGTGCCGAGAGACTGGTCGGTGCGCACCTGGTGCTGGATACCGTTACCGTGACCGGTACCGAGAACCTGCTGATGGCGGCGACCCTGGCCGACGGTGAAACCATCATCGAAAACGCGGCCCGCGAACCGGAAGTGGTCGATCTGGCCGAGTTTCTGATCGCGATGGGGGCGCAGATCAGCGGCGCCGGCAGCGACAGGATCGTGATCCAGGGCGTGCAGCAACTGCACGAGGCCAGCTACGATGTGCTGCCCGATCGCATCGAGGCCGGGACCTACCTGGTTGCCGGAGCGATCACCAGTGGCCATGTGCGAGTCAAGGGCATGCGGCCCGATCATCTGGATGCGGTGCTGGTCAAGCTGCGGGAGGCAGGGGCGCGCATCGAAGTCGGCGATTCGTGGGTGGATTTGGACATGCGCGGCCGGCGGCCTCGTGCAGTCGACCTGCGCACGGCCCCTTATCCTGCGTTTCCCACCGACATGCAGGCGCAATTCGCGGCGCTGAACACGATCGCGGACGGCGTCAGCGCCGTCACGGAGACCATTTTCGAGAACCGCTTCATGCACATGCTGGAGATGCGGCGTCTGGGTGCGGACATCCACATCGAAGGCAACACGGCAATCATTCGCGGCGTGCCCAGGCTGACGGCAGCGCCGGTCATGGCGACCGATCTGCGGGCGTCGGCCAGCCTGGTACTGGCCGCTTTGGTGGCCGAGGGCATGACCGACATCCTGCGGATCTATCACATCGACCGCGGCTACGAGTGCATCGAGGAAAAGCTGGAGCTGATCGGCGCACATATCAAGCGCAGTTCCGCCTGAGCCCGTCCCGGGCCGGCGATCCCGCATCTGCCTTGCGGCGCGCGATCGGCTCGGCTTTCTCTCATCCGGCCGGCCGCCGCGCTCCGCGCGGCGGGCGTTCTGCGAGCGTGGCCTTGAACTCCAGCTGCTGGGCTCCGCGCCGGGCGCGGATATCGAGGGTCGAGCCGGGCGGCATGCCGGCGACGCGATTGAGTGTTTCCTGGGCATTCTGCACCGGCATTCCATTGAGGTGAGTGACCAGATCGTCGCGTTGCAATCCCGCCCGCGCTGCCGGTCCCTGCGGATCGATGCCGCTGATGCGCAATGCGGTGGGGGAGGCGATGCCAAGGGCGAGCGCGGCGGCTCTGGGCAGTTCTTCGGAGGAAACCCCCAGCCAGCCGCGCCGCACGCGGCCGTGCTCGAGTATCTGGTCCATCACGCCGCGCACCATGTTGACGGGGATCGCGAAGCTGATGCCATCGGTGCCCAGGTACTGCGCCAGCACCGCGGTGTTGATGCCGATCAGTTCGCCGTAGGTGTTGATGAGCGCACCGCCGGAATTGCCGAAATTGATGGCGGCGTCGGTCTGGATGAAATCTTCGAAATCCGTCACTCCAAGGCGGCCTCTGCCGGTTGCGCTGACGATACCTTGCGTCACGGTCTGGCTCAGGCCCAGCGGATTGCCGATCGCCAGCACGACATCACCCGGGCGCAACTCGTCCGAACGCCCCAGCGTCATGATCGGCGGATCGTCCAGGTCTATGCGCAGCACGGCCAGGTCCGTATCCGGGTCGGTGCCGACCACGATGGGGGTGGCGACGCGTCCGTCCGCAAGTTGCACCCGGATCTCGTCCGCACCCTGAATCACATGATGGTTGGTCACGAGGTGCCCGCGCGGATCGACGATCACGCCCGAACCAAGACTGCCCTCGACGCGCTGGCGCACGGCTGGCGGCTGCTGTCCCAGCAGCGGATCGCCGGTGGCGGCGGGCGGCGAGTTGCGCACCAGGCGGGCGGTATAGATGTTGACCACCGCGGGTCCCGCACGCAGGACGGCATCGGCAAACGAGCGCGGCGGCTCGGGGGGCGCAACCGGTGCGGCAGGTACGACCACGGCGGCGGGGGGCGCCGCGGGCGGCGAACCGGCGAAGGCGGCGCTATCGGCGGCGGGCGGCGCGCGCAGCGCCGGGCGGCCCCACAACAGCAGGGCGGCGCCTGCCAGCCCGACCAGCGCCCACTTGGACAAAAAAAGCAGTGTTTGGCTCAGGGTCGGCACGGGTGCGAAAATTCGTTATATCCGAAGGGTACGCGAGGGTGGCATCGAGACCGACCAGCAACCCGATCCGGGGCGGGACCCCAGGCAGAGCAGGCATCCGATCGTGGGCTTCAAAGTGGGACGATCGATGTGTGTATAATGCGGAATTCCTTGTGCGTTTGAAATACATGCCGTGTCTGGGCTGCCGTGTCTGGGCTTTTGGCCGCACCGCAGTGGTTGCATCGAAGCGAGCCGGACCGGCGTGTCTGCCTGCCCGCTTGTGACTGCTTGGCTGACGCTGGCGCACGGCACAGGGGTAATGAAAAAGGCCGAGGCGGCAGCGAGCCCCTCGTGGAGAATGTGGGCGGAGATTGTGGATGAGTGAAGCTGAACAGATCGACAACGGCAGGCGCCATTTCCTGCTAGTCGCCACGACCGTCACCGGGGTCGCCGGCGCGGCGTTTACGGCGGTGCCGTTCCTGGCTTCATGGAAGCCCAGCGCACGCGCGCAGGCACTGGGTGCACCGGTCGAGCAGGACATAAGCAAGCTCGAGTCCGGGGCCATGATCAAGGTCAATTGGCGCGGCCAGGCGATCTTCATCGTTCACCGCACGCCTGAAATGCTGGCGCAGCTGGAGAGCCCGGAGCTGATCGCCCATCTGCGCGATCCGCAGTCGGTGCAGTCCGAGCAGCCTGAATATGCGCAGAATGCCGATCGTTCCCTGAACCCCGAATACCTGGTTCTGGTGGGTGTCTGCACCCACCTTGGCTGTGCACCACTGGCTCGATTCCAGTTGCAGGACGCCGAACTCGGCGCCGACTGGCCTGGTGGTTTCTATTGTCCCTGCCACGGCTCCAAGTTCGACCTGTCCGGGCGCGTATTCAAAGACGTGCCGGCGCCGACCAATCTGCGTGTGCCGCCATATCGCTTCCTCACCGAGAACATCGTGCAGATCGGTGTCGACGCGGAGGTCGCGTAAATGAGTGCCACGATGCAACAGAATTCTCCTCAAGCCGATCGCTCACGCACGAGCGCGCTGGTCGACTGGATCGACGCGCGCTTTCCGATGACGCGCATGTGGAAGGAGCACGTCAGCGAGTATTACGCGCCGAAGAATTTCAACTTCTGGTACTACTTCGGCTCGCTGGCATTGGTGGTGCTGGTGCTGCAGATCGTGACCGGCATTTTCCTGACGATGAACTACAAGCCCTCGGCCGCCGAAGCCTTTGCTTCGGTGGAGTACATCATGCGCGATGTCGAATGGGGCTGGCTGATCCGCTACATGCATTCCACCGGCGCCTCGGCCTTCTTCATCGTGGTGTACCTGCACATGTTCCGCGGCCTGATGTACGGCTCGTACAAGAATCCGCGCGAGCTGGTATGGCTGTTCGGCATGCTGATCTACCTGTGCCTGATGGCCGAGGCGTTCTTCGGCTACCTGCTGCCCTGGGGCAACATGTCCTATTGGGGCGCGCAGGTGATCGTGTCGCTGTTTGGTGCGATTCCGGGGATCGGCGAGTCGCTGGTGGAGTGGATTCGCGGCGACTACTACATCTCGGACATCACGCTGAATCGCTTCTTTGCACTGCACGTGATCGCGCTGCCGCTGGCGCTGGTGTTCCTGGTCATCGCCCATATCCTGGCGCTGCACGAGGTCGGATCGAACAATCCGGACGGAGTGGAGATCAAGAAGCTCAAGGGACCTGACGGCCACCCCGTGGACGGCATCCCCTTCCACCCGTACTACACGGTGAAGGACCTGGTCGGCTTCGTGGTGTTCGCGGCGCTGTTTGCCGGGGTGGTGTTCTTCGCCCCCGAGATGGGCGGCTATTTCCTGGAGCATGCCAACTTCGAACCGGCGAACGCGCTGCAGACCCCTGAACACATCGCGCCGGTATGGTACTTCACGCCCTACTACGCGATTCTGCGCGCGGTCCCGAACAAGCTGATGGGGGTGGTGCTGATGGGCGCCGCGGTGGTGGCGTTCTTTTTCCTGCCGTGGCTGGACCGCTCCAAGGTCAAGTCGATCCGCTATCGCGGCTGGCTCTATCGCAGCTTCCTGATCTCCTTCGCCGTGAGCTTCATCGCGCTGGGCTACCTCGGGTTGCAGCCGGCCACGCCGGGCTACACCAATGCCGCGCGGTTCTTCGGACTGATCTATTTCGCGTTTTTCCTGTTGATGCCCTGGTACACGAGGATCGATCAGACCAGGCCGGTGCCGGAGCGAGTGACCTACCATGCTCATTGACATGTTCATCAAGAAAAAAACAGTGGTCTCGCAGCTGCGATCGGTGGGACTGGGGCTGGTCTTGGGTGTTGCCGGACTGTCTGGCGTCGAGGTGGCCGCGGCCGCCGGCGCCAGCTCCGAACTCATCCGGCCGGCGAACAATGACGTAGCGAACGTTGCCTCGCTGCAGCGAGGCGCGCGTAACTTCGTCAACCACTGCATGGGCTGCCACTCGGCGCAGTATGTGCGCTATAGCCGCCTGGGCGCCGACCTCGGGTTGTCCGAAAGCCAGGTCATGGAAAACCTCATGTTCACTGGCGAACGTATCCATGACACGATGAGCATCTCCATGCGTGCGCAGGATGCGAGCAACTGGTTCGGCGTGACGCCGCCCGATTTGTCGTTGATCGCGCGCAGCCGGGGAACGGACTACGTCTACAGTTTCCTGAAGTCGTTCTACTTGGATCCCAGCCGCCCGACCGGCGCCAACAACCTGGTCCTGCCAGGTACGGCGATGCCGAACGTGCTGTGGCATCTGCAGGGTATGCAAAGCGCCGTCTACGATGGCGAAAGCGATGCCGAGCACAATACGGTGCACAAGAAGTTCAAGGAATTCGAGATCACGGAACAGGGCAAGATGTCGCCCCAGGAATTCGACGGCTTCGTGCGCGACACGGTGAATTTTCTCGATTACGTCAGCGAGCCGATGCAGCTCGAGCGCCGCAGCCTTGGGCTGCGAGTGCTCGGCTTCCTGCTCATTTTGTTCATGTTCGCCTACCTGTTGAAGAAGGAATATTGGAAGGACATAAAGTAGCTGCTGTGCCGGCGCCGCCCTGGGCGGCGCCGCCTTTTCGCCTGCCCCCTACCGGGAGGGCACTACCTTGATGACGCTCTTTTCCCGGGCCGATGATCCATGGAGCCATCGAACCAGGATCGTACTGGCCGAGAAGGGCATTCACTTCGATACCATCGAGGTGAGCGATGCCAATCTGCCCGAAGACCTGTTGGACTTGAACCCGTACCACACGGTACCCACCCTGGTCGATCGTGATCTGGTGCTATACGACTCGCGGGTCATCATCGAGTATCTGGACGAACGCTTTCCACACCCACCCTTGATGCCGGTGGATCCGGTGACGCGGGCGCAGTTCCGGGTGGCGCTCTATCGTATCGAGCGCGACTGGTACAGCCTGGCGCAGCAGATCGGCGATGCGGATCGCAAGCGCTCGCAGGAGGCACGCAAGATCCTGCGCGACAGCGTCCTCGCCAGTGCCGACGTATTCAAGGCGAAGCCGTATTTCCTCTCGGATGATTTTTCGCTGGTCGACGCTACCATTACGCCGATCCTGTGGCGCCTGGCTTACTGGGGGATCGACCTGCCAGGGCAGGCGCAGGCGATCACGCAGTACACCAGCAAGGTGTTTTCGCGGCCTGCATTTCGTGAGAGCCTGTCTCGATTCGAGCAGGACATGCGCCGCTGATGAGAAGTTCGATGGCCGATACCCCCGTTTTGTCCCGCAGGCCCTATCTGCTGCGAGCCATGCATGAATGGATCAGTGACAGCAATCAGACGCCGCACATCGTGGTCGATGCGACCTTGCCGGGCGTGAACGTGCCGTCACAGCATGTGCAGGGCGGAAAAATCATTCTCAATGTCAGTGCTCATGCGACCAGCCTGCTCAACCTGGGCAATGAGCTGGTGCGATTCCGTGCGAGGTTTGGCGGGGTGACGCACGATATCAGCGTGCCGATCGGGGCGGTATTGGGCATCTATGCGCGCGAGACGGGGCAGGGAATGATTTTCTCCGATGCCGATGCGCCCCAGCCGCCCCCGGCCGATCCGGATCCGGCCGAACCCCCCGCAATGACCCCTCGTGGCGGCGAGACCAAACGCCCCCGGCCGGTATTGAAAGTAGTGAAATAGCTGCTGCGGCGATCCCGCCGCTCGCTGGTCTGGCAGGGCGTCGATTTTCCCGAGCGTGCGCCAGGGGTTCAGTCAGGGACCCTGGCTAGGGGTTCAGCCGCGTACCCTGCCAGCGGCCGGGTTCGAATCCGAACTCGTCGCGTCGCGCCAAGGTGCGGGTCCACAGCGCCCGGTCGTGAACGCGGCTCGGCCCTTCCATCCATAATTCGATGGTATCGATCCATAGTCGATACCCGCCCCAATGCGGCGGCCGCGGCACGTCGGCAGCACTGGCCTCTGGGCGCGAAAATCGCGTCGTGACCTCCTGTACCTGGCGCGCGAGCGCTGCCCGCGAGGCGAGTGGTTCGCTTTGTGCGCTGGCCCAGGCGGAAATACGGCTCTCCAGCGCGCGGCTGGAGAAATACTGGTCGCTTTCGAGTTCGGGCGAACGCAGTACCGGCCCTTCGATGCGAACTTGCCGGTGCAAGGCATCCCAGTGGAATACTGCCGCCGCGCGCGCAGCAAGATCGAGTTCGCGCGCCTTGCGCGAGCGGTAATTGGTGTAAAAGACCACATAGCCGGCGGGCGTCGCCAGCTGCTTGCACAGCACGACCCGGGCGGAAGGCCGGCCGTCGCTGCCGGTGGTCGCCAGCACCATGGCGTCGGGATTGGGCTGAGTGTGCCTGGCGCGCGCGTCGTGGAACCAGTCGCTGAACAAGGGCAACGGATCGGCCGGTAGCGGCTCGGGCAGGGATTCGTCTTGCATCATGAGTATCGGCAAAGAGGTTGTCCGCAAAGGCATGGCCAAAGGCATGGGTCGGCCCGAGGCCATGGCGCAGTTTACGTCCGTTGCCGGCATTTTGGGTGCGCCAATCCGCCGGCCGCGACGGACCGTATGCCGACCGCGCCGGACCGTATGATTGCCTGCTTTCTCCCGCCGGTGCCGCTGGGACAGGCGATGTGCTTGCGGCATTTACCTGCCATTTAGTAAAAGGCATCCTGCATCAAACCCAAGGAATTCCCACTGGCATGAATCTCGATGCACTGCGCGCTCGTTTGAGCGCTCTGGACAACCAGCTGATCACGCTGGTCGCGCAGCGCCAGGCGCTCAGCGCTGAGGTGGCCGAAGCCAAACGTTCCGAGGGCCGTGGGACACGCGACTTCAATCGGGAACGTGAGGTACTCATGCATTCGCGCGCGACCGCCGAATCGCTTGGGCTTTCCCCCGCGCTTGCCGAGTCCGTCATGCGCGTGTTGATACGCGGGTCGCTGACGGCCCAGGAGCGCATCCGGGTCGTCGCGGCCAGCGGCGGCAGCGGGCGTAGCGCAATGGTCATTGGCGGGAATGGCAAGATGGGCCGCTGGTTCAGCGATTTCCTGTCGTCTCAGGGCTATGTCGTGACCATTGCCGATCCGCATGGCCGTCCGGACAGTGCGGCGGACGCCTACGACTATGTGGCCGATTGGGGCTCCAGTACGCTCGAGTTCGACCTGATCGTGGTGGCGACACCGTTGAAGATCGCGAATGATGTGCTGCAGGCATTGGCGGCGCGCCGACCCCGCGGCATCGTGTTCGACATCGGGTCGCTGAAGACGCCGCTGCGGCAGGGCATCGAGTCGTTGCAAAAGGCCGGTTGCCGGGTGACATCCGTGCATCCGATGTTCGGACCGGACACCGAGCTGTTGTCGGGACGGCATGTCATTTTCGTCGATCTGGGCTGTGAGGAGGCGATCCAGGCGGCACAGGAGTTGTTTTCATCGACGATGGCGGAGCGCATCGTGATGACGCTCGATGAGCATGACCGGCAGATCGCCTATGTGCTGGGCCTGTCGCATGCGTTGAATATCGCGTTCTTTACCGCGCTGGCGGACAGCGGCGAGGCCGCGCCGCGGTTGGCGCAGCTCTCCAGCACCACCTACGATGCTCAGGTCGACGTGGCCACGGCCGTGGCGGGTGAAAGTCCCGAGCTGTATTTCGAGATCCAGAGCCTCAACGATTATGGGCGCGAGTCGCTGCAGGCGCTGCGCACTGCCGTGGAGCAGTTGTGGACGGCGGTGAGTACCGAGGATGCGCCGCAATTCATTCGACTGATGCGCCGCGGTCGCGAGTATCTCGCCGGGCGCGTGCGGCAGGCTTGATGATGTCCCGGGATCTCGAGCACGAGATCCGCGAGTTGCGTGGACGTATCGCCAGCCTGGTCGAGGAGGCGGCCGTCAACGAGCGTCTGCTCAAACGCAACCAGGAGCGTGAGCTGGAGCTGCTCCAGGCCTCCGGCCTGACGCAGTTGTTTCAGGCGATCTGCGGTGGACTGAAGGATTCCTATGGACTGGAGGCGGTCACGTTGCTGCTGCTGGACCCGCAGCACGAGATCCGTCATCTGATGATCGCGGAGGGCCTGGACGCCGCGGACTTTCCGGCGCTGCTGTTCGTTGACAGCCTGGCTGGCGTGACGCAGCAGTCCAGTGCGCTTGATCGCCCCTGGCTGGGTCCCTACCTGGGCGGCGAGCACCGCTTCTTGTTCCCCGGCGGTGGTGCGATCCGCAGCGTGGCGCTGATCCCTTTGCGACGCCAGGACCGCCTGCAAGGGAGCCTGAATTTCGGCAGTGCCGATGAGAAGCGATTTTCCCGTCATCTGGCGACGGATTTCCTGGCGCACCTGGGTGTCATCGCTTCGTTCGCGATCGAGAACACGATCAACCGCTCACGCCTGGTGCGCAGCGGCTTGACCGATTTCCTGACCGGCTGGCACAACCGGCGCTATCTGAACATACGCTTGAAGGAAGAGCTGGCGCGGGCGCAGCGCCAGGGCCG
>JBEBRC010000018.1:0-29264 GCA_040395055.1 Steroidobacter denitrificans
ACGCCTGAGGTAGGAATATCCTGGCATGCATATGGGCATAACGAAGACGTATCGCAGTAAACAAGTATATGACCGTCTTGTAACCGCCTTCGTACTGATAGCTAACCGGACCCTGAATAGCATTCCCTTCTCGCAACTGCTTCGCGCGTGCTGGACCTCATGCGCCGTATTGAGGTCGTGTCTTTTATGGGCAGGCATCGAGAGAAGAAGCCGGTCCTTTGGACTCATTAGCTATCGGGGAATGCAGGTATATGAACATCATTGCAAGACACGTCAAGGCGATCCTCGGCATGGCTGCGCTGGGCGCAGTCGCGGGGCCGCTGCCAGCCGCCGCGCAGACCGGGCAGGTATCGGTTGCGTCCGCCGCCAGTGCCGGCAAGGTCATTGATGGCAAGGTCATTGATGAGGTGCAGGTGACCGCGCGACGGCGTAGCGAATCCGTGCAGGATGTTCCCATCCCTATCTCGGTGATCAGCGGTGATCAGGTGGAGCAGTCGGGTGCCTTCAATGTGAATCGGCTCAAGGAGCTTATTCCCTCGGTGCAGTTGTATTCGTCCAATCCGCGCAACACTGCGTTGAGCATCCGCGGCCTGGGTACGACCTTCGGCTTGACCAACGATGGCATCGATCCTGGCGTCGGATTCTATGTCGATGGGGTGTACTACGCTCGCCCAGCCTCGACGACGCTCGACTTCATCGACGTGGAGCAGATCGAAGTGCTGCGAGGCCCACAGGGAACATTGTTCGGCAAGAATACTGTAGCCGGTGCATTCAATATCACTACGCGCAGGCCCAGCTTCACGCCGGGCGGCAGCGTCGAGATCGCCTACGGCAGCGATGAATTCGTGCAGGCCAAAGCGTCAGTGACCGGACCGATCGCAGCGAAGGTGGCTGGCAGGCTGTCGATCTCGGGCACCCGGCGTGATGGTGTGATCGAGAATGTCGCTACTCAAAGTTCGGTGAACGACCAGAACAACATTGGCGTGCGCGGTCAGCTGCTGTTCACACCCTCGGATCGTACCACCATCAGCCTTGTTGCAGATGCATCGCGGCAGCGACCCGACGGTTATGCGCAGGTTGTGGCAGGCGTAGTGCCGACACAGCGCGCCGCCTATCGGCAGTTCGAGCAGATCATTGCCGATTTGAATTACGATCTGCCGAGCCGCAACGCCTTCGATCGCAAGATCGATCATGACACCCCTTGGCGTTCCGACAACGATCTCGGCGGTGTGGCACTCAATGTCGACTATAAGCTTGGCTCAGGAACGCTGACTTCGACCACCGCATGGCGCTACTGGGAATGGGGCCCGTCCAACGATCGTGATTTCACCGGATTGCCGGTGTTGACGCTGTCTCAGGCACCTTCCAAGCATCAGCAGTGGTCTCAGGAATTGCGCTGGGCGGGGAATTTCTCTTCCACCGTGAGTGGCGTATTTGGAATATTTGCGATCGACCAGGATCTCAAGACCGACCCTTACCATACCGAGGAATCCGGCTCGGCTCAGTGGCGGTTCTCGCAGAACAATTCCGCATCGACTCCCGCCTGGGCCTGGGAAACGCCTGGGCTGCTGGATGGATACGGCATTCGGACGACCTCGCGACTGCAAACTTTCAGCGGCGCACTGTTCGGCCAGCTCGATTGGGCGCTGACCGATCGTCTGCGCCTGCTGCCGGGATTGCGCCTGAACTACGACAAGAAGGAAGTGGATTTCTCCCGTCGCGCCTATGGAGGCCTGGATACGGATGTGCCCGAACTCTTGGCGGTGAAGAATGCCGTCTACAGCGATCAGGCATTCAGTGCCGACGTGGACGATACCAACGTCTCGGGCCAGCTGACCGTGAGCTTTGCCGCGACCGACAAGGTGAATCTCTACGCCACCGTAGCGACGGGTTTCAAGCCAGTGGGAGTGAACCTGGGTGGTCTGCCGAGCTCGGGCGGCCAGCCCATGCTGGAGTTGGCAGTGATCGAGCCCGAGGATACTCGTCATTACGAAGTCGGCTTGAAAGCCATGCCTTTGCCGGGAGTAGTCGCCAATGTCGCGGTGTACAACACCGACATCAAGGACTATCAGGCGCAGGTGCAGACGGCCGAACTAGGGGTCAATCGCGGCTACCTCGCCAATGCCGAGAAGGTGCGCGTTCGCGGCGTGGAATTCGATGGCAGTCTGCGGATATCGGATGGTTTTTCGCTCTATGCAGCCGCCGCATACACCGATGGCGAGTACGTTTCCTTCAAGAACGCACCGCTGCCGCCGGAAGAAGTGGGCGCCAGCGTGTCCTTCAAGGACATATCCGGCGGCAGATTGCCGGGGATCTCGAAATGGGCGACATCCCTGGGCGGCGAGGCGGTCAGCGCGGGTCGTTTCTTCGGGCGCGACGGTGAATATTTTGCCGCCGTGGACGGATACTACCGCTCCTCGTTCTCCTCGAGCGCCTCGCCGTCGCGCTACCTGAATGTCGACGGCTATAGTCTGCTCAATGCTCGGGTAGGCTTTCGCGCCTCAGATCGCCTGTCGGTGTCGCTCTGGGTACGCAACCTGCTCGACAAGGATTATTTCGAGCAATTGCTGCCGGCGGGTGGCAATGCCGGCCACTATGCTGCGGTATTGGGTGATCCCAGAACCTACGGCGTGACGCTGCGGCATTCGTTCTGAGGAACGATTCTAGCGACAATCCAGCGGCAGTCAGGCGATAGCCTGGGCACTTCGTCGCGTGGTGCCGCTGGCGGTGTCGGCGAGCGGGTGCTTGACGGTCCGGCGGCGCCCGGTGATACTTCGGCAATGAACCTGCAGCTTCACACAGTGCCAGCCCGCTGGTGGTGGCGCCTCTCAATCAGGAGAGGGCCGCTGGGCACCTGATGGTTCGCTAAGGATCCATCGCTAGTAGAATCCAGAAAACCCATCTCCGCGCATTCGTCCGGAGATGGGTTTTTTTTGTTGCCTCTCGTCCGGACCGCGAGCCAGGTCCACCCACGAGGAGGCTTCATTGAAACCGCCGTTCGACATTGCCGCCGATCTGGATACCCCGGTATCGGTCTACTTGAAGCTCGCGCCCTTCAAACCGCGCTTTCTGCTGGAGAGTGTCGAGGGGGGCGAGAGGCTGGGACGCTACTCCTTCATCGGCTTTGGCGACTGCCTGGAAGTCCGGTTGGACGAGCGTGGCTTGATGGTCGATGGGCATCGTCGCGCCACGCCGCGCAATCAGCGCGAAATGCTGGATGCGCTGCGCCTGGCGCTGGCGAGCGCGCCGCAGCTTCAGCCCCAGGTTCCGGGCGTGCCGCTGCCCGGCGGCCTGGTCGGCGCTGCGGCGTATGACCTCGTACGGTGTTTCGAACAGCTCCCTGTGCGCATTGCCGCGGTGGACTCGACGCCGCTGGCGCACTATCTGGCGCCACGCTCGATGCTGGTATTCGATCACCTGACGCGCGGTGTTGCGCTGCTGCATGCGGGCAGCGAAGCGGAGCGGATCCGCCTGCGCCAGGAGGTGGTGCGAGCGCTGCGCAGCGCGGTTCCCGCCCCCTCCAGGCTGATGCGCTATTCACCGCCGATTGGCAGCCTCTCCGAGGCGGAGTTTGCCGAAGGGGTGCATCGCGTCAAGGAATACATCGCCGCCGGCGATGTCTATCAACTGGTCCTGTCAGTTCGTTTCGGCGGCGAATGCGAGCTCGATCCATTCGAAGCCTACCGCGCCCTGCGGCTGCTCAACCCTTCTCCTTACATGTTCTACTGCGACCTTGGCGATTGCGTCGTCGTCGGCTCCTCGCCCGAGGCGCTGGTGAAATGCTCCGGGGGGCGCGCGCAGATGCGGCCGATCGCCGGCACACGGCCCCGTGGCCGTTGCGATGCGGACGATGCGCGACTGGAGGAAGAACTGCTCGCCGACCCGAAAGAGAATGCCGAGCACATCATGTTGGTCGACTTGGCGCGCAATGACCTGGGGCGCGTCGCTGCCGCCGGCACGGTCAAGGTGCATCCATACCGTCACATCGAGCGCTACAGCCATGTGATGCATATCGTCAGCGGCGTCAGCGGCGAACTCATGCCCGGCAAGGATGCATTCGACCTGTTCGCCGCCACCTTCCCCGCCGGAACCCTGATCGGCGCGCCAAAGATCCGCGCCATGCAAATCATCGAGGAGCTGGAACCTGAGCGGCGCGGCTTTTATGGCGGCACCGTCGGCTACTTTGGTCATGGTGGCGACATGGATCAGGCCATCACCATCCGCACCATGGTCTTTCGCGGCGATCGGTACAGCTTCCAGGCGGGAGCAGGGATCGTCGCCGACAGCGTGCCGGCGCTGGAGTACCAGGAAGTTCTGGCCAAGAGTGCGGTCCTGCGACGCGCCTTGGCACAAGTCGAGGAGGGGCTATGACTACCCATGCCGTCAGCGCCGCGGCAACGCGCCTGCTGTTGATCGACAATTACGACTCGTTCACCTACAACCTGGTGCAGGCATTCATGGTGCTGGGCGCACAGGTGATGGTCCATCGCAACGATCGCATCACGATCGATCAGGCGCGCGCGCTGCAGCCGACCCATCTGTGTATTTCTCCCGGCCCGGGCACGCCGCGCGATGCCGGCGTCTCGATGCGCATGATCGATGCCTTCGCCGGCCGGATACCGATACTGGGGGTCTGCCTCGGGCATCAGTCCCTGGTCGAGGTGTTCGGCGGCCAGGTCGTGCGGGCGGCGCGGTTGATGCACGGCAAGACCTCTAGAATCCATCACGATGCCTGCGGCATCCTGCAAGGCATGTCTCGGCCCTTCGATGCCGGCCGCTACCACTCATTGATCGCACAACAGGATTCGTTGCCGGAGGTACTGGAGATCTGCGCCCGCACCGATGAGGGGGAGATCATGGGCGTGCGCCACAGGACGCTGGCCGTCGAGGGCGTGCAATTCCATCCCGAAAGCGTCTTGACGCCCGAAGGGCCGACGCTCATGGACAATTTTCTCAAACAGCAATCCGCGAGGCGCAGTCCATGAGCAGCCTGCGCGACACACTCGATACGCTACTCGATCGACGGCATCTCACCGAGCAGCAGGCGCATGACCTGATGCTGAACCTGACCGACCCGACGCTGCCGCCTGCCATGGGCGGGGCGTTGCTGGCCGGGCTGCGTGCCAAGGGCGTGACCGCGGACGAAGTACGCGGCTTTGCCACCAGCATGCGCAAGCTTGCACGCCGGCCATTGCTGCCCGCGGGTACGCCGCTGGTGGACATCGTGGGCACGGGCGGCGACAGCTCGGGTAGTTTCAACTTGTCGACCGGTGCGGCGCTGCTGGTGGCGTCGATGGGAATTCGCGTTGCCAAGCACGGCTCGAGTTCGGTTTCCAGCCGCAGCGGCAGTGCGGATGTGATCCGCGAGCTGGGCCTGTCGCTGCCGCTGGACGAGCGGGCGGCGGGTGAGTGTCTGGCGGCAACCGGATTTACGTTCTTGTTTGCGCCGCACTACCATCCTGCGATGAAGGCAGTCATGCCGGTGCGCCAGGCCCTTGGCGTACGTACGGTGTTCAATGTGCTGGGTCCGCTCTCCAATCCTGCCGAGCCTGCGTATCATCTGCTGGGCGCCTATCATGTCGATGTCGCGGCGCTGATGGCCGATACCTTGGTGGGGATGCCGATGACGCGTGCTTATGTCGTGCACGGAGACACGGGCTGGGATGAAGCGACGCCGATCGCACCCTTCACCTTGTTCGACGTCCGGCCCGGAAAGGTCATCCGTACTAACCGCAGCGCCGCAGAGTTCGGCCTGCCTCGTTGCACCGCGGAGGAGCTCACTGGCGGCAATGCCGCCTACAATGCCCAGCAGCTGTGCGCCGTGCTGGAAAATCGTGATCGGGGCGCCCATCGCAATGCAATCGTGTTGCAGGCGGCGCTGGTGCTGGAGCTGATGGGTCACGCGCCCTCTGCACGGGAAGCCGCTCGCCTGGCCGCAGAGGCGATCGACAGCGGTGCGGCGCGCGCCTTGCTGGAAAAACTTTCGCTTTTTGGAAGCAGACCATGACCGGCCTACTCACGCAAATGGCGCAGGCGAACCTGGCCAGAGTCGAACAGGCGCGTGCGCGCGAATCGGAAAGCGCATTGTGGGCGCGGGTCTCCGACGTGCCGCCGCCGCCGCCGCTCAGACTGTCTCCCGAGGGATTCGATGTGATTGCGGAGTGCAAGCTGCATTCGCCGTCCGCGGGCGATCTGTCGGGACATACCATCGATATCGAAAGTCGGGCCAATGCGTATGCGCACGGCGGCGCCTGCGCGGTGTCGGTGTTGACGGAGCCGACACGCTTCGGCGGCTCGTTGACGCATCTGGAACAGGCCGCGAGCGTATTGTCGCCGCTCAGGGTGCCGGTGATGCGCAAGGACTTTCTGGTCGATCCGTACCAGGTGATGGAAGGGCGCGCCGCCGGTGCCGGCGGGGTGCTGGTAATCGTGCGCATGCTCGATCGTAGCCGAATAACCGAGTTGCTCGATTGCGCGGCGATGTTGCAGATGTTCGTGCTCATCGAAGCATTCGATGCGGCGGATCTCGCCGTGGCGCACGATGTGCTTGCGGCACGCAAGGCGCACGATGAACAGATGCTGGTCGGCATCAATTGCCGCGACCTGGAAAGTTTGTGCGTGGAGCAGTCTCGACTGGAGGATCTGGCCGAGCACCTGCCGCAAGGGTTTACTCACGTGGCGGAGAGCGGAGTGACCTCGCTCGCGGACGTCAAGCGCATTGCCGATATCGGCTATCACGTTGCGCTCATCGGTACCACACTCATGAATTCGACCGATCCGCGCAAGTTGCTGGGCGACATGCTGGCTGCGGGGCGGGAGCGGGCCATGGCGGTACGCACCCGTAGTATCCGGATCGCCACCGGCGCTGCCGGCGACGACGATTGAGTGCACGAGCCGACGACATTCGGCGACGCCTCGGCTGAGCGGCTGTGGATCAAGATCTGTGGCCTGACGAGCGCGGCGGACGTTGCCGCTGCGCTCGATGCCGGTGCCGATGCCATCGGTTTCGTCTTCGCCTCCTCGAGGCGACAGGTGAGCGTGCATCATGCCCTCGAGTTGGCGCGACAGGCGCGCGGCAAGGCAGTGAGGCGTGTCGCGGTGATGCGCCACCCGACCCAGGCGCAACTCGATGAGGTGTGGTCGGTGTTCCAGCCGGATGTGCTGCAGACGGACGTCGAGGATCTGTGCGCGCTGCAGCTGCCCGGAGAGCTGGAAGTATTGCCTGTGATCCGCTCCTCCCATGCCGGGACGAGCGTCTCGCACGCGGCGGGGCGGCCGCTGCTGCCGCAGCGGATGTTGTTCGAGGGACCGCGTAGCGGCAGCGGCGAGCTTGCCGATTGGCAGGGCGCCGCGCGGCTGGCGCGTGTAGCGCAACTGGTGCTCGCCGGAGGGCTGAGCCCGCACAACGTCGCCGCGGCGATTGCAAGCGTACGGCCTTTCGGCGTGGATGTGAGCAGTGGTGTCGAGGTCGCGCCAGGTATCAAGGATCCGGCAAGGATTCATGCGTTCGTGCGTCACGCGCGAGCGGCTGCGAAGGGAGCAAGTCGATGAAGCTAGGTTTGAGCGCGGACGAAGCGCGAGCGCTGCTGGACAACATTCTCGAGGGTGCGTATCCCGATCATCGGGGGCGCTTCGGCCCTTTTGGTGGGCGCTATGTACCCGAGACGCTGGTGCCGGCGCTCGATCGTCTGCAGGCGGGCGTGGATCGCCACCTGCGCGATGCGGATTTCCTGGACGAGTTCCATGCCGAACTCGACAGTTGGGTGGGGCGGCCCACGCCGTTGACCTATGCGCCGACCTTGTCGAAACAATGGGGTGCGCAAGTGTGGCTGAAGCGGGAAGATCTCGCGCATACGGGCGCCCATAAGATCAACAACTCCATCGGCCAGGTGCTGCTTGCCAGGCAAATCGGTGCGCAGCGCATCATCGCGGAGACCGGTGCAGGCCAGCACGGGGTGGCGACGGCGGCGGCGTGCGCGCGCCTGGGCATGCCGTGCACGATCTACATGGGTGCTGTGGATATGCAGCGCCAGGCGCCCAACGTCGGCCGCATGAAGCTCCTGGGAGCGACCGTCATACCTGTCACCAGCGGTGAACAGACCTTGCGTGCGGCGGTCGATGAAGCGCTGCGCGACTGGGTGTCCGATCCCAATGGCACTTACTATTGCCTGGGCTCGGCGATCGGCCCTCATCCGTATCCTTATATCGTGCGCGAGCTGCAATGCGTGATCGGGCGTGAGGCGCGCGAGCAATTCCTGGAGCGCACGGGCAGTCTGCCGGAACTGGTCGTGGCCTGCGTCGGCGGCGGTTCGAATGCCATCGGCCTGTTCCATCCGTTCCTGAAGGATGCCGGGGTGCAGATGCTTGGCCTGGAGGCGGGAGGGCGGGGTGCAGGCCTTGGGCAGAATGCCGCCTCGCTGGTCCATGGGACGCCGGGCGTATTGCAGGGCTGCTATTCCCTGTTGCTGCAGGATGAGAACGGACAGATCCAGGAAACACAGTCGATCTCCGCAGGACTGGATTACCCGGGAGTCGGGCCGGAGCACGCGCTGCTGATGAGTGTCGGGCGCGTGCGTTACGAAGCCGTCGATGACGAGCAGGCGTTGGCGGCGCTGGCGCAGTGCTGTGCCGCCGAAGGGATCTTGCCTGCGATCGAATCGTCCCATGCGCTCGCAGGCGCAAAGCGGTATGCGCAGGCTCATCCGGGCAAGCGAATACTCGTCGGACTGTCCGGACGCGGCGATAAGGATATGTCGACTTTGCAGAGCAGCTTGCTGGAGGAAGCGCTGTGATGGCGCCACACGCCGTGATTACGAAGGCCATCCGCGCCGCGGCCGCTGGCGGGCGTCCGGCATTGATCGCCTATCTGAGTGCAGGCTTTCCGCGGCGCGAAGGATTTCTGGAACAGTTGCACGCTGTGGCAGCGGCGGTGGACGTGATCGAGATCGGCGTGCCGTTCAGCGATCCAATGGCAGACGGCGCGACCATCCAGCGTTCCAGCCGCGTGGCGCTGCAACAAGGTGTCTCGCTCAAGTGGATTCTGGCGCAGCTGTCGGCCCAGGCACACAAGCCGCCGGTGCCACTGTTGTTGATGAGCTATCTGAACCCGCTGCTTGCCTATGGCCTGGAGCGGCTGGCGCAAGACGCGGCGCGCGCCGGCATATCGGGATTCATCGTTCCCGACCTGCCCTACGAGGAATGCGGCGATTTGCGCGGTGTGCTCGATGCGCAGGGCCTGGCGCTGGTGCAGTTGGTCACGCCGGTAACGCCGCCGCAGCGCCTGAAGATGTTGTGTGACAATAGTAGTGGCTTCGTCTACGCCGTTACCGCGACCGGCACCACCGGCAAAAACGTCGCGATCCCGCAGGAAGCGCTCGATTACCTCGCGCGCGTCAGGAGCGTCTCGAGCGTCCCGGTCTGTGCCGGCTTTGGCATTCGCCATCGCGACCAGGTCGAACGCCTCGCCCCCCATGTCGAGGGTGTCATCGTCGGTTCGGCCCTGGTCGAAGCCATCGAGCGCGGCGATGATCCTGCCGACTTCCTGAGCGCGCTACGAAGCGGGATCACCTCGCCGCCAGGGTGATGCTGCCAGGATAATTCTGATGTAATGCACGGATGCGATCCGTGTGCGTGTTCTGTGGCGCCAACTCCGGCGATGATCCCTCCTACCTGGCTTTGGCCCGGCAGGCGGGGACGCTGATTGCCGAGCGCGGCCTGACCTTGGTCTATGGCGGGGCGCGGGTTGGCATGATGGGTGCGCTCGCCGACGCGGCGCTGGCAGCCGGTGGCCAGGTGATCGGTGTGATCCCGCATCTGCTGATGAGCCGCGAAGCCGGCCACCCGGGCCTGGCGCGGCTGTATGTGGTCGACTCCATGTCGCAGCGCAAGCTGTTGATGGGTGAGTTGTCCGATGCCTTCCTGACCTTGCCGGGGGGGATTGGCACCATGGATGAGCTGTTCGAGGCCTGGACCTGGACCCAGCTCGACCTCCATGACAAGCCCAGTGCGCTGCTGAATCACGCCGGCTACTACGACGCCTTGGTGGAGTTCCTGGACCACGCCGTCGCGGTTGGATTTCTGCGGCCACGGCATCGCGCTGCCTTGCTGGTGGGCGCAGATCTGGGAGAGCTCCTGCCGCGCCTGCTGAAAATGGCCGACAGGGCGTCCGGCAAAACCTGAAATGCCCCGGTGTGGATTTCCCCCGGCGGCACTGCGTATTCACCCTGTGTTAGCCTTCGCATTGCGAGAGCGTACGCCGCCTCCACCAAGCCATTGTCGACCTTCCACGGGTCCGGTTCCCGATCATCCCTGACTGACACTATTGCCATGCTCCGTACTCTGCTCCAGGCCAAGCTGCACCGCGTCCGTGTTACCCAGGCGGATCTCGACTACGAGGGATCCTGCGGCATCGATGAAGACCTGCTCGAGGCGTCGGGCTTGCGTGAATACCAGCACATCGATCTGTACAACGTCGCCAATGGCGAGCGCTTCTCGACCTACATCATCAAGGCGCCGCGAGGCTCCGGTGAAATCTCGCTCAACGGCGCCGCGGCGCGCAAGGCGATGGTGGGTGATTTGTTGATCATCTGTGCCTATTCGACGTATTCCGAGGAGGAGCTGGAACATCATCAGCCGATCGTCGTACTGGTCGATGCGCACAATCGGCCGCGCCGGGCGCCGCCGCGCGGCGTTGCCTGATCGCGTCGACCACCGGCAACACGATATGGAACTGATTACCTGGCTCATCGACTTCATCCTGCACCTGGACCGGCACCTCACGGAGTTGGTCGCGACGTACCACGTGTGGGTGTATGCGATCCTGTTTGCCATCATTTTCTGCGAAACAGGGCTGGTGGTGACGCCCTTCCTGCCTGGGGATTCGCTGCTGTTCGCGGTCGGCGCGCTGGCGGCGGTCGACCAGACGGGCACACTCAATGCACCGCTGATCTGGGTCCTGCTCATGGTGGCGGCGATCCTGGGCAACGAAGTCAATTTCCGTATCGGCCGGGCGGTAGGCCCGCGAGCGTTCAGCGGCAGCATTCGCTGGATGAAGCAGGCGTACCTGGAGCGCACGCAGCAGTTCTACGAGAAGCACGGCGGCAAGACCATCGTCCTGTCGCGCTTCATCCCTATCATTCGCACGTTTGCCCCGTTCGTGGCCGGCGTGGGGCTGATGCAGCGCCGGCGTTTTGCCGCCTACAACTTCGGCGGCGGCTTCCTGTGGGTGACCTCGTTCATCTGGGGCGGCTTTCTGTTCGGCAATGTGCCGATCGTGAAGGACAACTTCGGCATCGTGACGATTCTGATCATCGTCTTGTCTTTGCTGCCGGTTGCCTGGGGCATGATGCGCCCGGCGCCGGTGCAGCAATCCTAGCCGGGGATCCGGTCTCTCCAGGCGCGCCGATCTGGCGCAGGACGTTGCCTCAGCGGCGCAAGGAAGCGAAGCCGACGAAGCTTGCGGCCAGCAGCACATAGCCGGGCCAGACCGGTTGGCTGTCGAGCGCCAGCCAGACGATGCCGGCGAGTGCCCCTATCGCCGCCACCAGCACCCGGTCCCGGCGGCGGGCTGCGTGGCGGATTTCCTCGCGCAGCGATTCGATGTTCCTGGCGTCCACGGGCAGGCTCAGTCGCCCGTCGGCGGCGCGCTGAATCGCGTTTTCCACCAGCGGCGGGAGTTGTTGCAGCGCCTGCATCAGGTTGGGAAGCTGGGTACGGGCGCCTTTTGCCATGCCACGCAGACTCCAGCGCTCACCCATCCATTGACGCAGCAGCGGCTGAGCGGTCTGCCATAGATCCAGGTCCGGGTACAGCTGGCGGCCCACACCCTCGATCTGCAGCAGCGTTTTCTGGATCAGCATCAGTTGCGGCTGCATCTGCGCATCGAAACGCTGCGCCGCTTCGAACAGGCTGATCAGCACCTGGCCAAAGGAAATCTCCTTGAGCGGTTTGTTCGCGATCGGCTCGCAGACGGTGCGCACCGCCGACTCGAGCTCATCGACCCGTACATGCGCCGGGACCCAGCCCGAGTCGATGTGCAACTGCGCGATGCGACGATAATCGTGTTCGAAAAATGCCAGGAAGTTCTCGGCCAGATAATGCTGGTCGCGTGGGTCGAGCGTGCCCACGATACCGAAGTCGACCGCCGCGTAACGTGGCTGCTGCGGGTCATCGAGTAGCACGAAGATATTGCCGGGATGCATGTCGGCATGGAAAAAATTATGGCGAAACGCCTGCGTGAAAAAAATCTCCACGCCGTTCTCCGCCAGCCGCCGGATGTTCGCCCCGCGCCGATGCAGCTCTTCGACATCGTTGATCAGCACGCCTCGCAGCCGTTCCATGACCATCACGTTCTTGCGGCAATAATCCCAATGGACCTGCGGCACGTACAGCAGCGTAGAGTCGGCGAAGTTGCGCCGCAGCTGCGCGGCGTTGGCCGCCTCGCGCATCAGGTCGAGCTCGTCGAGAATCGTTTTCTGATACTCGCGCACCAGCTCCACCGGCCGCAGGCGATGCGCGTCGGACCAATAGCGGTTTGCCAATCGAGCCAGGGAATACAGCACATCGATGTCGCGCTCGATCTGCGAGCGAATGCCGGGCCGCACGATCTTCACCACGACTTCCTGGCCGTCGTGCAACTGCGCCGTATGTACCTGCGCGATCGTTGCCGCGGCAAGCGGCGCTTCCTCGAAGTGAGCGAATGTCTCGCTCAGCGGCCGCTGGTAGGCCGCTTCCACGATGCGGATCGCTTCCGCGCCTGAGAAAGGCGGCACGCGGTCCTGCAGTTTTTCGAGCTCATCGGCGACATCGCGCGGCAGCAGGTCGCGTCGTGTCGACAGCATCTGGCCGAACTTCATGAAGATCGGACCCAGCTCTTCCAGCGCGAGTCTCAGCCGCTCGCCACGATCGCCTGCTTGCTTGCGGCTGAACCAGGCTGCCGGCGAGAGCCGAAAAGCGAATCGCAGCGGACGAAACAAATGGGTCGCCAGGATGATCTCATCCAGCCGATGGCGAACGAGTACGCGCTGGATCTGCAACAGCCGCAACAGGACGTTAATACGCATCAGCGCGACCGCTGCCCTTGCCGCTCGAGTAAATCGAGCCGTGCCGCAAGCCGATCCACGTCGTCGCGCAGGATATCGACACCGCGCATGAATTCCTCCGCCTCGGTACGGTTGGGTACGTCTCGTCCCTCCTCCTGGAGGTACTCGGAGAGGTTCTGCGTGAAGGTATCACCCGCGTGGCGGGCGAAGCCCAGGGCGGAGCGCGCCGCACGGCCGAGCTGGTGCGCGAATACGTCACCGACGAGGTGCGATAGCTCCTCCTCCAGGTCCGGTCGCGCCTGTCTGAGCAGCTCGCTGAATGTCTGCGCCACTTCCGCATCGCCTTGGATGTGGACCGATCCGGTGCGTACCGCGGCTTCCGGGGCCGGGCCGGCAAGTCTGAGGAACGACAGCGGGCTTCCCGAGAGCGTTGCATGCGCCTCGCCGTCGAAGCGGGTGGTCAGGCTCATGCGCTCGCCCTGCGCCTTGAAGAAGATGCTCAGCGGCACGCCCTGCATATGCAGCGCCAGCACTTTGGCATCGAGCCGCCGGCACAGGCTGCGTGCCGCGGCAGAGGCGGCGATGTTGCGGTTGAGTGCCGATTCCAGCGGAGTCAGGCGCATGTCACAACCGGTAGCCACGGTGCAGGGCAACGATCCCACCGCTCAGGTTGTGGTAGCGGCATCGCTCCAGGCCGGCGTCCCGCATCATGTCCAGCAGCGCATTCTGCGTCGGGAAGCGGCGAATGGATTCCGCGAGATAGCGGTAGCTCGCCTCATCCCTGGCGACCATCTTTCCCAGCCAGGGGAGGACCGAAAACGAATAGGCATCGTAGATGGGTTTCAGGCCCGGCACGACCGGGTGGGAGAACTCGAGCACCAGCAGTTGTCCGCCAGGCTTGAGGATGCGTGTCATGGAGCGCAGCGCCGCAGCCTTGTCGGTTACATTGCGCAAGCCGAAGCCGATGGTGACGCAATCGAAGCTCGAATCGGCAAATGGCAGTCGTTCTGCATTGGCCAGCGAATAGCGCACATTGGCGACGATGCCGCGGTCGATCAGCGCATTGCGGCCCTGGTCCAGCATTGCCGCATTGATGTCGGTCAGCACCACCAGGCCCTTGGCGCCGACCTGGGTCGTCATACCGGCCGCCAGGTCGCCCGTGCCTCCTGCTACATCGAGCGCACTGCCGCCTGGCCGCAAGCCGGTCTGCGACAGCGTGAAGCGCTTCCAAAGCCGGTGCGCACCGCCCGACATCAGGTCGTTCATCAGGTTGTAGTTGCCGGCAACCGACTCGAATACCGCGCGGACGTGTGCGGCTTTTTCGGCGACCGGCACCTGCTGGTAGCCGAAGTCGGTCGTCGATGAGTCGAAGGCAGGTGGGTCGTTGCGCAAAGTCATCGGTATCTTCAGTGCGAGAACGCGCATTCTAGCCCAGGTGGACGCCGGTGGTGGCCGGGTCGAGGGTGCCGCAGGGGCACTTATCTGGCGGGAGTGGGGTAAGGAATTCCCAAATCGCTCAGACGGGCCAGGTACTGCGCCCACTTCTGCTCGCGTTCGCGCCCCAGTTCATGCAGATACGCCCAGGTGTAAAGCCCCGTATCGTGACCGTCGTCGAACACCAGGCGCACCGCATAGCTGCCGACCGGTTCGACTTTATCGATGTTGACCGCATGCTTGCCGATTTGCAGCGTTTCCTGGCCAGGCCCGTGTCCGCGGACCTCGGCCGAGGGCGAATAGACCCGCAGGTATTCGAAAGGCAGCTCGAAGCGCGCCCCGTCGTCGAAGGCGACTTCGAGGACGCGGGATCGGGTACGCAATTTCAAGGTGATCGGATGGGACATCTCGGATTCGATCTCCGGTGGAGCGTGACGGCAGCGTCGCTGCCATGGCCTACAGGATGTAGCGAGTCAAGTCCTCGTCCTTGACCAGTTCCCCGAGGTGCTGGTCCACATAGGCGGCATCGACCGTGACTCTGAGCCCCGCCTTGTCGGCTGCCTCGAACGACAAGGTTTCCAGCAGTCGCTCCAGAACGGTATGCAGGCGGCGCGCACCGATGTTTTCGGTGCGCTCGTTCACTTGATAGGCGACTTCCGCGATCCGGCGTACGCCGCTTTCCTGAAAGTCGAGCGTAACGCCTTCGGTCTCGAGCAGGGCCTTGTACTGCGTGCACAGGGAGGCGTCCGGCTCGGTCAGTATGCGAAGGAATTCCTCGACCTTCAGCGCATCCAGCCCGACGCGGATCGGAAACCGTCCTTGCAGTTCCGGAATCAGGTCGGAAGGCTTCGAAGTGTGAAACGCGCCGGAGGCGATGAACAGGATGTGGTCCGTCTTCACCACGCCGTGCTTGGTGCTGATGGTGCTGCCTTCGACCAGGGGCAGCAGGTCGCGCTGCACGCCTTCGCGCGACACGTCCGCTCCTTGCGCCTCCTGGTGCCGTGCAATCTTGTCTATTTCGTCGATGAACACGATGCCGTTCTGTTCCGCGTTCTCCAAGGCACGCAGCTTCAGCTCTTCTTCGTTGATCATTTTTCCGGCTTCCTCGTCCGTGAGCAGCTTGAGGGCTTCGCGCACCTTGACCTTGCGGGTGCGGGCACGAGCGGCTCCGAGGTTCGAAAACATGCCTTGCAGTTGCTGCGTGAGTTCTTCCATGCCTGCCGGCGCCATGATCTCCACGCCCATCGGCGTGCGCACCTCGACCTCGACCTCGCGTTCGTCCAGCTGACCTTCGCGCAGCATTTTGCGGAATTTCTGCCGGGTATCGCTATCGCGCGGCGTGGGCTCCTGCGCGGCGTCGAATTCCATGGATTTCGGGCGCGGCAGCAGCTCATCGAGCATGCGTTCCTCGGCGGCATCCATGGCTCGGTGGCGCACCTTCTCCATTTCCTCCTCGCGGGTCATCTTGACCGCGATGTCCATCAAGTCCTTGATGATCGAGTCGACCTCGCGTCCGACATAGCCGACCTCGGTAAACTTCGTCGCCTCGACCTTGATGAACGGCGCGCGCGCCAGGCGGGCCAGTCGCCGTGCGATCTCGGTCTTGCCCACGCCGGTGGGTCCGATCATCAAAATGTTCTTGGGCGTGATTTCCGCGCGCAGCATCTCGCCGACCTGCATGCGCCGCCATCGGTTGCGCAGCGCGATGGCGACTGCCCGCTTGGCGTTTTCCTGCCCGACAATGTGCTTGTCGAGTTCCTGGACGATTTCTCTGGGTGTCATGGACATAAGGGATGATGAACCGGGCGCCTGGCAGCAGCGCTGCTTCAATTCGTTGATGACAGTTCTTCGATGGTCAGGTTTCGATTGGTATAGATGCAGATGTCGGCCGCGATATTCAACGCTTTTTCGACGATCGTGCGAGCGTCGAGATCCGTATTGCGCACCAGGGCGCGCGCGGCGGCTTGGGCGTAGGCGCCGCCGGAGCCGATCGCCATGATTTCATCCTCGGGCTCGATGACGTCTCCGGTGCCGGAAATGATGAACGAGCTTTTGCCATCGGCGACACACAGCAGCGCCTCCAACCGTCTCAAGCTGCGATCGGTGCGCCAATCCTTCGCCAGTTCGATCGCCGCCCGGGTGAGATTGCCATACTGCTGCAGCTTGGCTTCGAAGCGCTCGAACAAGGTGAATGCGTCCGCGGTGCCGCCGGCGAATCCGGCCAGCACGTTGCCGTCGTGCAGGCGCCGCACTTTACGTGCGTTGCCTTTCATGACGGTGTTGCCCAGGGATACCTGGCCGTCGCCGCCGATCGCGACTGTTCCCTGGCGCCGCACTGAAAGGATGGTGGTTCCGCGAAATTGACTCATCAGGCACTCGATTCCGGATATCTGGATGGCTGGGCGATTCAAGGTTTGCGCCGGGCGCGCGGGTGGGCTGCATCGTAGGTTTTGGCGAGATGCTGGAAATCAAGGTGAGTGTAGATCTGCGTGGTGGAAATGCTGGAATGTCCAAGCAATTCCTGCACACCGCGCAGGTCGTGACTGGATTCCAGCAGATGGCTGGCGAAGGAATGACGGAACATGTGCGGATGAAGATGCACGCCCAGGCCCTGCCGCTTGGCCCAGGTTGCGACCCGCTGTTGCACCGTACGCACATGCAGCCGCCGGCCGAGCCGGCCGACGAAGACCGCTCGCTCGCCCTGGATGGCCATCGAACTGCGTTCCCGCAGCCAGTGCGAGATGGATTCCAGAGCGTAGCGGCCAATGGGCACGATGCGTGTCTTGTTGCCCTTGCCCAGGATCCGCACGGTGCGATCGGGCAAGTCCAGGTCGCTCAGGTCGAGCCCGGTCAATTCCGACAGGCGCAGTCCCGAGGAATAGAACAGCTCCATGATCGCCTTGTCGCGCGCTTCCAGTTCGGTATCGGTGCGAAATGCCAGCAGTCGCGCCATCTGGTCGGCGTCGAGGGTCTCGGGCAGGCGTTTGCGCGCCTTTGGCGCCTGGACATCCATCGCCGCATTGGCCGTCAGCACGCCTTCCTGCAGCAGGTAATTGAGGAAGCTGCGCAGCGCGCTGAGTCTTCTTTGTATGCTGCGTGCCGAAACGCCGCGGCGAAACTCCGCGGCGGCGAACAGGCGTACATGCTGGCTGTCCACGCACTGCCACTGGGCAATCCCGCTGCGATCGCAATAGGCGACGAACAGGGCAAGATCGCGGCCGTAGTTGGAATGGGTATGCCGGGACAGCTGCCGCTCGACTGCCAGGTGCGACAGGAAGCGCGGCAGCCAGGCGAGCGCGGAGGGGGACATGGGACCCGGCGCGGCTTACACCGAGCCAACTGCCTCGCTCACCAGCTCACCGATCCTTCCCAGGAATTCGGTGCTCATCGCCGGATGGAAGCGCTCGGAGTCCGGGCTGCCGATGGCCAGCAATCCGCATAGCGAGCGCGGGCCCAGTGGCACCAGCGCCGCGGAGCCGATTTCCACCGTTCCGGCGCCGAACAGGAAATCCCGTTGGCTGTCGCGGATCTGACCGCAGCGCGGCTTCCCGGACTCGAACAAGGTTTCGAACATCTTCAGTTCGGGCGCATCAGCCTGAATCAGGCGCAGATGCCGGCAGCTGAGGGTGGTGAAGCCGGACGTCGCAGGGGGGGCGAGCAACAACAGCCATTCGGCGGCGCCGAAGTCCTCGCGCAGCGAGGTTTCCAGCACGTCGATCAATTCGGAGGCGGTGCGCCCGCGAACCAGTCCGCAGGCGAGCCTATGAATCTTGTTCGCCAGGACGTCGTTACCGCGAGCGACATCGATCAGATCGCGCAATCGCGTTTCCAGCGCCTGGTTCTTGTCGCGCAGGGCAAGCACCTGGCGCTCGATGAGAGAAATCGTCGACGCCCCCCGCGCGTGCGACAGCGTCAATTCCGTCAGCAGGGCGTCGTGGCGTTCAAAAAAATCCGGGTGGCGTTGCAAGTAGTCCGCGACGGTGGCGTCGCCCACATCGCCGGAGCTGGCGGGGGCCGGAGCGCGGTTCGCGTTCGCTGCGATGACCGATGCGGACGCCGTTGCCGACTCGATCACCGCCTGGGCCGTGGAATCGGCTCCCGCGCCGCGAACAGGTTGTTTGCTCATAGATCCTCGATTCGTCGTCGAATACTGGACATCAGATGTCCACGGTTCCCTCGAATACCGCTACGGCAGGTCCCGTGAGCCACAGTCGCTCGCCGGGGCCGACCCAGCGCACGATCATGCGCCCGCCCGGTGCGTCCACTCGTACCTCTTCTTCCAGCAGCCCGCGCCGGCGGCCGATGGCCGCCGCGGCGCAGGCGCCGGTGCCGCACGCTTGCGTCTCGCCGACGCCACGTTCATGCACGCGCAGCTTGATGTGGCTGGGGGAAACGATTTCCATGAAGCCGACATTGGTGCGTTTCGAAAAGCGGGAATGATTTTCCACGGCGGGGCCGACGGTGTCCACGGGCGCGGTGCTCACCGACGGCACTTGAATGACCACGTGCGGGTTGCCCATGGAGACTGCACCGATCTGCAGTTCCTTTTCGCCGATGCGCAGGGGGTAGACATCCGCCTCGCGCGAGGCGTCGAACGGCAGGGCGCCGGGATCGAAGTTCGGCACGCCCATGTCGACGGACACCAGGCCGTCTTCACGCAGGCGACCGAGAATGCGTCCGCCCGGGCTGTCCAGGCGCACTTCGTTGCGCCCCAGCTTGCGTGCGACCAGGCTGGCGATACAGCGCGCGCCATTGCCGCATTGCTCGACCTCGGAGCCGTCGGCATTGAAGATGCGATAGTAGACATCGATATCTTTGCCGGACGCAGGCAGCAGTACCAGGGCCTGGTCGAATCCGATGCCCGTGCGCCGGTCAGCCAGGCGGCGGATCGCCTGGGGGGCCGGAATGGAGGCCTGGTCCGGGGCCTCGAAAACGATGAAATCGTTGCCCAGGCCCTGCATCTTGGTGAAGGACAGCCGCATGCGGCGAAGCATACGTCATCCCATCTGCATCCGGTCCACTTTGATGCAGCGATCCATGACCACGGCCACACCGGCGGCGGCGGCGCGCTGCGCCGCCTCGGCGTCCACCACGCCCGGTTGCAGCCAGACGGCTGGCATCTTCAGCCGGATGCAGTCCTCGATCACGGCGCCGACGTGCTCAGGCCGGCGGAATACATTGACGATGTCGATCCGTTCGCCAGCGGCCAGCACCTGGTGCAGGCGATCCAGGTCCGGAACCGCACGCAGGCCTTTCCAGGCCGCCAGTGCCGGATTGACCGGAATCAGCCGGTAGCCGAATTCCAGCAATGCCGAGGCGACTTCGTAGCTCGGCCGTTGCGGGTCGTCTGACAGGCCGACGACGGCAATGGTGCGTGCCGTTCGCAGCAGGGAATGGATTTTCTCGAGCGGTGGGTTCTGGAATGGCATGGCAGTAGTGATTTTGCATACGATGTCGCATGGCGAGCCGTGACTTTTGTGCGCGGTCATTCTAAGTTACCAGTGCACTGCAGCGACTCAAGACGATAACAGCCAGCGTGCCTTCCGGGCATCCTTGGCCGTTGAGAACGGTTCTTTGCGGCAAGGGTGCGTATTCCGGGCGGTACCTCAGTGAGGACTTCATGCGCCACGTCATGGTAATGAACTCAAAAGGTGGTTGCGGCAAGAGCACGATCGCCACCAACGTTGCCGGCTACTTTGCCAACCGTGGCTACAAGGTCGCACTGGCGGACTACGACCCGCAGCAGACCAGCCTGGACTGGCTGTCGATGCGGCCCGAGGATCTGCCGGGCATCGTTGGTGTGCATGCTCATGACCAGGGATTGCGCGGTGTCCCGCGCGATATGGATATTCTGGTGATCGACGCGCCCGCCCGGACCCATGGTTCGCAGATGAATGAGCTGGTGCGGCGGGCGGAGACGATTCTGATCCCGGTGCTGCCCTCGCCGATAGATATGAAGGCTTGTGCGCGCTTCATGTCGGAACTGATGGAACTGGGCAAGGTGCAGCGCCAGCAGGCGCGGCTGGCGCTGGTGGCCAACCGGGTGCGCGAGAACACCCTTGTATTCGAGGAATTGGACGAATATCTGGGCAAGCTGAAAGTGCCTTATCTGGGCGCGCTGCGCCAATCGACGAACTACCTGCGGGCGTTCCAACGCGGCATGAGTATTTTCGAGCTGCCCGAGTATCTTGCCTGGCCGGACTGGAAGCAGTGGGAGCCATTGACCAAATGGTTGGAAGGCAAGCGCAGTCAGCCCGCTTGAGGCGAATGTTCCCGCCAAAGGCACTTCGCCGCTGCCGGCATGGCGGCTATCGGCTGGGTTCGACGCCAAGCAGCCGGTGCATCAGTGCGCCCCCAGACTGGCGCGTATCCCGCTCTCCAGGTCGGCGTATTTCAGCGTCACGCCCAAGTGTTCCAGCATGCGCCGGTTGCACACGCGGCGAGACTCGTTGAGGAAGGACAGGCGCTCCGGGCTGAATGTCAGCTGCGCCTCGTCCATCGGCACTTGCGGCGGGCTGGGCAGGCCGGCCAGCTTCGCCACCTGGCGCACGAACGTGGTCGAGCTCAGGGCATTGCCGTCCGTGACATTGTAGACGCCTCGCGCCAGCGGGTTCGACAGCGCGGCGGCGCAGGCCTCCACCAGATCGTCTACGTGAATACGGTTGCCGATGCCCGCTTCCTGCTCGCACACGACCGGTTCGGACCGCCGCAGGATCTCCAGCGGCAGGCGTCCCGGCCCGTAAATGCCGGGAACGCGCAGTACCACTCGACGCACATGCCGCTCGCTGCACCATACGCGGGTCATCTCTTCGGCGCTGACGCGCCGGCGCGCACGGTCGTTGCGCGGTTGTACCGGGGTGCTTTCGTCCACGAGTTCCCCCTGCGCGTCGCCGTAGACACCGGTGGTGCTCAGGTACACGAAACGACCCGGTGGCGCGCCTGCAAGCCGCAGGAAGCGATCCAGACGCAGGTCGCTTTCTCCTTGCCGCGGCGGCGGCACCAGGTAGATCAGCGCTTCGGGTGCCGGCCATTGCACCATGCGGGGGCTGGCGCTGGGGCAGTCCAGGTCGAGGCAGACGGCACGGATACCTTGGCGCTGCAGCGCTGCGGCACTTCCGTCGGAGCGCACCAGCGCCGTGATGTCGTAGTGTCCGCGAAGCCGCGACGCCAGCCGCTGTCCGACGTAGCCGCAGCCCGCGACCAACAGGCGTGGGTGCGCAGGGCTCATGGAAGACCTGCTGTCACAGGGGGTTCGTCCGCTTCGCCAGTACGTCCGGCGCGTAGTCGAAAGAATCGAAGAACAATTGCTCGCGCGGCAAGCCGCGCGCGATGAACTCGCTGCGTACCGCCTCGACCATGGCTGGCGGTCCGCTGGCATAGACGTCGATGCCGCCGAGGTCCGGGTGATCCTGCAGCGCGACTTCGTGAACCCAGCCGCGGCGGCCTTGCCAGTGGTCCTGTGGCGTCGGCTCGGAGAGCACCGGGGTGTACCTCAGGTTCGGGTATTGCAGACACAGCTCGAGGATCTGCTGGTCTTCGTACAGATCCTGGCGTGTCTGGGCGCCCCAGTACAAATGCAGCGAGCGGCGATCGCCCAGCGCCAGCAGCTGTCGCATCATGGAGCGCAATGGGGCATACCCGGTGCCGCCGCCGATCATGAGTGCCGGGCGCGGCGATTCGCGGCGAAACCAGAACTGACCCAATGGACCCTCGATGCGCAGCAGTGTTTTCTCGCGCATGCCGCTGAACAACTGTTGCGTGAATTCGCCGCTTGCCACGCGCCGGATGTGCAGCTCGATCAGCGGGCCATCGCGTGGCGCGCTGGCGATCGAAAAGCTGCGGCGACGATTCTGGGGCAGCATGATGTCCAGGTACTGCCCGGCGACGAAATGGAAGGCCTCGTTGGCCGGCAGGCGCAGGAATACGGCCATGACGTCGGGAGCGAGGCGCTGCAGGCGCTCGATACGGCACGGCAGGCTTTTGACCTGCACCTCGGGTTCGGGAGGGTGGATGTCGCGCACCTCGATGATCAACTCGGCGCTGGCAGGATGTGCCTGGCACAACAGGGCATAGCCCGCGCGCTTTTCCTGCTCCAGCAGACCTAGCGGCTGACCGAGGGGATAATGGACCTGACCGGCGCGCACCCGCGCGCGACAGGATGAACAATGCCCGCCCTTGCAGCTGTGGGGCAGGTTCAGCCCGGCACGCAACGCCGAGTCGAGGATGGTCTCGCCTTCCTCGACAATCAGCACCTGTTCGGACGGCAGGAGTGTTATGCGCGCATAGGACATGTCTGGGGCACGCTTCTCGCTAGCTCATTCTGCGATCGCCTTGCCTGCGTTCCAGCCAGCGCCGCGCCCGGATTTTCAGGTCCGCGCGCCGCCCGACCGCAAAGGCGAGCGCATCGTTCAGCGCCTTCATCGCGCGCTCGCGCTCGCCCAGCTGTTCCATCAGGCTCGCCAGCAGCTGATACGCCTCCAGGCGCGGCCGGATTGCAATACTGGTCTCGAGGTAGCTGCGCGCCTTGCCATAGAGTTCGGCGCGTGCGGCCAGGCGCGCGCACGACAGCAGCAGCGCCGCATCTTGCGGATGCTCGGGCAGCCAGGTCTCGGCCCGCTCCAGCGTTTTGAGCGCATCGCTGCCCGCCAGCTCGCCGTACGCCAGTACCGCGGCCTCGTTCCATTGCCGCTCGATGCACTCGCGCAGCGGCGCTTCGGCGGCATCGTGGTCATTGCAGGCGATGGCCGCGCGGGCATAGGCAACCACGACATCGGGGCGTTGCGCCAGCGATTTGGGCGTGCTTTTCCAGGCTGCGCGCAGTTGTTCGGCATCGTTGCCCGTGCCCATGTCCTGCAGGCGGTCCAAATAGACCTGCGCCACGGTTTCGTCCGCCATCTCGGCGGTGATGCCGCGCGTGACGCGCAAGCGAGGCTCCAGCGCCTGCAGCCGTTGCCAGTCGCCGGTCTGGCGATAGATCCTTGCCAGCAGCATCAACCCCCGTGCATTCAGCTCGCCTCTGGCGTCCAACTGTTCCAGGGTTGCCAGCGCCGCCTGCCACTGCTTGTGCCTGAGGAGGAACTCCGCCTGCGTGATGAGCACTGGCGTGTGGTTCTGCGCCGGCAGCGCCAGCGCGCGGGCCAGCCACTCGTCGCGCCGCTTGGGGATGCCTTGGAGATCCGCTGCCCGCGCCGCGGCAAGGTAGTGGGCGATCGGGTTTTCCGCGTCGCGCACGTGGCGCGTGAACGTCGTTTCGGCGGTTTCCCATTCCCCAGCCGACAATTCCAGCAGCCCACGGGCCAGGCTGTGCCGGGCGCGTTCGCTGCGGCGCGCTGCCTGGGCGCGCTTCCACGTGCGGCGCGCATTCATGGCGTGCAGGCTCAGCCGCACCGCGAAGTACGCGGCAATCAGCAGCAGCGTAAAGGTCACGGCCGACATCTCGACCAGCCGCCCGCCGAAGCGCAGGGCAACATAACCGGGATCGGCCAGCAGGATATTGGCCAGCAGGGCGCCGCCGATCAGTGACGCCGCGAGGTACAGGCTGCCCTTCATGAGGAAGCTCTCACGGCTGCTCGGGAGCCACCGGCGCCAGGCGGTTCAGCGCCCGCGAAGAGCCGGAAATATCCGGCAGCGGCGGGTCGATGTCCACCAGCTCCAAGGACTGGATTTCCTGCAGCATCGACTGTGCGGCCGGGCTTTCGAGGTCGAAGAATTCGTCCAGCCATCGGCGGGCTTGTTCCAGGGCGCTGCGATAGCCTGCTTCGTCGTAGCGCGCAATCGCGGTGCGCGCGGAAAGCAGCAGCAACTGTAGGTGCTGGCGCCGCAGCAATGCTTGTTCGGCGGTGACGACCATTGCCTCCCGCTCCTCGACATGACGCACCACGATCAGATTCGACAAGGTGCCGCGGACGATCGACCAGGCGCGTGCAAAGCTTCCCTGCGACGGGGTGCGCAGCCCTTGGTCCGGGTCGCCGGCGACGAGGCCGAGCAGGGGGAGGCTGGTGGCTCGTTCCTCGGCACCCGCCAACCGCGCCAGCAGGCCGGTGATGTCCGGCCAGTCGACGGCGCGCAGTGACTGCAGTTCGCGCGCAATCTCCTGGCGCACAGGGGCGAAGGATGGGTCGCGCAGCGCGGCCAGCCTGGAGTCCGCGGATCCCAGGGCGACGATGGCGGTGTCGATATCGCGATCGAGCGTCAGCCGGCGCTGCGCCAATTCGAGCAGGAACATGGCCTCGGCGCGCGACCAGGCACGTTGCGGACCCTCGGCGTGGCCACGCAGATCCTCCACCGATGAGACCAGGTCCTGGACCCGTCGCGGCATATCGTCGAGCGCGTTGAGCCGGCGACTGAATTCCTGGTTTGCGCGTTGTTCCCTTTGGGTCAACGCCTCGATTTGTGCCCGCATGAGGTCGCGCTGCGCCGCGAACGCCCGCGCCGTGTCGTTGACGCCGTCCAGACGGTCCTGGGTCGCGTCCAGCCGCCACAGGGCGTAGCCCGCGGTGGCAAGAGCGAGCACGGCCAGCGCCGTCGTCAGCCGACTATAGGTATGGGCGCGCCGCGCGGGCGGCGCTGCGGCGGGCACGGAGGTGCGGGTAATATCCGGGCCGTTGTCGGTCATGATGCGAGGGCGTCGATTCGGGATGGGGTCGAAGGCGTCGAAATGCGGCGTCGTCGACCAACATGCGGCGCAGCGCCCATGGTATCACCCCTGCTGCGGCGAGGCGCTTCATGCGCCGTGTTCAAGCCATGCGGGCGCGCGTGCGCCACTGCGCCAAGGCGCCGATCATGGCGTTGTCGTCGGCGCTGGCCGCATGGAGGATACAGCCGCGCAATCCGGCACTGACGGCGGCGTCCGCGATGCGTTGGCTCACCACCAGCAGCGCAGTCCGAGCCAGTAGTTCGTGTCCGGACTGCGTCAGCATGGCCAGCAGATTTTGCAGCGTTTCGACGCTGGTGAGCGTCACGATGTCGATGCCTTCATCGGCCCAGAAGGCTTCGATGCGCATCCTCTCGGCGGGCGCAACCACAGGCTGTACGCGCCGGTAGACCTCGCGCGATTCCACCACCATGCCATGGGCGATGAATGTTTCCTGCAGCAGCCCCCGTCCGCCGGTCCCGTGCACGACCAGGACCCGGGTGCCAGGGGTGAGTGCCAGCTGCGGATGCGCCAGCAAATCCTCACTGGTGAACCCGGTCTCGGGCACGATATCGGCGGGCATTTGCACGGCGGCCAAGGCGGCGGCAGTGCCTTTGCCGATGGCGGCGATACGAGCGGCCGGCTTTTCTCCTGGCACCCTGGCGATCAGTTGCGCCCCATGGGCGACCGCATTGACGCTCAGGAACACGATCAGATCGCAATCCTGGGCAGGCGCGGCCTGCAGCGGTTCGATCTCGATCGCCGGAAAGGCAATGGCGGACCCGCCATGCCGCCGGATTTGTTCGCAAAGTCCCGCGCACTGCGGCGCAGGGCGGGTGACCATTACCGTCAGGTCGGTCAGCGGCGGAATCACTTTCGGAATCATATCGGCTCCGCGCGCAGGCGATCGAGCAGCGGACCGGCGCCCGCCGCCAGCATGCGCTCGGCCAGTTCGATGCCGAGACTCGCGGCATCCTCGACCGCGCCGCTGATCGCGTCGCGATACATTTCTTGCCCATCGGGCGAACCGATCACGCCGCGCAGTACCAGGGTGCCGCCGTCGAGCTGCGCAAATCCGGCGATTGGCGACTGGCAACTGCCCTGCAGGCGCTGCGCAAAGGCGCGTTCGGCGGTACAGGCCTGCCAGGCCGCCGTGTCGTTCAGCGCCCGCACCAGCTCGATGCTGCGCGCGTCATCGTCGCGGCATTCGATGCCGATGATTCCCTGTCCGACGGCGGGCACGGAGTGCTCCACAGTGAAACAATGCGTGATCCGATCCTCCAGGCCGAGGCGCTGCAGGCCGGCAGCCGCGAGAATGATGGCGTCGTACAGGCCTTCCTGCAGCCGGCGCAGCCGCGTTTCCACATTGCCGCGCAGGGTGACCAGTTCCAGGTCCGGGCGCCGCGATTTCAGCTGGCATTGGCGACGCTGGCTGGCGGTGCCGACTCTCGCGCCCAGGGGCAGCGCTTCGAAATCCCGGTGGCGCAGGCAGACGAAGGCATCGCGCGGATCTGCGCGGCCGAGCATCGAGGCCAGTGTCATCCCGGGCGGCAGGTCGCCCGGCACATCCTTCATGGAGTGCACGGCGATATCGGCCTGTCCTTCGGCCATCGCCAGCTCCAGCTCCTTGATGAACAGTCCTTTGCCGCCGATGGCGGCCAGCGAGCGATCCAGAATGCGATCGCCCTGGGTCGTCATCGGCACCAGGACGACTTCCAGACCTGCATGCGCCTGGCGCAACCGCGCGGCGACATGTTCCGCCTGCCACAAGGCGAGTCGACTCTCGCGCGTCGCGATGCGCAGCACCTGCGGGGAAACGCTCATTCGGATTCTTGCTCCTGGGTAAACGACGAGGTGCCCTGGAACGGGGCGCGCCGGTGTGGGGGCCGTAGCGGTGCCGAGCCGCGGCCACCGCGGCTGGTAGGCAGCGGGGCCTGGATTCGCAGCCCCTATTCTACAGGGCGGTCGGCCGGTGGGGAGGACGCGGCGACCTCCGCCCGGCGGATTTCCAACATGAAGCGGATGAGCGCGATGATCAACGCCAGGACCAGCGGCCCCAGGAAGAGGCCGATCGCGCCAAACGCGGCCAGACCGCCCAGCACACCGATGAATACGGTCAGGGTGCCGACGTTGGCCCGGCCCGATACCAGCATCGGGCGCACCACATTGTCGACCAGGGACACCAGCAGGGTGCCCCACAGCAGCATGAACGCCATCGCCCCCCAGCGCTCCTGGGTAGCCAGTGCAATTGCTGCCGGCCCCCAGACGATCGCGGTGCCGCCGAAAGGCAGCAGCGCTACCAAGGCCGCGATGACACCGAATACGATCGGGGAAGGCAGTCCTACTATCAGGAAGGCAAGGCCGACCAGGGTCCCTTGTATCAGGGCAGTGAGGCCGGTTCCGTACACCATCGCGCGCGTGACGGAAGCCAGGTGATCGAATAGTTTCTGCTTGTGGAAGCGCGACATGGGAATCAATTCGCGCATGGTGCCGACCATCTCCGCGCCGTCGCGCACGAAAAAGAACAGCATGAATATCATCAGCACGAAGCCGAATACCGTGCCGACGGCGCCGACGAATACCTTGCCGCCCAGCGATGCGAGGTATTGCAGCAATTGGCGCGAACCCTGGCTGATCCAGCCCTGCACTTGCGCCAGGTTGATGTCGAATGTCCGATCCAGCCAGTCCAGTGTCTCGGCCGCCCACGGAACATTGGCCAGATCGAGCACGTTGCGTTTGGTCTGGTCGGCGACCGTGCTTTGAACGTACTGCAGCAGGTCGCCGACTTGTGCGGCGAATGCCGCGCTCAGCGCCGTCAGGGGTCCGAGGATCACGACCAGCGTCAGCATCGTAAGCAGGAACGCTGAAAGCTGCTGATGGCGGCGCAGGCGCGCGCTCAGGCGCACGTGCAGCGGGTAGAGCAGGAATGCGATAAAAATCGCCCAGACCAAGGGACCCAGAAATGGTTGTACGATCTTGAGCAGGGCAAAACCAAGGATTGCCGTGGTTGCCAAGGCGAAACTGCGTGCATAAAAACGATCGCGCACCGGGACGGTTCGTTGCGGCAGGTTCATTGGCATCGACTCCCTCGGCAGAAGCGGCAATGCTAGCACTGGCCAGCATCGATCGGCTTGAGCTTCCAAGGGTGCGCGAACCACGTGGCGGTAGAGTGAGTGCTAACATCCAACATTGGGTAAAGAGGACCATCCATGAATACTGAAGTGACGACCGATCAGCTGATTGCCGATTTGAAGACGGTCATGCGTGATGCCGAAGCGCTGCTCAAGGCGACTTCTGCCCAGACCGGAGAGAAGATCCAGGAGATTCGCGCGCGGGCGGAGGAATCGCTGCAGCAGGCCCGCTCGCGCCTGAGCGCGGTCGAGGACGAGGCGCTGCGTCGCGCACGTGAAGTATCGGACGCGGCTGAAATCTATGTACGCGAGAATCCCTGGCAGTCGGTGGGCATTGCCGCCGGCGTGGGCCTGCTGCTCGGCTTGTTGCTGAGTCGGCGCTGAGCTGACCATGCGAGCCAGCGCGCAGCACAAGGATCGGCCGGCATCCAGCCTGCTGCAGTCGGCGAGCCAGTTCGCCGGCACCGTGGTCGCGATCGCGCATACCCGCCTGGAGCTGCTCACGACCGAGCTGCAGGAGGAGGTGCGGCACGTGGGTGCTATTCTGCTGTGGGCCTTCATCGCCGCTTTCGCGGCGATGCTGGGCTTGTTCCTGGCGGCGCTGGCAGTGATTTTCGTGTTTTGGGATACGCATCGCATCGCAGCAGCGCTGGCCATGGTGGTGGCGTTCGTCCTGGTGGCTGCCGGTGCCGGGCTGATGCTGCGGGTAAAATTGCGCGGCAGGCCCCCGTTGCTCAACGACACCCTGGCGGAGCTGGCGAAGGATCGGGACCAGTTGCGCGGGCCCTGAGCGAGCAACCATGAGCGAGCGTTTCAAGCAACTGTCCGCCCGCCACAGCAGCCTGCGAGATCGCTGCGCCCTGCAGCGCCAGGAGCTGTCGCAGCAGGCGCGACAGATAGAACGGCATCTGTCGGGGGTGGATCGTGCCGTCAATGCGGCGCGCGCCGTGGCGCGCAGCCCGATGCTGATCGCCGGCGGGATTGCGGCCGTCGTGATGCTGCGGCCACGGCGCTTGATGCGCTGGG
>JBEBRC010000019.1:0-28816 GCA_040395055.1 Steroidobacter denitrificans
GGCTGACGCTCGGCTATGTGCAGCGGCTCAAGGGACGATGATGCTCAGGTCTCGCGTCCAGGCCGTCATGACGATGCGAGACGGAGTGCATTCGACCAGGCTCAAAAACTTGCCGAGAAAATCTTGCCGAGCGAACTGATCCGGAAAAGCCGCTCGAGCGAGGGTTTCTGCAGAACGTAGTCGATATCCCGAGGTGCGGTCTCGGAGCCCGAAAGGAAGGATCGCTGGTGCGCCTGGCCCATGGGTGCCGTTGCGGTCGTGCCGCTGATCGATGGCCGTTTGCTATTCAATAAAATCAGCTACTTACGCCTGATCGCGCATGGCTGATGGGGGAACGCGCCGGCACGGTCGGTACGTGGCGGGGGCTGCGGTAGGAAAAATCAAATGGTGCCCAGGAGAGGACTCGAACCTCCACGGTGTTACCCGCTAGTACCTGAAACTAGTGCGTCTACCAATTCCGCCACCTGGGCAAGGGGGGATTCGGGGCACCGGCCCCGAAGAGGCGCGCAATGTACCGATGGCGTTTATAGGTGTCAATGACGCTGACAGCGGTACACTTCACACATGACATCGAAAAAGAAAAGCAAACCAAACAGAAAATCACCCCCTACCAAGGCCATGCAAGGGCGAGCGGCCCCGCGACCGGCCGTACTGGCGGCCTCATCGATCACCGCCACGCTGCGCGAAGCCGGTCTGCCGCTGGACTTCGACGAACTCGCCAAACGCGCTGGCTATGGCGGACCCGCCGCCCGTAAACGCCTGACGGCCGAGCTGGAATCCTTGCTGCAGTCGGGCGAGATCATCCGCAACCGCCGTGACGAGTATTGTTTGCGCGAGCGCTTGCCGCTGACCGTGGGAACGGTCAGCGGGCACAAGGACGGCCACGGATTCGTCATGCCGGATGATCGTACGGCGCCCATCTTCCTGGCTCCGCGGCAAATGCTGGAAGTCATGCATGGCGATCGGGTCGCGGTGCGCATCGAAGGCGCCGATAGCCGTGGACGGCCGCAAGGGTCGATCGTCAAGGTGCTGGAGCGCAACACCGGCGAGATCGTTGGGCGATTGTATGACGAATCCGGCATTTGCTTCGTGGTTCCCGACAATCCGCGCATCGGACATCGTGTCCTGGTGCCGCGCGACCGCCTCGGCGGAGCGCGGGCGAGCCAGATCGTGCTGGTGCGGCTGATCGAGCAGCCGACGCGTACCGCGCAGCCGATGGGCCACATCACGCGAGTGCTGGGCGAGCATGCCGGCCCCGGCATGGAAACCGAAATCGCGATTCATTCCCATGGCTTGCCGTTCGAGTTTCCGCTCGAGGCGATCGCCGAGGCGCGGGCCTTCGGGGAGTCGGTCAGTGCCGCGGCGAAGCGTGGGCGGGAGGACTTGCGCGAACTGCCGCTGGTCACGATCGACGGCGAGGATGCGCGCGATTTCGACGATGCCGTGTATTGCGAGCAGGTCCGCGGCGGCGGCTGGCGCCTGATCGTGGCGATCGCCGATGTCTCGACCTATGTCGCCCCCGATTCGGCGCTGGATCGCGAAGCGCAGCACCGCGGCACGTCCGTGTATTTCCCGAACCGGGTGCTGCCGATGCTGCCGGAGGCGCTGTCGAACGGATTATGCTCGCTCAACCCGGATGTCGATCGCTTGTGCTTGTGCTGCGAGATGCGCGTCAGCCCGGCCGGCAAGGTGACGCGTTCGCGATTCTTCGAAGGCTTGATGCGCTCGGCGGCGCGCCTGACTTACACCAAAGTGGCGGCCTATCTTGCCAATCCGTCCGCGGCGCACGAGGCGAATGTGCTGCAAGTGGGGCCGCAGCTGGAGCAGCTGCACGCGGCCTTCAAGTCGCTGCTGAACGAGCGTGCGCGTCGCGGCGCGATCGACTTCGACGCGCCGGAACTGAAGGTCCAGTTTGGCAGCGACGGACGCATCGCGGCGCTGGTCGAATACGCGCGCAACGATGCCCATCGCTTGATCGAGGAGTGCATGATTGCGGCCAATGTGCAGGCGGCACGCTTCCTGGCGAAGCACCGCATCCCGGCCCTGTATCGAGTGCATGGCCAGCCGGAAGCCGATCGTCTGGATACCTTGCGCCAGTTCCTGCAGGGCTTCGGCATTCATTTGCCTACCGACCGCGAGCTGGAGCCGCAGGACCTGAGCGCCGTCCTGCAGCGCGCGCTGGGTACCGAGGAGGCGCACCTGATCCAGACCGTGGTGGTGCGTTCGATGCCGCAGGCGGTCTATCAACCCGAGAATATCGGGCACTTCGGGCTGGCGCTGCCGGAATATGCGCACTTCACTTCGCCGATCAGGCGCTATCCGGATCTGATGGTGCACCGGGGCATTCGCCATGTGCTGCGAGGCGGCGATGTGCAGTCGTTCAGCTGGTCATTGGCGATGATGGCTACCCTGGGCCAGCAATGCTCCTTCACCGAGAGGCGCGCGGATGATGCGACTCGCGATGCGATGTCCTGGCTGAAGTGCGAGTACATGAGCGACAAGCTGGGCGAGGAGTTCGATGCGCTGGTGACGGGCGTGGTCGATTTCGGGCTGTTCGTGCAGGTCAAGGGATTGCAGATCGATGGCCTGGTGCATGTCAGTGCCCTGGGCGCGGATTACTTCACGCGCGACCGTTCCGGATTTCGCATGGCGGGCGCGCGCAGCGGACGAGTCTTCCGTCTGGGCGATCACCTGCGCGTGCGCCTCATCAATGTGATCATCGACGAGCGCAAGATCGATTTCGAGCTGGCGGAAACGCGTTCGGGACAGCGTCCCGCTCAAGGCTCCAGGCGGCGGCGGCATCGATGATGCGTCGGTCATGAGCGGCAGGGCGATGAAAGACTCGAGCACTGAGACGATCGTATTCGGCATGCACGCGGTACGCACCTTGTTGCAGCGCCGGCCTGAGCGTGCCTCGGTACTGATGTTGCAGAAGGGCAGGGAGGATGCGCGCACCGGCGAATTGCTGCGGCTGGCACAGGCGGCGGGAATACCGGCCCAGTGGCGCGAACTGCGGGAACTGGACCGCTTGGCCGGGAACGAGCGCCATCAGGGCGCTTGCCTCCAGGTGCGCACCATGGGCGCGCTCGGGGAAGGGGCGCTGGACGAATTGCTCGATCGCGGCACGGCACCGGCGCTGCTGCTGGTCCTGGATGGCGTTCAGGACCCGCACAACCTGGGGGCGTGCCTGCGAACCGCCGATGCCGTGGGGGCGACCGCGGTCATCGTGCCGCGGGACCGTGCCGCCGGCCTGTCGCCCACGGTGCGCAAAGTGGCCTCGGGGGCAGCCGAAACCATGCCCCTGATCCAGGTGGTGAACCTGGCGCGCACCTTGCGCTGGCTGAAGGAGCGCGACATCTGGATCGTGGGTACCGACGACCAGGCATCGCAGACCTTGTACCAGGCGCCGCTGCATGGACCGCTGGCGCTCGTCCTGGGTGCCGAAGGGCTGGGCCTGAGGCGCCTCACACGCGAGCAGTGCGACGTGCTGGTGGGCATCCCGATGCGGGGGGTGGTGGAGAGCCTGAACGTGTCGGTGGCCGCCGGCGTCATGCTGTACGAGGCGGTCCGCCAGCGAGCAGCGTCGCCCGCCTGAGGACATCGGGGCTGCCCGGCCCACCAGGGAGCCGGACTTGAGTTATGGACATTTGATGTCCGCGTATCGCGGAGAGCCATCCACGCGCCACGGAAACGGTATGGCTCTTCCAGGGGCGAGCAGGGGGTCAAACGTCAATAAGTCAAGTCCGGCTCTTCCTGGAGCCACACCGGGCCCAAATGTCCATGACTCAAGTCCGGCTCCTCCTGTGGGCTCCTCCTGCGCGGCTCTGCCCGTGCTTCCGGCCCCGGTGCCGATTGCGTGCGGGCGGGTGCTTCCGCTAATATGCGCGGCCCGTTGCGGGGTGTCCGCAACTATTTTCCCCGTTCTCCTTGCCTCACCGCAGGTTCCATGCCGGCGGGAGGCATTTCCGTGAGGAGCAAGCATGAGACATTACGAGATCGTTTTCCTGGTCCATCCGGACCAAAGCGAGCAGGTTCCAGCGATGGTGGAACGCTACAAGGGCATGATCGCGGCCGGCGAAGGCACGGTGCATCGCCTGGAGGATTGGGGTCGGCGCCAGCTGACATTCCCGATCGCCAAGGTCCACAAGGCCCATTACGTGCTGATGAACATCGAATGCGATGGCAAGACGCTGGAGGAGTTGACCGGCAGTTTCCGGTTCAGCGACGCCGTGTTGCGCCACCTGGTCATCAAGATGGACGCTGCCGTCACGGAACCGTCGCCCATGGCGAAGGGTGACGAAGAGCGCGACGAGCGCTTCGCCGATGACGGCGACGATGACTCCGCGCAGTCCGCGTAATCCCGATCAATCGAGGTTGTAGACATGGCCCGTTTTTTCCGCCGCCGCAAGTTTTGTCGTTTTACTGCCGAGAAGATCGAGCAGATCGACTACAAGGATCTCGGCATCCTGAAGAGCTATATCACCGAGACCGGCAAGATCGTTCCCAGCCGGATCACTGGCACGAAGTCGCACTACCAGCGTCAGCTGGCGGTTGCCGTCAAGCGCGCGCGTTTCCTGGCGCTGCTGCCGTACACCGACCAGCACTGAACGCCGGCAACGAGGCTTGCGCCGCGTACCTGACGTAGGCGCGGCGCTACCCTCATGCATCGTGCAATCGCCGCCTGGCTGACGCAGCATCCCTGGCGCGCCGCATTCGCCAGTGCCGTTTGCGGTGCGCTATCGCCGCAAATGATGCTGCCGTTCATGGTGTTGGCCGGCGCCATTCCGGTGCTGGTGGCATTGCGCTTCGATTCGAAGGTGGCGCTGGGCGTCGCCGCGACCGGTGCCGCCGCCGCCGCCTGGATCGTGTTTTCGGCCAGCCAGATGTTGTGGTGGGTTCTCGCCGGCATCCTATTGCTGTTCTTCAGCCCGGTGATGCTGGCGGTGCTGCTGCGCAGGACTGGTTCGATGAACCTGTGTTTCCAGGTGGCCGTGCTGGGCGCCGCCGCCGCGCTGGTCGGCGTGTATGTGGCCTTGGCCGATCCGGTGGCGATCTGGACCGAATTGCTGAATCGGGTGCTGGACTCGATGGCGGCCGCGGGGCTGCGGGTCGAGGGCGATCGCGATGCCATCGTGATGGTCTGGGCGCGAACCATGTGGGGCGCGTTGGCGGCGCTGACCTTGGCGATGGCCTTGGGCGGGCTGCTGCTGGGGCGCTGGTGGCAGTCCTTGCTGGAGTCTCCGGGGGCGTTCGGCGGCGAATATCGCCAGCTGCGCCTGGGGCTGACGCTGGGTGTGATCATTACCGTGCTGTTCATCCTGGCGCTGGTGATCGACAGTCCGCTGGTGGCTTCCCTGGCCTGGGTGGCGTTCGTGGCGTTGGCATTCCAGGGACTGGCGGCCGCCCATCGCAGCAAGGCCGCCGGGCGCTTGAATCGCGGCTGGCTGGCGGCGATCTATGTGTTGTTGATAGTGCCGTTATCGATGTCGATTACGGTTTTCGTGCTCGCGATCTGGGGATTCGCCGATAATTGGCTGCGGCCGCGGACCCAGATCAGCCATTGATTTGCATTATTGTCCGCGCTGCCAGGCAATTGTCCTGCCGCGATGGAGCGTTTCATGAATAATGCTGGTCATCAGCAAGAGGCCAGGAATCGGTCTGTCGCAGCCCTGACTTGTTTTTGAAAGGTGTGTCATGGATATCATTCTTCTGCAGAAAGTTGCCAATCTCGGCAAGATCGGCGATCGCGTCCAGGTGAAGTCGGGCTACGGCCGGAATTTCCTGCTGCCGAAAGGCAAGGCGACTCTGGCTACTCCCGATAACATCGCCAAGTTCGAGGCTCGCCGCGCCGAACTCGAGAAGGCGGCGCGCGATGAGCTCGAGAGCGCCCAGGCGCGTGCCACCAAGTTCCAGAGCCTGAAGCTGACCGTGGCCGCCAAGACCGGTGGCGAAGGCAAGTTGTTCGGCTCGATCGGGACCTCGGACATCGTCGAGGCGATTGAGAAGCTGGGTCATGAGATCGAGCGCTCGGAAGTACGCCTGCCGCAGGGACCGATTCGCCAGGTCGGCGAGCACGTCGTCCAGTTGCAGCTGCATAGTGATGTGACCGTCGAGCTGCCGATTGTCATCGCCGCGCAAGAATAAGGGCCGGCAGGCCGATCGCGGCGATGTTTGACGCCGAGTCCAAGGTTTCGATCGTGAGCGCTCGCCGCGCTCGCGACAAGGCTGCGATCGACGATATCCGCGTACCGCCGCATTCGGCCGAGGCCGAACAGGCGGTGCTGGGTGGCTTGATGCTGGACAACCGGGCCTTCGACGCCATTGCCGATCGCCTGGTCGCTGGCGATTTCTATCGCCGCGACCACCAGCTCATTTTCGAGGGGATCGCGGAGCTGGCCGGCAAGGGCGAGCCCTCCGATGCCGTCACGCTTTCGGATTGGCTGGAGCGCAAGGGCCTGGCCGATGAGACCGGCGGCCTGGTCTATCTCGCCGGGCTGGTGCGCGATACGCCCAGCGCCGCCAACGTGCGCGCCTATGCGGATGCCGTACGCGAACGATCGACCCTGCGCCAGTTGATTCATGTCGGCGGTGAAATCGCCGCCAGCGCCTACGATCCAGAGGGCCGCGCGGCGGGCGAGATCCTCGACGAGGCGGAGCGGCGCGTGTTCGAAATCGCCGAAAGCCGCAACAAGACCGGCTCCGGCTTCGTCGCGCTGCGCGACGAGCTCGGCGCGGTGATCGATCGCCTCGACAGCCTGAATGCCACCAGCGGTTCGCTCACTGGCGTAAGCACCGGCTTCAACAAGCTGGACGAGATGACGGCCGGGTTGCAGAAGGGCGACTTGGTCGTGATCGCCGGCCGGCCGTCGATGGGCAAGACGACGTTTGCGCTCAATATCGCGGAGAACGCCGCCTTCGGCCCGGCGCAGGCCAAGGTGGGCGTGTTCAGCATGGAAATGTCGCGTGAGCAGCTTGCCTTTCGCATGATTTCCTCGCTCGGGCGCGTGGACCAAAGCCATTTGCGTACCGGTCAGTTCGGTGACGATGAATGGTCGCGCATCAATGCCGCGATCCAGATGATGAAAGGCGCCTCGATCTATATCGACGATACCGGCGCCTTGACGCCGACCGAAGTACGCGCCCGGGCACGCCGCCTCAAGCGTGAGCACGGCTTGGATATGATCGTGCTCGACTATCTGCAGCTGATGCAGGTCGCGGGCAACAAGGAGAACCGCGCCACCGAGATTTCGGAAATCTCGCGCTCCTTGAAGGCGCTGGCGAAGGAACTGTCGGTACCGGTGATCGCCTTGTCGCAGCTCAATCGCAGCGTCGAGCAGCGCACCGACAAGCGCCCGGTGATGTCCGACCTGCGTGAGAGCGGCGCCATCGAGCAGGACGCCGACGTGATCATGATGATCTATCGCGATGAGGTCTACGATGCCAACACGACTCGCAAAGGCATCGCCGACATCATCATCACCAAGCAGCGCAACGGCCCGATCGGCGACGTGCAGCTGACCTTCCTCGGCAAGTACACCAAGTTCGAAAACTTCACGCCTGAGATCGCCTACGGCGACGCGCCTTTCGGCTGAGCAGCCGCGATAGGCGATGGGCGCGGCTCAGGCCTCGAAAAACCCCATCTTGACCCCGGCCAGCAGGATCACATCGTTGTCCTGCAGCTTGTGCGCCTGCTCCCCGATCGCCGTGCCGTTGACTTGCGGGTAGTCGTTCGGCTTGCCGCTGTCGACGTGGACGATAAAGAAACCGTCGGCGCGGCGCGTGATGGCCGCAACCTGCACGCCGGGGCGGCCCAGGGTCGTCAGCGCCTTGTTCAATTCCAGTTCGCGGCCGGCGAATGCACCACTGAGCACCTGCAGCTTGGCTTTCGCCAGGGCGATCGGGCGCTCGCCGAAGGCCGCACCGGCTGCGTGGCGCGCAAACGCCTCGGCGGCGCCCGACATGGGACGGGTCCGTGCCGGACGCGTGCCATGGGGGGCGGGGGGCGCGGCGATCGAGGCCTTTCTGGCCGCCGCGGCCGCAACCGCCGACCCGGGCGTGATGATCATGGTCTTCTCGAACTCGTCCGGCTCGCTGTCCGAGCTGTCGGTGTCGATGAAGCGCAACTGGTGATGTCCGACAGTCACGGAGTCGCCATGCTGCAGGGCGTGCTTCTTGATGAGCTTGCCGTTGACGTAAGTGCCGTTGGTACTGTTGAGATCTTCCAGGAACGAGTCGTTCAGGATGTTGATGACCAGCGAGTGATGGCCGCTCACCGCGGGGTTGTCGATGCGGATATCGTTGTCCGGCAGACGGCCGACCGTATACCGTTCCTTGTTCATGTTGTACTCGGCCAGTACTTGGCCGTCCAGGCTCAGGATCAACCGTGCCATGTCTCGTCCCCAATGCTTTGATTCGATCCGCAAGTCGCTGCCGGCCCGTCGCTCGAGCGAGCCCCGCTTGCACCATTCATGGACGGCTCGGCCGTGCCCATCTGTCGACCACTAGCCGAACCAGCGCAAGATTCGGTCAATCACGCCACTTTTCGCTGCGAACGAGTCGACAACTTGGGCAAGAATAATCGATACGTTATCGCGCCCGCCGTTGTCGTTAGATAATTGAATCAATTGCTTAGCGACGGTTTCAAGGCTAGCACTAAAGGTGCTCATAGTTAAGTGGATGTCCTCGTCCTCGACCATGTCGGGTAGTCCATCCGAACACAGCGCGAAGAAATCGCCCTTTTGCACCGGTTGCTCATGGACTTCGACATCGACGGTGGACTCCACTCCCAGCGCCCGGGTCACATAGTTCTTGTTCGTGGCCCGCTGGGCCTCTGCCTGGGAATAGAACCCTCGATCGACCAGTTCCTGGAGCAGGGAATGATCCATGGTCATGCGCTCGAAGCGGTTGGCGCGCAGTCGATACAAGCGCGAGTCCCCGACGTGGGCGATGGCGACCCGGTTGTCGAAGAACAGGCAAGCGACGATCGTCGTGCCCATGCCTTCGCATTGAGGTTGGGTCCTGGCGGTCTGGTAGATGATCTTGTTGGCGCGGGCAATCGCATCGCGCAGCACGATGCTGGAACGCGCCAGTCCGGTTTCAGGATCGGCGGAGTTCATGTCCTGGTGTTCCACCGCTTCCTTGACCAGGCTCATGACGGTCTTGACGGCGATGCCGCTGGCGACTTCGCCGGCGTTGTAGCCACCCATGCCGTCGGCGAGCACGAACAGCCCGATGTCGGCGTCGACCCCGATCGTGTCTTCGTTGTGCTCGCGCACCCGTCCGACATCGCTCAGGCCGACCGAGCGGATCTTGCCTTTCATGAGCGGCGTCCTTGGCGGCCATTCGCCCGCGGCAGAAGCATGCTCAGGCTGCCAGGACGGTGCTGCCTCATGGGATGAGCCACTCATGCGCGGCTGCGCTCTGCGATGCTTCCCTTTCCGAGCCGGCGCAGGCGCGCAGCGCTGCGGCCAGCTCGGCGCAGTTCGCGTAGCGCTGGTCGGCGTCCTTGGACAGCACGCGATCGAAGATCTCATCGACGCAAGCCGGCAGTTCCGGTCGCAGCAGGCGCGCGGGCGTATGCGGCTCGGTTGCGATCTTGTGCATCAGTCGTGGCATCGATTCGGCCCGAAATGGCAGTTGCCCGCATAGCAGTTGGTAAAGGCTGACACCGAGCGAGAATTGATCGGAGCGTCCGTCGATGGTGCGGCCTTCCAGTTGTTCCGGTGACATGAATGAGGGCGTGCCGAGAACGATTCCGGTCTTGGTGCGGCTGGTATCGGTCAGGCGAGCAATACCGAAGTCCGTGATCTTGAGCTCATCCGTGTCGGGGTCGAACATTATATTAGCGGGTTTGATATCGCGGTGAATGACGTTCTGGCGATGGGCGTAGTGCAGCGCGTCAGCGACGCGGGCGACCAGATGCATGATGCGCTGGTAGGGCAGCAGGCGCTGGGCGTCCGTGAAGTGACTCAGGTGTTGGCCGCGCAGATACTCCATCGCGATGTATGCCAGGCCTTGATCCTCGCCGGCATCGTAGACGGTGACGATCGCCGGATGATTCAGCCGGCCCGCCATTTCGGCCTCGCGGAAGAATCGTTCCCGCGCCTCGATCAGCTTGTCTTCCTCGAACTCCTCGGCCAGTGGGATGGCCTTGATCGCGACTACCCGGTTGATGTGCGGATCGCGCCCGAGGTAGACGGTGCCCATTGCCCCTTTGCCCAGCTCGCGTTCGATCTGGTATCGGCCGAGAGTGCGCTTGCTTGAGTAAGGCGCATACGGTTCGAACGGCTCCTCGAGGCTTTCCCGGGAGTCGTGTCGCATCGGCGCGGACATGCCCCCGGTCGCAGTGCGTGTCATCGGCGCGCGGGTCAATGGTTCGTCCTTCACCCGGGCGCGGCGGTTCTTGAGGTCGCGGTAGCCCGGATCGCGGCTGGCGATATAGCTGTAGACCGCGGCTGCCTTCTGGCGCTGCGCCCGCCGCTCGAAGTCCAGCCCGAGGTGGTACAGCAGTTCCATGGTCGGCGCATCCAGCGGGCAGCGCCGGTAGGTCTCGAAGGCAAGATCGAGTTGGCCCTGGCGCTGGAAGGTCTGGCCCAGCGTGCGCAGGTTGCCGGGGGAGTTCGCCGCATCGCTTTTGGAGTCGCTGTCCGCATTCGCGCGCCGGATCATGTCGCTGATCAAGTACACGCACAATCCCGCCAGCGCGGCCACGCAGGGAATCATCAATTTAGCCCAGACGTGCATCGCGCCCAACAGGCCGACTTCGGCGACGGCCAGGACTGCCACGATCAGGATGCTGGCCAGGACGGCGATCGCCGCGCCCACGGCGGGTAGCACGAAGGCGGCGAATGCAATCACGCCCAGGGTGGCTATCCACTCCAGCACGAGGACCCCGGTCGGCCGCGAATAGACCGTGCCCGACAACACACTGGAGACCGCGTTGGCGATCGCCATGACCGGCGGCGAGGCGGCGATGCTCGAGCGCGCCGTGGGCGTCACCGGGTTCGCGGCCGTGGCTCGTGTGCTCGTGATCCCGACCAGGACGATCTTGTCACGCAGTTGACTGGCGGGAAGCACCCCCTCCAGCACTTCCCAGTACGGGTACTGCTTGAAGGATCGCGGACCGCTGGCCGGGAAGTGGTGGGGGCGCAGGCGCATTTTTTCATCCAGAGGGATGCTGCGGTTCACGGTGTGCAGGCTGCCGTCGCTGAAATGAAGTTCATACGGCGTCAGGCCCGAGGCGCGCGCGGCAATCACCGTGGCCAGGGAGGGCAGCAGCACACTGCTGACGCGTACCGCGGCCAAATCCGAGCGCACTCGGCCATCGACGTCCGCGTGCACGTGATTGTGTCCGACCGCGCTGGCGACGTTCGCAAAGACCGCTCCGGGAAGTTGCGTGATGGCGGCGCTGGGGGCGGTGCGAATCGTTGGCGCATCGGCTTCCGGGAAGAACCGGGTCGGCAGACCGACGGGATGCTCGGCGTGTTCGCCGAGCCGCAGCTCGACCGGCAATATCACATCGCCATGGGCGCTCATTGCCGAGGCCAGGTGGGTGTCGGGATCGCGACCGGCATTCGAGGCGCCCAGCAGGCGGCGCAATTGTTGCGCCTGGTCCGAATTCCCCAGGTTGGAGGATTCGAGCAAGGCAAGCGCGGCCCGCAGGCGTTCCAGCTCGCTCATGCGTCGCGAGGTATCGAACGGTACGGTAAAGGCCACGATGCGCGAGCCCGCGGCCTGCAGGCGATCCAGCAAGCGGGCATGGACGTCGCGCGGCCAAGGCCATTCGCCCAGCTTCTCGATACTGGCATCGTCGATGGTGATGATGGCGATGTCCTGCGCGGGCAGGGTCGCCATCGTGCCGACGACCCGGTCGTAGAGGCCGAGCTCCAGCGGGGCGGCGGTGAAAGGGGCGCTGAGGCGAGCGACGGCAATGACCAGAGCTGCCGTCAGCCCGCCAGGGATCCAAGAAAATCGCGCGAGTTTTGCCGCCACCGGGACTACCGATATGTTAAGTCGGCGCGAGTATAGACGAAGGTTCGATCCCCACATTGCAGGCGGCGTCACACATAATGAAGCGCTATCCTTCGCCGGCAGCCGGACAGCTGCCCCGGCAGGCGGCCGTCATGCACATCGGTTGACCCGGATCTTCGATCTGGCGCCCGATTGCCGTGCCGGGCAGCGGACCTGTGGTCGAATCTGTGAGCCAGCTCCTTGAATCCGGCGTCATGGACCGGGCGCGCACGACGCGTTCGCGCCGAGCCGGTATCGCCCACGCAGATGCCGGGCAGGGACATGTCCGCGCCAGTCGGAAACAAATTTGAAGCAGGCTTGCAACAGACTCGAAACAGGCCTGCAACAGGAAATTCGCCAGCACCACATCCGGATGCGCCCATGAAGACCAAATCCCGTGAAATCTTTGTCTGCGACCAGTGCGGCAACGAAAGCCTGCAATGGCAGGGGCTGTGCCAGTCCTGTGGCGCTGGCGATTCCCTCAAGCGTGTGACGCTTGCTCGCGCCAAGCCGGATCGGCGGCCGCTGGTCGCCGGCGGCGGCGAGCCGCTGCGCCTGTCGCAGGTCACCGAAGCCGATGAGCCGCGCATCGCCACGGGCTTGCAGGAACTCGATCGTGTGCTGGGAGGCGGCCTGGTACTGGGGTCGGTGACCTTGCTCGGCGGCGACCCGGGCATAGGCAAATCCACGCTGCTGCTGCAGGCCGGGGACGCCCTGAGCCGCGCGACCTCGACACTGTATGTCACCGGCGAGGAATCGTTGCGGCAGGTCAGCCTGCGCGCGCGCCGCTTGGAAGTGCTGGGCGATCGCCTGCAGCTGCTGGCGGAGACCTCGGTCGAGACCATCATCGAGCAGGCCACGGCGGCGGGCACCAGGGTGCTGGTCATCGATTCGATCCAGACCATGTTTGCCGCCAATGTCGACTCTTCCCCGGGGTCGGCCTCGCAAGTGCGCGAGTCCGCGGCCGCGTTGGTGCGCTTCGCGAAGACCTCGGGTGTGTCGGTACTGATCATCGGCCACGTCACCAAGGAGGGCGTGATCGCCGGCCCGCGCATTCTCGAGCACATGGTGGATACCGTGTTGTATTTCGAAAGCGACGCCGGCAGCCGCTTCCGCTTGGTACGAGCAGTGAAGAATCGCTTCGGCGCTGCCAACGAAGTGGGTGTCTTCGCCATGACGGAACAGGGGCTGAAGGAGGTCAAGAATCCGTCCGCGATTTTCTTGTCGCAGCATTCGCAGCCGGTGTGCGGCAGCGCCGTGATGGTCGCGCGAGAAGGCAGTCGACCCATGCTGATCGAAGTACAGGCGCTGACCGATGAGGCGCAGAGCATGAACCCGCGCCGCGTGGCCGTCGGGCTGGAGGCCAATCGCCTGGCACTGCTGCTCGCCATTCTGCACCGCCATGGCGGGGTATCGAGCGCCGGACGGGACGTCTTCCTGAATGTCGTGGGCGGCGTGCGTATTTCAGAGACGGCGGCCGATCTGCCCGCGGTGCTGGCCACGGTGTCCAGTGCCCGCGATGAACCCCTCGCACGGCGTACGGTATGCTTTGGCGAACTGGGACTGGCAGGAGAAGTACGGCCGGTACCCTATGGCGAGGAACGATTGCGCGAAGCAGCCAAGCACGGATTCGAGCGCGCGATCGTACCGGAGGCCAACAAGCCGCGGCGTCCGATCGAGGGCATGGAGATCATCGGCGTGGAACGCCTGGATGAGGTGCTGCGCAGCGCCTTTTGAACTCTGGTTTCTACCTTGGGTGTCAGGACGCCGCAGATGCGGCGCGCTATGCAACGCCCTTGGAGCGTGGCGCTTCGTCGACGTCGTCGCGCGGCCGGATGCGCACTGCCTTGACGCTGTTGTCGGAGGTTTGCAGGACCTCGAGCGCAAGCTCGTCCAGCATCAGCTGCGTGCCGGGCTCGGGGATGGTTTCCAGATACTCGATGATCAGGCCGTTCAAGGTGCGCGGTCCGTCGGTCGGCAGGTTCCAGCCCAGCGTGCGATTGAGGACGCGTACATTCACGGCGCCGTTGACCACATAGCTGCCGTCGGGGTCGCGATGGACGTCCTTGTACAGGGCCGCCGGCGCACTGGTGAACTCGCCGACGATTTCCTCCAGGATGTCCTCCAGGGTCACCAGGCCCCGGATGTCGCCGTACTCATCCACCACCAATGCGATGCGGCGCCGATCGCGCTGGAAGTTGAGCAATTGCACGTTGAGCGTGGTGTGCTCGGGCACGAAATAGGCTTCTCGCTCGCGCGCCAGTGCCAGGATGGCATCGCGATCGAAATTGCCTCGCACCAATGCATGAGCCACCTTCTTCATGTGCAGGATGCCGACGATATTGTCGATATTGTCCTCGCACACCGGCAGTCGGGTGTGGGGCGTGGAGCGCAGCACGTCGAGTATCGTGTCCCAGTCGTCGGCGATATCGATGCTCGCGATTTCGCTGCGGGGAATCATGATGTCCTCGACGCTGATCGTCTCCAGGTCCTGGAGCCGGCTGAGGACCTGTTCGCGATGCCGCGCCGTGCGCGAGCGGCCGCGGGAGCGCTGTCGCGCCGAGTAGAGCAGGCGCGCGCGCCTCGAGCCGAGCAGAAACCCTGCCAATGCCGCCAGCACGATGGCAAGCGCCACCGCCAGTATCATGAGGGGATGTTCCACTGCCAAGAATATGCCCAATTCCAGATCCGATAATACTGAAGCCCGCCTGGCCCGCCCTGCTCCTGAACGCCAGCCCGGAGGCGCGGCCCCGCCGGTCCCGCGTGCGGGCGCCGATCAGCCCCAGTGCCGTCCCAGGATCGACTCCAGCACGATCTTGGAGCCGAAGTAGGCCAATCCCAGCAGTGCGAAGCCGCCCAGGGTCCAACTCGTCGCCGCGCGTCCGCGCCAGCCGAATCGCCAGCGGCCGAACAGCACCACGGCGAACACCACCCAGGCCAGGCATGACAATACAGTCTTGTGGATCAGATGCTGAGCGAACAAGTCGCGCACAAAGATGAAGCCGCTGAACAATGCCAGGGTGAGGATGGCGAAGCCGGCGCCGAGTGCCTGGAACGTGCCGGCTTCGAGCGCTTCCAGGGAGGGCAGGACCCGCAGCCAGCCCAGCGGACGGCGGGTGCGCAGGCGCCGATCCAGCAGTGCCAGGGCGATCGCCAGGGCGACGGTAATCGTGAGCAAGGCGTAGGCGAGGGCGGAAAGCACGATATGCGCCATCATTTCCCAGCTCTGGCGTTCCAGCGCGTAGCCGTCCGAACCTTCGATGGTGGTGGCGGCCACGATGCCGGCCAGCACCATCAGCGCGGCGCCGATGCCGGCGAAGCGTGGGCGCCGCCAGGACAGGATCAAGGCCATGATGCCCAGCGGCCAGCCGATCAGTGATGCGGTTTCCGTGATGGTGAAGGACAGCTCGGGGCGGGCGAACAGCCCTTGGCGCAGCAAGTAGGCGTGCAATAGGACCGCCACCAGGCCCAGCGCCAGTCCCGCCACGCGCTGGCCGCGAGCGACGTGCTCCTGGGTGCGATACACACTCGACCCGAGCCAGATGGCGCTGGCCAGGTAGCAGGCAAGAACGACAATGGACAGCACGTACAACAGGGGCTCGCTGGGCGGAACAAGGGCGAAAGGCTACCTGATTTATCGGACAGCGGTTAGCGTCGGCGCGCGATCCGGCGGTCATTCAGGCGCCAGTGCCTGACAAAGGGCCTATAGAATAGCGTCCCTGCGTGCGCCAGTGGGCACCAACGTGCGTTGCAGGGCTCCCCTCGGGTCTTGGCCCCGATCCGGTGCCGGTTTTGCCTCGGCGAGCCCCGAATACGGCTTTGGGCCCGGGCCCGGGCTCGGGTGGCGGCCTGATCCGGGTTGCCTGCGCGGCCGAGGCCACAGAGGGCTGCCCCGGGGTCGTGGTAAGTGGAAACTGGTTGAGGACTCATGTTCGATAAATTGACCGAGCGCCTGCAGGGCGTCGTGGAAGGCCTGCGTGGACGCGGGCGCCTGACGGACGAAAACATCGGCGACACACTGCGGCAGGTGCGCATGGCGCTGCTCGAGGCGGACGTGGCGCTGCCGGTCGTCAAGACCTTTGTCGAAGCGATTCGCGCCAAGGTCGTCGGCCAGGAGATCGGCAAGAGCCTGACGCCCGGGCAGACCTTGATCCGCATCATCCACGATGAGCTGATCGCGCTGATGGGCGCGGGCTTGCGGCCGCTGAATCTGCGCGCGCAGCCGCCGGTGGTCATTTTGTTGGCCGGCCTGCAAGGCGCGGGCAAGACCACCTCCGCCGCCAAGCTGGCGAAATGGCTCAAGGAGCACGAACGCAAGCGCGTACTGCTGGCCAGCACCGACGTCTATCGACCGGCCGCGATCCTGCAGTTGGAGCGGCTGGCGCAGCAGCTGGACGTCGGCTTCTATCCCTCGGACCCGCAAAAGCCTGCCCTGACCCTGGCGCGCGAAGCACTGGCGGAGGCGCGGCGTTCGCTGTTCGATGTGCTGATCGTGGACACCGCCGGCCGGCTGCACGTCGATGAGCAGATGATGTCGGAGATCCGCGAGATCAGCGCCGCGGTGTCGCCGACGGAGACCCTGTTCGTGGTCGACAGCATGGCGGGCCAGGACGCCGTGAATGCCGCCCGTGCCTTCGGGGAGGCGCTGGCGTTGACGGGTGTGGTGCTGACCAAGACCGACGGCGATGCGCGCGGCGGCGCAGCCCTGTCGGTGCGGCAGATCACCGGCCAGCCGATTCTCTTCATGGGGACCGGCGAGAAGACCGAGGCGCTGGAGCCGTTTCATGCCGAACGGATCGCCTCGCGCATGCTGGGCATGGGTGACGTGCTGTCGCTGGTCGAGAACGTATCGCGCAACGTCGACCGCGAGCAGGCGGAGAAGCTTGCGCGCAAGCTCAAGAAAGGCAAGGGCTTCGATCTGGAAGACCTGCACGAGCAATTGCAGCAGGTGCAGAAGATGGGCGGCCTGAGCGCCCTGATGGACAAGCTGCCGGCACAACTGGCCGGCAAGGCGGCCGCGGCACCGCAGATGAACGAAAAGGAGATTCGGCGGCAGGTGGCGGTGATCCGCTCCATGACGCCGGGCGAACGCCGCTTCCCCAAAACGATCGACGCCTCGCGCAAGCGTCGTATCGCCGCCGGTTCCGGGGTGCCGGTTTCGGAGGTCAACCGGCTGCTGAAGAGCCATCTGCAGATGCAGAAAATGATGAAAATGATGGGCAAGGGCGGGGGGCTGGGCAGAATGATGCGGGCCTTCGGCGGCGGGCGGTTTCCGATGGGCTGAGCGGTCGATGGCTCGACGGGGGTGCCGGTCGGATCTGACGAAAATGCTTGGATCCGCCTGGAGGCGGCCGGGCGGCGCGCTGGATCCGCGGCCGTGCGCGGGCTGGTGCCGGCGGGTTGCGTCCGCCGCGGCCGGCGGATCCTGGGTCGCTGGGCGCGGGCGCCGGGACGTTTGCCGCCGGGTGCCGCCATCGATTGCGATTGATTTCCGTGGGGCTGTAGCTTGATGGATCTTTTTTGAGTAATATTCGCGCCCTTTTCCGGGAGTATTACTCCCGGGCTATTCGGCTACCCTTAAGATTATCTTAGGATTTCGAGGCTTCACCAGTATGGTTACGATTCGGCTTACCCGTCGCGGCGCGAAGAAGCAGCCCTTTTATCACGTCGTCGTCACGGACAGCCGCAATCGGCCAGGTGGCGCAACCCTGGAGCAGGTGGGTTACTTCAACCCGATTCCTGCCGGCAAGGAGCGTCCGCTGGAGCTGAAGCTGGACCGGATCGACTACTGGGTCAGCAAGGGCGCCAAGCCCTCGGAGCGGGTAGCCGCATTGGTCAAGAAGCATCGCCGCGACGCGATCGCGGCCTGATGGCTTGAACTGAAAGGCGCTGGCGGCCGCCCCATGGGGGCTTCGCAGGCGCGTGTGAACGATTGACCGACGATGGCGCCACCGGTCCGGATGTCCCGGATCGGATCGTGATTCTGGGCAGCATCGGCGCGCCATTTGGCGTCCAGGGCTGGGTCAAGGTCCAGTCCTACACCGAGCCTCAGGCGAATATTCTGGATTACGCCGTGTGGCGCTTGGGGCGCGCTGGCTCGTGGCAACCCTTCGAGCTGGAAGACGGCCGCGTGACGGGCAAGGGTGTGTTGGCGAAGCTGGTCGGGATAGACGTTCCCGAAGCGGTGCGATTGCATACCGGGGCCGAAATCGGCGTGCTGCGCAGCGAGTTGCCGCCGCCGCCGCCCGGCGAACATTATTGGAGCGACCTGGAAGGACTGCAGGCGCTGACGAAAGAAGGTGTGCTGCTGGGGCGGGTGGATCACTTCCGCACCACCCCCGCGGGCAACTTGGTCGTGGTGCGGGGCGAGCGGGAGCATTGGATTCCGTTCTCCAAGGACCGGATCGTGAAGGTCGAGCTGGAAGCCGGGCGCATCGTGTTCGACTGGGAAGAAGACTGGTCGTGAGCGAGCCGCAGGTCGAGCCTCCGCGGGCTGGGACGGCGATGGCGTACGGGACGGGCATGCGCATCGAAGTGGTGACGCTGTTTCCGGAATTCGTCGGCGAGGCAGTTCGGGTCGGGGTGCTGGGACGCGCGATCGAGCGCGGACAGGTCGCGATCCACGCTAGTACGCCGCGTGAATTCGCGGTGGATCTGCACGGTACGGTCGATGATCGCCCGTATGGCGGCGGGCCGGGCATGGTGCTGAAGATCGAGCCGGCGCGCAGCGCGATTCGCGCTGCGAAAGCCAGGCTCCCGCAAGGCAGCCCGGCGGTGTATCTGGCCGCCGATGGAGCCGCCCTGACGCACGCGAAGGCGCAGCAGCTGGCGCGGTTGCCGGGACTGCTGTTGCTCGCAGGGCGCTACGAGGGTGTCGACGAGCGTTTGATCGAGAGCGAGATCGACGAGAGCATATCGATCGGCGACTACGTGTTGTCCGGTGGCGAGCTGCCGGCGCTGGTGCTGATCGATGCCATCGTCAGGCTGCTGCCGGGGGTGCTGGGCGATGAGGAATCGGCGCAACAGGATTCGTTCGTCGCCGGCCTGCTGGATTGGCCTCATTACACCCGGCCGGAGGTGTTCGAGGGGCAAGCGGTGCCTGAGGTGCTGCGCAGCGGCAACCACGCTGCGATACAGCGTTGGCGCACCAAGCAGGCGCTGGGCCGAACCTGGCTGCGGCGTGCGGATTTGATTGAAAAGTTGACGCTGACTGCCGAGCAGCAGCGGCTGCTGGATGAATTCGTGACGGAGCAGCGCGCAAGCGGGCGATCGTCGAAAGTCTGAATGGATGGATAGGAACATGAGCAATATCATTGCCGAGCTTGAAAGCGAAGCGCTGAACAAGACGATTCCCGACTTTTCACCGGGCGACACCGTGGTGGTGCAAGTGAAGGTGAAGGAAGGCGAGCGCGAGCGCTCCCAGGCCTATGAGGGCGTCGTCATTGCGCGCCGCAATCGTGGTCTCAACTCCTCGTTCACGGTGCGCAAGATTTCGCACGGCGAGGGGGTGGAGCGCGTATTCCAGACCTACAGCCCATCCATCGGTGAGATCACCGTAAAGCGCCGCGGCAACGTACGGCGTGCGAAGCTGTATTACCTGCGCGACCTCACGGGCAAGGCTGCGCGCATCGAAGAGAAGATCTGAGCGCTCGGGCGGGACTGTTTTCCCCGCTCGATCGAAATTCTGTCTCTCCTGCGCCACTCCGGCGGCGCAGCCTGATGCCGATTGCCCCCGGTACCGCTCCCGTACCGCCCTTGCGGCAAGCCGCGAGGGCGGCAATCTCGTTTCCGTGCGCAACGCGATCCCGCCCAGGGGCGGCCTAATTCGATCGGCTGCACGCGATCAGCGGCTCTGGGCTTGGCGCCGGGCCGCTTCCTGCATGATGCTCCTTCCATGATCAAGTGGCCTGCCGCATGGCAGGCCACCGTGCGTGACAGGTACACTGCCGGCCTGGCGCCGGTCGAGGCCGAGACGGACATTTATCCATGAAAACGATCACTGGCTTGTTGTCGCTTGTCTGGCGCGGCCTCGATGGGTTGCGCAAGGTCATGCACCTGCTGGTGTTGCTGGCGCTGTTCGTGGTGCTCATTGCTGCCTTGTCACCCAGCGTGCCGATCATTCCTTCCAAGACGGCATTGGTGCTGGCCCCGCAAGGGGCGCTGGTCGAACAGCTGGCGGGTGATCCGTTCGAGCGTGCGGTGGCCGAGCTTTATGGCCAGGGACGTGCGGAGACGTTGGTGCGCGACCTGGTCGATGCCATCGAGACGGCGAAGACAGACCGGCGCGTCGAGCTGCTGGTGCTGGAGCTGGGCAGCATGGCGGGCGGCGGGGTGGCAAAGCTGCAGGAAGTCGCCGCGGCGATCCAGGACTTTCGCGGCAGCGGCAAGAAGGTGATCGCCTATGCGGATGGATACGACCAGTCGCAATATTATCTCGCGGCGCAGGCCGATGAGGTCTACCTGGATCCGCAGGGACTGGTGTTGATCGAAGGCTTCGGCTACTACCGCACATTCCTCAAGGGCGTGATCGACAAGCTTGCGATCGATGTCAATGTCTTTCGTGCCGGCAAGTTCAAGTCCTTCACCGACCAGTTCAGCCGCACCGACATGTCGCAGCAGGAAGAGGAGGAAAGCCGCGCCTGGCTGGATGCGCTGTGGACGCAGTATCAGGCCGGTATCACGCAGGCGCGCGGACTGGCGCCCGAAGCGATCGCCTCCTATGCGAACGAATTCGCCGCGGCCGCCAAGGCGCAGCAGGGCAATCTCGCGGCCGTGGCGCTGGAGCAGGGCCTGGTGACGCAGCTGAAGTCCCGTCGTGAAGTGGAGCAGCAGCTCAAGGCCCTGGTCGGTGAGGACGAGAGCAGCCATAGTTATCGCGCCGTCATGCATTGGGATTATCTTGCTGCCGCACGGCCGGCGAAGGCCCTGGATCTGAGCGGCGATCGCATTGGCGTAGTGGTTGCCGCGGGCGAGATCCTCGACGGCGAGCAGCCGCCCGGTACGATCGGATCCGACTCGGCAGTTCGGTTGCTGCGCGACGCCTTGCACGATGATTCGATCAAGGCGGTGGTGCTGCGGATCGACAGCCCCGGGGGGAGCATGTTCGCCTCGGAAGTGATTCGTCGCGAGATCGATGCGCTGCGGCAGGCCGGCAAGCCGGTGATCGCCTCGATGAGCAGCACCGCGGCTTCGGGCGGCTATTACATCGCCATGGATGCCGACGAAATCTGGGCCAGTCCGGCGACGCTCACTGGCTCGATCGGCGTATTCGCCGTGTTTCCTACCCTCGAGCGCACGCTGGGCAAGTTGGGCATCACGATCGACGGGATCGGCACCACACCGTTGTCAGGTGCGCTACGCCTGGATCGCACCCTGGATGAAGAGGCGCGCGAAGTGCTCCAGATGTCGGTCGAGCATGCCTACAGCGTATTCGTCGGGCATGTCGCCCGGGCGCGGGGCAAGTCGTTCGATGAGATCGACGACGTGGCGCAGGGGCGGGTCTGGGCCGCGTCCGATGCCGCCCGCAACGGACTGGTCGACCAACTCGGTTCGTATCGCGATGCGCTGGATGCGGCGGCCGAGCGCGCCGGCCTGGGCGAGGACTACAAGGTGAAGTACATCGAACCACCGATGGGCTGGCGCCAGGCACTGGCCCTGCGTGCCCAGGTACTGGCGACGCGCGCAGTGCGTGCACTGGTGCCGACCCCACGCCTGCTGGATGGCGCCCGCCGCCTGCTGGCGCCATTCGAGGCTGAGTTGGTGCGGCTGTCGCGCTTCAATGACCCGCAACAGGTGTATTACTACTGCCCGTGCAGCGTGAACTGACTGGCGTGGCCTGTGTCGTTGCCGCGCGTCAGCCAGCCGGCGTTGCGTGCCAGGGCTCCCAGCTCATGACCACCTTGCCCGACTGGCCGCCGCCCATGGTCTCGAAGGCGCGCTGGTATTCGGTGTAGGGAAAGCGGTGGGTGATGACCGGGCGCACATCGAGTCCGCTCTGCAGCAGCGCTGCCATCTTGTACCAGGTCTCGAACATCTGGCGGCCATAGATTCCCTTGATGGTCAGGCCCTTCATGATCACCTCGTTCCAGTCGATCGCCACATACGTTGCGGGGAATCCGAGCATTGCGATGCTTCCGCCATGATTCAGGGTGCGCAGCATGTCGCGCAGCGCGGCGGCATTGCCGGACATCTCCAGGCCCACATCGAAGCCTTCGCGCATGCCCAGCTGGGTCATGGCATCGTCCAGCGAATCGCGCGTGACGTTGAGTGCCAGGGTGGCGCCCATCTTGCGCGCCAACGCCAGCCGGTAATCGTTGACGTCCGTGATCACGATGTTGCGCGCGCCGATGAAACGTGCGACGGCGCTGGCCATGATGCCTATCGGCCCGGCGCCAGTGATCAGCACATCCTCGCCGACGACATCGAAGGCGAGCGCGGTATGCACCGCGTTGCCTAGCGGATCGAGGATCGAGGCGATCTCATCGTCGATGGCGTCGGGCAGCTTGAACGCATTGAAGGCGGGGATGACCAGGTACTCGGCGAAGCTGCCGGGGCGACCGACGCCGACGCCGACGGTGTTGCGGCACAGGTGCCGCCGTCCGGCGCGACAGTTGCGGCAGTGGCCACAGGTGATGTGTCCTTCGCCGGAGACGCGATCGCCGACAGCGAAGCCGGCGACTTCGCTGCCGACTTCCACGATCTCGCCGCAATACTCGTGTCCGATCGCCATCGGTACCGGGATCGTCTTGCGTGCCCAGGCGTCCCAGTTGTAGATATGCATATCGGTGCCGCAGATTGCGCTGCGCTTGATGCGGATCAGCACGTCGTTCGGACCGACGGTGGGCTGCGGGATCTGCTGCAGGGTGATGCCGGCGGCGGGATGGGCCTTGACTAGTGCATGCATGGGGAGTCCCGTGGACCTTGGGAATGCGCGACGAGATGCCTCATAGCCTACCGCCAACGTGCTGTATTCAATAGTCGCCGTGCGCCATTTGGCGCGCACTGACACGCGCTCAGTCCAGGATTCCCAACTCCTTGCCGACCGAGGTAAAGGCGGCCACGGCCTGGTCCAGGTGCGTGCGCTCATGCGCTGCGGACATCTGGGTGCGAATGCGTGCCTTGCCGTGCGGCACGACCGGAAAGGAGAAGCCGATGACGTACACGCCGTGCTCGAGCAGGCGCTGGGCGAAGTCGTTGGCGAGCCGCGCATCGCCGAGCATCACCGGAATGATGGGATGTTCGCCCGGCACCAGGTCGAAGCCCGCGGCGCTCATCCGTTGACGAAAATAAGCCGTGTTGTCCCAGAGGCGCGCCCGCAGCGAGTCATCGGCTTGCAGCAGGTCCAGCACGCGCAGGCTGGCGGCTGCGATGAAGGGTGGAATGCTGTTGGAGAACAGGTAGGGCCGGGAGCGCTGGCGCAGCCAGCCGATGATTTCCTTGCGCCCGGAGGTATAGCCGCCGCTGGCGCCTCCCAGGGCTTTGCCCAGGGTACCGGTCAGAATGTCGACTCGATCCATGACGCCGCGCAATTCGTGGGTGCCCCGGCCTGTGGCGCCCACGAATCCGGTGGCGTGCGAGTCGTCCACCATCACCAGTGCGTGGTAGCGTTCGGCCAAGTCGCAGATCTCATGCAGGCGTGCGATGACGCCGTCCATGGAGAACACGCCATCGGTGGCGATCAGGCGTACGCGGCATTGCGCGGCCTCCTTGAGGCGGGATTCCAGCTGGTCCAGATCGTTGTTGGCGTAGCGAAAGCGTTGCGCCTTGGACAGGCGCACGCCGTCGATGATGCTGGCATGATTGAGCGCATCGCTGATGACCGCATCCTGCTCGTCGAGCAGCGTTTCGAACAGCCCGCCATTGGCGTCGAAGCAGGAGGAGTACAGGATCGTATCCTCGGTACCCAGGAAACCACTGAGGCGGTGCTCCAGGTCCTTGTGCACATCGTGCGTTCCACAAATGAAGCGCACCGAGGCCATGCCGTAGCCATAGCGCTCCAGGCCCAGGCGGGCTGCCTCGCGCACGGCAGGGTGATTGGCCAGGCCGAGGTAGTTGTTGGCGCAAAGGTTGATCAGTTCTCCACCGCCCGCGACGCGTACCACTGCACTTTGAGGGGAGGACAAGACGCGCTCGGGCTTGTACAGCCCCTGGGTACGCAACTGCTCGGTATCGTGGTGCAATCGCTGTAGGAAGTCGCGCTTCATGCTGAGCCTCGCTGGCGGATGGACCGGACGGTCATTGTGCCACCGTTGCTGCGACGGAACGTAGCGTATGGAATCGAGGGCGCGATGGCGTGGGTGGGTTGCAGGCCACAGTGTGCGGCCGCGACCACAGCATGGAATGCGCCGCAGCGACCCGGCAGTGTGGGCGGATCAGCGAACGGTTGCGGGTTGTCTGGAGCTGGGGTGATGGAGTTGGGTGTGAATGGCCTGTTCCAGGCGCTGGCATTGTGCTGCGGACAGATACAGTCCCAGCTTCGATCGTCGCCACAACAGGTCCTCGGCGCTTCTCACCCACTCGGTGCGGATCAGGTAGTCGAGTTCGGCTTGTGTCAGTTCCGCCCCGTAGTGATGGCCCAGGTCGCTCATCGTGCTGGCGTTGCCCAGGATGCTGTCCATGCGCGTGCCGTAGGCGCGCGCCAGCCGCCGCGACAGGGGCGCGGACAGGAACGGCCACCGGCGGCGCACCGTATCCAGGAAGCGCTCGAAGTCGGCGCCCGGCAAGTCGCCCCCGGGCAGTGCCGTGCCGCCGGTCCACGTTCCCTGCGCGATGCCCAGCGGCGCCTGCAGGCGGGCGAGCGCCGCTTCGGCCAGGCGCCGATAAGTCGTGATCTTGCCACCGTAGACCGACAGGACGGGCGGATGCTGGTCCGATTGCGTGAGTTCCAGTCGGTAATCGCGCGTGACCTTGGAGGCGTTTGCGGATTCATCGTCCATGAGCGGGCGTACGCCGGCATAGCTCCAGCGCACGTCGCCGGGTGTCACGACACGGCGAAAGTAGCGATTGACGGTGTCGCACAGATAGCCGATTTCCTGGTCGCTGATCCGCACCCTCGCCGGATCGCCCTCGAACGGCACGTCGGTGGTGCCGACCAGGGTGCTGTCGTCTTCATAGGGAATCGCGAACACGATGCGTCCATCGGGGTTCTGGAGCATGAAGGCATGTTCACCCTCGAACAGCCGCGGCAGGGTAATGTGGCTGCCCTTCACCAGGCGCACCTGCACCTGGTCGCAGGCGATCGGCAGGCTTTGCTCGACCTGATCGACCCATGGCCCGGATGCATTGACGATGGCGCGTGCGCGCAGCGACAGGCGCCGCCCGTCCGAGGTTTCGCAGTGAGCAACCCAGTGCGATCCTTCCACTGCCGCGGATACCAGGCGCGTCCGGGTGTGGATGGCGGCGCCACGCTCGGCGGCATCCAGGGTATTGAGCACGACCAGGCGAGCGTCATCGACCCAGCAGTCGGCATAGGCGAAGCCATCCTTGAGGTCGGGACGCAAGGCGGAGTAGGGCGCGCCAGTCAATGACACGGCGTGCGAGGCCGGCAAGCGTTTGCGACCGCCGATGTGATCATAGAAGAACAACCCGATGCGGATCTGCCAGCGCGGCCGCAGGCCCGGCACATGCGGCAGGATGAATTGCATCGGACGGATGAGGTGGGGCGCGATCTGCAGCAGGCGCTCGCGCTCGATCAGTGCTTCACGCACCAGCCGGAATTCGAAGAACTCCAGGTAGCGCAAGCCGCCGTGGATCAATTTGGTGCTGGCCGAGGAGGTTGCGGCTGCCAGGTCGGATTGTTCGACCAGCGCCACTTTCAGGCCACGCCCCGCGGCATCGCGCGCGATGCCCGCGCCGTTGATGCCGCCGCCAACGATCAAAATATCGACGCACACGTGAATACAGGCAGGTGCCGGACTTGAGTTATGGACATATTAGCAAGCAAGGCGGTAGCGCCGGGTCCGAGTTGTCGTAATCGTCTACGGCGATACGTCAACAACTCAAGTCCGGTACCTCCGGTACCTCCAGGTATTGCTGGCTTGTTTGGTGTGGCTGGGTTGTCTTAGGCTGCCGTCATGGAGACTCAAGCCGCTCGTTCCGAGCTGCGCATCGACAAATGGCTGTGGTGCGCGCGTTTCTTCAAGAGCCGTGCGCAGGCCGCGGAGGCGGTCGCTGGCGGCCTGGTGCATGTCAATGGAGAGCGCGCCAAGCCGTCTCGTGCCGTGCGCGTGGATGATTGCCTGCGGATCACGCGTGATGAAGTGCGGTTCGAGGTCATCGTGACCGCCATTCCGCTGCGCAGGGGGCCGGCGCCCGAAGCGCGCGGCTGTTACACCGAGACGCCTGAGAGCATTGCGGCGCGCGAGCATCGACGCGAACTGGCGCGCCTGGCGCCGCCAGCGCCGTCGGGCCGGCCGGACAAGCATGCGCGCCGGCTGCTGCGCGATCTGCGTCGCGGCTGAGGAGCGCGCGGGCCGCGGGCTAATCGACGAGGCGGCTGAACGGGCTGCCACTGCGCCCGGCGAGGATTGCCTGGATTTCCGCCACGATCGCCAGTGCTATCGTTTCGGGCGTGTCGGCACCGATGTCCAGCCCTACCGGTCCGTACAGGCGGCCGGCCAGCGCCGCGGCCCGCTCGCCGAGTTCGCTCATCAGGCGCACGCGGCGAGGCGCCGGGCCGAGCAGTCCGATATAGGGCACGTTGCCGGCGGCCAGGGCCTGGAGATAGCGCAGATCCGAGGGCAGGTGATGACTCATGACCACTGCCGCCTGGTAGTGCCCCTGGCGCAGTTCCAGCTCCAGTTCAGTGGCGGGTCGAGACACGACGCGATGCGCCTGGGGAAACCTGTCCGGCACGGCATAGGCCGGACGATGATCGAATACGGTGACTTGCCATTCGAGCAGGGCGGCAATCCGCACCAGCGGCAGGGCATCGGGTCCGGCGCCCAGCACCAGCAGCCGTGGCGGCAAGGTGACGGGCAGGATCAGGAATTGCGCGTCCTCTGCCTCCAGCACGGCTGGCGGGTCCCTGTCGTGCTGGCCAGGCAGTGGGTCCAGCGCCTCACCGACCAGACGGGGCGCCGCCGGGGCCGAGTCTGGCCAGAACGCCGCGCCCAAGGGAAACCGCTCGCTGCGCGATTGGATGACCAGGGCAAATTTCGCCGCCAGGTGCTGGCGCCGACTTAGATCGATGAAGGCGAACGGTTGGTAATCGTGTTCATGGTCGAGCCGGGTCAGCAGGATGGTCATGGCGCCTTCGCAGCCTAGGCCGATGCCCCAGATGAGGTCATCGGAGGTGCGGGTGTCGTACTGGGCGATGCGAGCCCCGCCGTCGGCCAGCACCAGGTGGGCACGCTGGATCAGGTCGGGTTCCAGGCATCCGCCGCTGAGCAGGCCGGCGGCTCGTCCATCGGCGGCGATGAGCATCTGCGCGCCGGCCTTGCGATAGGTGGAGCCGAGCGTGTGGACGATCGTGGCCAGTACCAGCGGCTCGTGGCGCGCTGCGTGCTGGTGAAAGAAGTCGCGCAGTGACACAGCAGTGGGAATCATGGCGTTCTGGATGTTTCTCCGCTGAGCGTGCCGGAAACGGTCCCCTGCACCCAGGGGTGTTGCTTCGGTGGCTGCCGGATTCGTGGGCCGGCGTGGCCGCGAGCGACATTGTGCCCGGTTTCCGGGCGGGGGTAGCCATCGAGCGTGGGCGATTTTTGGTTCTGGATTCCGGGTACGGGGGTCCACCTCGTCTATGATGCACATCGGGCTTTAGGAGGATGTATCGATGCGCAATGTCATTCTGGGCACTTCGGCCGCGATGGTGGCGCTGCTCGTCGGGTGTGCGACGCCAGCGACGCCGGCCAAGGCGGCGGCGGCCAGCGTCAGCTGCTCCATGACTTTTACGATGAAGGGCTGGTCGGCGTTCTACAAGACGGCTTCCGGCAACGGCACGATCCGTTGCAGCAATGGGGAGTCGATGGATGTCAAGCTGTCGGCCAAGGGCGGTGGCTTGACGGTCGGCAAGTCCTCGATCGAGGATGGCAAGGGCGAATTCTCCGCCATTCATGGTATCGGCGAAGTATTGGGATCCTACGTTTCCGCTGAAGCGCATGCCGGGGCGGTGAAGTCGGCCAAGGCGCAGGTGATGACCAAGGGCGAGGTGTCGCTGGCGTTGAGTGGCACTGGCCGCGGCTGGGACCTGGGCATCGCCTTCGGCAAGCTGACCATATCCCGTTCCTGATGCCGGGCGGGATGCGGCATCTGCACCCAGGGTAAAGGCTGATTGCCCATAGGGCAGAAGCCGGATCGCGGGCGGGCCGGGCGCGCAGCGACGACATATGTGGAACCGTAGCCGCGATGATTCGTTTAAAATTCAAGCGCGCCCGTGCTGCGCGCCAATTTACCGCGACATCTGTAGATCTTGTGACTCGCTACATATCACGTGCGAGCTGTCGCAGGTAGCGTAGTCGAAGATATGCGGAGACGAATGATGACTGCTGAATTTGATCCGGACCCAGCGGATTTCGATCCCGAAGCAACGGTGGCAATGCCTCGTCCCTTTGGACAGGTCGACGAGTCGCTGGAGGATGTGGACCCGGAGCAGACCATTGCGCGCGATGATTGGGAGTCGGTGGTACTGCGTCGTGTCGCGCCGCGTGTCACCGCGGTGAAGAATGCGGTGGGCGATCGTTTCGAGGACGATCGCTTCGGTTGGGAAAGCAAAGGCCTGCGGCGCCTGTCGCAGGAAGTGGAGCGTGTCGAGCAGGATGCGGAGCAAGGAACGCGCGACAGCAAGCATCTGGGCTAGGACGCCGCAATG
>JBEBRC010000020.1:0-28333 GCA_040395055.1 Steroidobacter denitrificans
GGGTTGTACGGCACACACGGGTCCGTCGGATCAGTGAGCGTCACACGACAGACGACCGCGCCGCTGGTTGGATCGACGACGGCGTCATATGCCTTCGCCAGGAAGGCGGTATTCCACATGCCGGGCGAGCTGTAGGCCTGCTTCGCCTCGCCGTACTGGTAGTAGGCGCTCCAGCGCCAGCCATCGCCGAACCTGCCATCCAAGCTCAGCGCGGCGCGAGTCACCGTGCGATCGCCCGTGGCCTTCGCGATGTCGAGGTCCGGGTGCATCGTGCCCAGGTTGATGGTTGCAAGACCGGCCGCATCCATGGCCGTCTGCACGGAATCCGGGATGAACGGATTGCCTGAATTGAGGATGATGCTGCCATAGTCTTCCAGCGAGAACGCCCAGTTGCGGGTCTTGCTGTTGTTGCGCGACACCATCAGCGAGATCTTCGTATCGTCGGTCAGCTGCCACGACGCGTTGACGAGTCCACCCATACCGCGTATGCGTGAAGCCAGGGGCGCACTCCCGTGCTTGCCGCGGATGTCGGCCTCCCGCCACATGGGGCCACCCTGCATGAACTGCCCGTCACTCACGGGCCTGCCGTAGACGAAGCGATAAGGGTCGCCGCCGTCACCGAATGCCGTCCCCCGCAGTGGTCCCGATGTGATAATGCCGCCAATGACGCCGTTGGCCGTCGAGATCTGGTCGAGGACGAGACGCTGCGGCACGCCGCTGTTCGTCGTCGCATCGTAATCGGGATTGAGCACGGCCTGCCAACCCTTGAGATTCCAGTCACGGGTGTTGTGGATGATGGGGTCTTCGTGCTCGAACGAGCCGCTGAACAGGATATGACCGCGGCCGTCGGCGAATCCAGTGCCGCCCGTGAGCGTGAACTTGCCCTTGTCGTTGTCGCGGTAACTGGTCGTACCGGCCTGGAAGGAGGCCTTCAGCCCCGTGTACTCAGTGTCGAGGATGAAGTTCACGACACCGCCGACAGCGTCTGAACCCCACGATGCGGAGGCGCCGCCCGTGACGACTTCAACTCGGCTGATCAGCTCTTGAGGAATGTTATTGATATCGACCAGGCCGTTGGATGAGGACGCCACGATGCGCTGTCCGTTGAGCAGCACCAAGGTGCGGCTGGTGCCGATGTTGCGCAGGTTCAGCGCATTGATGCCCGAGTTGCCGCTGCTCGCGTTGACCTGGTTGGCGGCCGGCGTCCAACTGCCGGCGAGCGACGGGAGCGTGTTCAGTCCATCCGCAATGTTGGGGGAGGCGAAACTCTGTAACTCTTCGGTCGTCACGACGCTGACCGGCGTCGGCGCCTCGTAACCGTCGCGGACGACTCGTGTGCCGGTGACGACCACTTCCCCTAAAGTGGCACCGGCGGCGAGCGTTTCGGGCTCGGCCGCAGTAGCGAGCTGCGACTGCGCGAGCGGCGCGGCGCTCAGCGCTGCGGCACCGAGCACCGCGCGAATTGCTCCATTAAGGTTCAAGAAACCAGTATTGATCGACAGCATTGGAATCCCCCTGCACCTGATTTTGAATTTATATCCGACCCTACCCGATCTTCTTATGTCTATACATATACTATGATGTGAACTATATACACCATGGAAAATTACTATTCAAGGCACCAGATATAAATGTTCCCTTGGTCGATCAACGAAGTCGGCAGTAGATCAGCAGCGAACTCGGGCATGAGCAGGCAACAGTGACGACGATCTATCTCCGTGGCGAGTTGACGGAAGAGATCAACTATATGTAGAGCGTGGTCGCGACGGGAGGCCACAATTGCGACCCTTGAGCGCAAGGACAACTCAACGCCGGCCGCGTTCATGCAGAAAATCTAAAACCTAAAGCATTTACGCTCATCACTTCGGCTACCTCTTCCGATGAAATCAGGCAACTGAACAGCGCCCGACTCCAGGTCAAATCAAGGCCATCCTCCTATCCACCTGGAGGGATTCAGAGGCTGCACTCCGGCGACGGACCAAACTGGGCGTACGATTTCACCTGCTTCCACACCCGCAGCGATTGGCTGTACCCTGGGGGTCTGTTCTCGCGCAAGATCGTCGCTTGGGCGATGACACCGAACATGCCGGCTGAACTCGTCTGTACCCGGCCTGCAGATGGCTATTGCGCTGCGCAGGCCAGGGGCAGGGTTGATGGTGCATTCGGAGCGCGGCTGTCAGTACGCCAGCAAGACCTACATTCGACATTGGGCTAGCGCAAGCTTCGCTCATGCCACCGCCGCCACCATTCGCCTGAAGTTGCTGAAGATGCCGGCGCGAATGTCCATTTGAGCGTACGGCGCGTGAAACTGGCGATGAGTTCGAGCTCCCGGTCAATCGGAGTTCGCGGCCGCTTCGCATGTTTTGCACGTCGCGGCGCGTCAAGCCCGCCCCGACGAGTCAGACCTTCCTGCGCCAAGTCGCATTCAACGCCGCTGAGGTGCGGCGGTCTATTGTTCAAATACTGCCGCTGCCCTCTAGCATCGACCTGCATGCACCCGCAAGCCCGCTACCCCTCATCGAACAGGGAGTAGAAATCCATTTGCCTGCTGTCACCGATCACCCGCTCGAAATCGAATCCCAAGGTTGCCAGCACCGGCTCCGCAACCGGCTTGACCTGCTTCTGGACGTAATGCTCGCGATCCAGCGCATGCCGTACATTGTCCAGCGGTTCGGGACCGGCGGTCGTGATGACGTAGCTGATCGATCTGCCCAGCGGCTGTGTGGACTTGCGCGCCGCGACGACGTGCGGCGGCGTCGTGGCAGTGTAGTCTTGCGACTCCTTGCGCAGGTTCTTGCGATACACCAGCGCATCGTCCAGCGCGCCTGCCCGGACCTGCTGCACCACCGATGCCAGGTAGGCATCGACCGCAAGGCCGGTAAACAAGCGCTGGTACAGCTCGCGCTGAACCTGCTTGGCAAGCGACGTCCAATCGCGACGCACGACCTCCATGCCGACAAACTCTATATTCCGGGCTTCATCGACGTCCTGGGCGCTGGCGCCGGCGGAATGGCCAACATCCTCGACCGAGTCGGAACCTGTGTCGCTTGCGGGGCTGTAGCGCAGACCGGCGTAGCGCTTGCTTGCGCCGCGGGTACTGTGTCGTGCCTGCGGCAGGAACAACTTCAGATAGAGCTTTTCAAACTTCAGCTCCAGACGGCTCGATACACGCCAGCGTTCGCCGACGTAGCGGGCGAGCTCGGCATTCAATGCCGCGGCAAGCTGCCGCGCCTGCTCGAGTGCCGCCGGCGCATCGTCGCTGGCGGAGTGAACGAACAAGCTGTCGGTATCGCCATACAGCACCTTGAAGCCGGCCGCTTCGAACCAGTGTTTCGACCACAGCAGCAACTCGCGGCCGGTGCCGGTGATGGCATTGGCAAGCGCCGGATTGTAGAAGCGGCATGCCGGCGTGCCGAGCACGCCGTAGAACGAATTCATCAGAATCTTGATCGCATTCGCCGCCACCTCATCACCTGCGAGCTTGGCGGCGTCGCGGCGCGGGAAGAGCTCATCGAGCAGTCGCGGCAGAATTGCCGGCTCGCGACCAAATGCACTGCCGGCGGTGCGAATCAGGTCGTCCTGCGCCGCAGGATCGGCCACGTAGGACAGCGGGTCGATATTGAATGTGCGAATGATGCTCGGATACAGGCTCTTGAAGTCGAACACCCAGACGTTGCGGTGCAGTCCCGTCACCGAGGCCAGCACATGGCCGCCCAACTGAGCGGCATGGACACGGGAGTCGCTGGCTCGCACGCTCGGCGCGACGATGCCTCGCCGTTCCAGCTCAGCCAGGTAGACGAAATCGAACGAGGCGATGCTGGCTGCGACTCGGTCAGGCGTCATACCGGCGAAGCAGCTGCGCACGAAGGCAAGCCGCACCAGATTCAGTCGCTGCACGATCTGGAACGCAAGACGTGCGTCGGTGCGCGCATACAATGCGAATGCCTCCAGGTCGTGCCGGTAGTTGTGCAGAATCTCGGCAACGCGGTCGCGCACCTCGCCCGCTACTGTTTTGCCTTCGCCGAGTACCTGGCGTGCCACCGCGTCCAGGGAGTACTCGTCCATGCGCACGAACGCGCCACGCAGCAGGTCGATTCCATCGAGCACCAGGCGCCCAGGCAGCGTGGCCTGGCCGCTGCCGAAATAACCCTCGGCTTTGCGAATCCGGATCGCTCCGTCGTCGCGCCCCAAGGCGAAGGGATGACCCACGCGCGCCGCAATGCGCTGCAACACGGTGAGGTCGAAGTCGATGATGTTCCAGCCCGTCAGCACGTCGGGATCGAGCTGCCTGATTCGGACGCAAAAGGCCTCCAGCGCCGCAAACTCATCGACGCAGCGAATGGCTCGCTGCGGCATCGCGCGGGCGCTGCCATCGACGATCAACACTTCATCGACGCCCGGGGCATGCAATGAAATCGCCAGCAGCCGCTCACCCTTGGCATCGGTCTCGATATCGAACGACAACACTCGTGGTTCGACGGCGACCTCCGCCGGCCGCAGCGTCGGATTGTCGAAGATCCAGGTGATCGCATCGCCGCGCCGCGCCTGCCCCTCGATTTCGCAGCTGCCCTTGACGTCGCGCTCGATCAGGTAGCGCACCGCGAATCGCACGTCGGCTTCGAAGGTCTCGATATCCGCCGCGTGCAGCCGATCACGCAAGCCGGGTACATCCGGCGGCGTATCGAGCACCAGCCGGGCAACCGGCGCGCCGTCGATGCTGCGTTTCGCCACCGGCTGCGGTTCCGGCGCCCGGTATTGGCGCGCACGCGCCGCATCCGCGGCGCGAACATAGAAATACGGACGTTGCCGATCGTCGCGTACCAGGAAGGTGCCGCCACCCTCCAGCCGTCCGTACAGATGGATGATCGGCACGCGCAATCCGTTCGAGCGCGAAACGATGCGATAACTCGCCTGCAGGATAAAACCGCGGACCTTCAGCATGGGTGTCCGATCATACAGAACCCGGTGCCGTCGCATGCGAGCCACGGCATGGCTGGGCCGCCACTTGCGAGTTGTCATCCCGAGGGATAGTGTGGGACTTCATCAAGCTGTTTTGCTCTGACGTGCCCTCCTCCCTCGAGCTAGTTCTCAGCATCGCTCTTGGCTTCGGCCTCGCCGCCGCGACCGGCTTTCGCATCTTCCTGCCTTTGCTCATCGCCGGCATCGCCGCGCGTATCGGCTCGATGCCCTTGAACGACAGCTTCCTGTGGCTGGCAAGCACCCCGGCACTGCTGACGCTCGGCACCGCGGCGGTGCTGGAGACCGTGGCCTATTACGTTCCGGGCGTCGATCACCTCCTGGATCTGCTCGCCACACCTGCCGCGATGGCAGCCGGGGCGATCATCAGCGCTTCGGTGATGGTCGATGTTCCGCAGGGGATCATGTGGCCGATCGCCATCATTGCCGGCGGCGGCATCGCCGGTCTCACCAAGGGCAGCACCGCGCTGCTGCGCGCCAAGACGGGCATGGCCACCGCTGGCCTGGGAAATCCGCTCGTCAGTACCGCCGAAACGATCGGCGCCACCGGGATAGCCATACTGGCCATCGTGCTGCCGCTGGTTACGGTCGTGGGCGTCGGAGCGCTGCTGGTGTGGGCGACCCGCAAAGCAGGACGCCTGATGTTCAGACGCCGGGCCTAGCCGGGAGAATCCCTCAGCGCCGGTGCAGGGGCGCTGCCTGCCTGACCGGCCGGATCGCCTTGTCCGCCGGGCGCCGGGCACGCTCGCCGACGCTCTCCACAGCGGGATACGCCAGGCTGTGCACCGCCATCAAAGACTTGGTGAGGCCAAAGGATTTCTCGTTCACGATCCGCGCCTCGGGAAACAGCTCCGACAACTCCAGGCGATTGAACAAGCACCAATCCGGTGCCGTTCTTTTCACCCATAGGCGATTCGTGACCCGCAATACAGGCACCTGCAGGCTTCTGGGCAGATATCCGATCATCGGCAGCCAGGAATGGCTTTCGATCGGAAAGCCGATATTCGGCGTCTGCACGAAATATTGTCGCCCCAAGCGGCGGATTTCCGCCGCGAATGCCCGCTGGTGCTCGCGAGCGAGTCGTTTGAAGACCTTGCCGTTGCGCAGGCGCCAGACCTGCTCCTTCGCGACCGTCACATGCTCGATGACCGAAGAGCAATACACGATCTGGAAATACTGGTCCGGGAACGGCAACGTCCCGGTTTCGCCGATCACCACCGGAGTGAAGCCATAGCGCCGCTGCCCTTCGGCAACGCGGCGAGCGTCGATATCGGCGATATGGACATTCTCGGGCCTGACGGCGGTTCCTTGCAGCACGGCCCGGATATTCGCGCCCGTCTCGGACCCCAGGTCCAATATCGTCGTCTTTTCATCCAGGACGAACTGGCGCCGGAACAGCGCCGCACGGCCTGCGCGGGCACGCGCGGACGCTGCGTTCACCCAACCAGTGATGGGGAGGAGCCGGACTTGAGTTATTGACATATGCGTTCCACAACAAAAAAACGCAAACAACTCAACAAGTCAATAACTCAAGTCCGGCTCCTCGGTTCCGGTTCCCACAATAAGTCAATAACTCAAGTCCGGCTCCGCCGGGCGCCGCCGGGCGCTCCTATTTCAGCAGGACCAGTTCCTCGGCCATGGTCGGGTGGATCGCCACGCACTCATCGAACTGCGTCTTGAGCATGCCCGCTTTGACGGCCACGGCCAGCACCTGCAGTATTTCCGGTGCTTCCGGCCCGATCATGTGCGCGCCCACGATCCTGCCGGTCGCCTCGTCGACGACGATTTTGTACAGTGCCCGCTCGTTGCGTCCCGCCAGGACGCTCTTCATGGGCCGGAAATCCGCGGTGTAGACCTTCACCGACCCGAGTTGGTTGCGTGCCTGTGCTTCCGTCATACCGACGCCCGCCAATGGCGGATGACTGAATACCGCGGCGGGAATGCAGTCGTAGTCGAGACGGGTCGGTTTGTCGCCGAACACCGTATCGGCAAACGCCTGACCCTCGCGGATCGCCACCGGCGTAAGCTGCACCCGATTCGTCACATCGCCAACGGCATAGATCGAGTCACAGCTGGAGCGGCTTTCATCATCGACGCGCACCGCCCCCTGCTGGTCCAGCTCGACGCCGGCCTGCTCCAGCCCCAACCCATCGGTATTGGGCACCCGGCCAGTGGCAAACATGAGCACCTCGGTTTCCAAAACGGTCCCGTCGCGCATCCGGATGCTCAGCAGGCCATTGGGCTGCTTTTCCACTCGTTCCATCGATGCGTGGAACAGGAACTGGATACCCTTGGTGATCGAGATCTGCAGCAGCCGGTCCCGGATCTGATCGTCGTAGGCGCGCAGGATTTGATCGGAGCGATTGACCAAGGTGACCTTGGTACCGAACTCGTTGAAGATTCCGGCGAATTCGTTGGCAATGTAGCCGCCGCCCGCGATCACGATCCGCGATGGCAACTGCTCGAGATGGAACGCTTCATTGGAGGTAATGCCATGCTCGTGGCCCGGGATGTCCGGCACATGCGGCCGCGCCCCGGTAGCGATCAAGATCACGCGCGCACTCAGTTCCCGGTCCCCGATCCGCACCGTGTGCGCGCCGGTCACCACCGCGCGCCCATGCAGGACCTCGACCTGATGATTCTCGAGCGTCCCGGTATACAGTCCGCTTAGCCGTGAAACCTCCTCCAGCACGTTGTCACGCAGCGTCGGCCAATCGAATTTCGCCCCCTGCAATGTCCAGCCGAAGCGCCGTGCATCCTCCAGATCCTCGGCAAAGTGGGCCCCGTAGACCAGCAGCTTCTTGGGCACACAGCCGCGGATGACACAGGTTCCACCGATTCGAAATTCCTCGGCAATCGCAACCTTCGCTCCATGGCCCGCGGCGACACGCGCCGCGCGTACTCCCCCCGATCCGGCCCCGATCACCATCAAATCGTAAGCGTACTTCGTGCTCATGAACCCATCACTCAAGCCGATGACGCCTACAGTTTATACATACCGTAGAATCGACGTTCATGAACGATCTGACCTCGGTAATCGTCACCCTGTTCCTGATCATGGATCCATTGGGGAACGTGCCGGTGTTCTTGTCCTTGCTCAAGGACGTCACGCCGGCGCGCCGGCGCACGATTCTTTTGCGCGAGGTCCTGATCGCCTATGCCGTGCTGCTGGCGTTCCTGTTTCTGGGGCGCTCGATCCTGCAGGTGCTGCAGCTGGAGCAGGAAACGATCAGCATCGCCGGCGGGATCGTGTTGTTCCTGATCGCGCTGCGCATGATCTTCCCGGCGCCAGGCGGCTTTTATTCGGATTCGCCAGAGGGCGAGCCGTTCATCGTACCGCTGGCAATTCCATTGATTGCCGGCCCTTCCACCCTGGCCGCGCTGTTGCTGCTGCAGCGCTCGGAGCCAGGTGCCACTTGGGAGCTGCTGCTGGCGGTCACGATCGCCTGGGCGCTGACGGCGGTCATTCTGTTGGCCGCGCCGTTTTTCTATCGAGTTCTGGGTCAACGAGCCTTGATCGCCGTGGAGCGCCTGATGGGGATGGTACTGGTCATGATCAGCGTACAGATGCTCATGAACGGCGTCGGCGATTTCCTGCACGGCTGAATGCGCGAGTCGGTCCCATCGATCGCCAGCAGCCGCTGGTCCTGCCAGCCTCTCAGGCGCGCATGGGCATCGTTCGGCGCCGCTTTCTATGCGATTCACTCGATCCATCGATGTCGAATCGTGACGCCCGAAGCGCCAGCAGATCGCGATCGCGTCCGAAATCCAGTACATTGCACTACCGCTCTTCATTCAAGTCTGGTTGAACATAGATGAGTCAAGATAGCTCGTTGTCCGCCGCCAATCTTCGCCAGGCCGCCCTCGACTACCATGAATTCCCGACCCCAGGGAAACTCTCGATCACGCCGACCAAGCAACTGACCCACCAGCGCGATCTCGCACTCGCCTACTCCCCGGGCGTCGCCGCGGCCTGCGAGGCAATCGTGGCCAATCCGCTCGATGCCCATCGCTACACGGCGCGCGGCAACCTGGTGGCGGTCATCACCAACGGCACTGCCGTACTGGGCCTGGGCGCGATCGGCCCCCTTGCCGCCAAGCCTGTCATGGAAGGCAAGGCCGTCTTGTTCAAGAAATTCGCCGGAATCGACGTATTCGACATCGAGTTGGATGAGCTCGATCCGGACCGCCTGGTCGAGGTAATCGCCGCCCTGGAGCCCACGTTCGGCGGCATCAATCTCGAAGACATCAAAGCCCCGGAGTGCTTCCTGATCGAGCGCAAGCTGCGCGAGCGTATGAAAATCCCGGTATTCCATGATGACCAGCACGGCACTGCCATCATCGTCGGGGCCGCCGTGCTCAACGGCCTGCGGGTCGTGGGCAAGGATATCCGCTCGGCGAAACTCGTGGTCAGCGGCGCCGGCGCGGCGGCACTGGCATGTGTCGACCTGCTGATCGATCTGGGTCTGTCGATCGAGAATATCTGGCTGACAGACCTGGCAGGCGTGGTGTACCGCGGACGTACCGAACTCATGGACCCGCAGAAAGAGCGCTTTGCCCAGCAGACGGATCGGCGGCAGTTGTCGGATGTGATCGCCGATGCGGATATTTTTCTCGGCCTGTCGGCCGGCGGCGTGCTCAAGCCGGACATGGTGGCGCGGATGGCGCCACAACCGCTGATTTTCGCCCTGGCCAATCCGACGCCCGAGATTCTCCCAGAAGAAGTCGCCGCGGTGCGCGACGATGCGGTGATCGCCACCGGTCGCACCGACTACCCGAACCAAGTCAACAACGTACTGTGCTTTCCCTATATTTTCCGTGGCGCGCTCGATGTCGGAGCTACCACGATCACGCGCTCGATGGAAATCGCCACCGTTCATGCCATCGCCGAACTGGCGCGCCAGGAACAAAGCGACATCGTTGCCAGCGCTTATGAAACCGACACCGCATCGTTCGGACCCCAGTATCTGATTCCCAAGCCCTTCGATCCGCGCTTGATCACCAAGATCGCTCCCGCCGTGGCGCGTGCCGCCATGGAAAGCGGCGTCGCCACACGCCCGATAACGGATTTTGACGCCTATGCGCAGAAACTGCAGCAATTCGTCTATCACAGCGGGACCTTCATGCAGCCGGTGTTCACCACCGCTCGCCGGATCCCGATGGAACGCTCGCGGCTCATCTTTGCCGAGGGGGAGGAAGAACGGGTGCTGCGCGCAGCACAGATCGTCGTTGACGAAAAAATAGCGCGGCCGGTGCTGGTCGGTCGCCGCGCCGTCATCGACAAGCGAATCAAGGATTATGGGCTACGCCTGCAGCGCGACGAACATTTCACCGTCGTCGATCCCGAGAACGACCCACGATACCGCGAGTACTGGGAGGATTATCGGCGCCTGATGGCCCGGCGGGGCGTCACCGCCCGCTACGCCAAGCTGGAACTGCGGCGTCGCTCGACCTTGATCGCCTCGATGCTGCTCAAGAAGGGCGAAGGCGATGGCATGATCTGCGGGACGATCAGCGCCACCTCCCGCCATCTGCGCTATATAGATCGCATCATCGGCAGCCGGCCGCAGAGCAGCCTCTACGCCAGCATGAGCGCCCTGATTCTGCCTGGACGCCAGCTGTTCCTGGCCGATACCCACGTTAATCTCGACCCCACCGCGGAGCAGCTGGCCGAGATCACCATCATGGCGGCCTCGGAAGTGCGCCGATTCGGGATCGAACCGAAGATCGCACTGTTATCGCATTCCAACTTCGGCACCAGCGATGCGCCGTCCGCGCTCAAGATGCGCAAGACCCTGCAGTTGGTTCGCGCCCGGGCGCCAGCGCTCGAGATCGATGGCGAGATGCACGGCGATTCGGCCTTGAACGAATCGGTACGCAAGGCCGCGCTGCCGGAAACGACCTTGAGCGGATCGGCGAACTTGCTGATCCTGCCGAACCTGGCCGCCGCGAACATTGCTTACAACCTGCTCAAGACCGGAGCCGGCAACAACGTTGCGATCGGACCTATGCTGCTGGGCTGCGCGGCGCCGGTGAACATCCTGACGCCCCAGGCAACGGTGCGACGCATCGTCAACATGGCGGCGCTCACGGTAGCGCAAGTGAACGCGGTTCGCTGATTCGCTGGGCATAGGCGCCATCCCGGCGGCGACGCTCCACGGCCAAAGCGAGACGATCGAGTACCTGCACGGTATCGTCCCAGCCGATACAGCCATCGGTGATGCTCTGGCCGTACACGCCCGGCTTCCCGGGCTGTAGATCCTGGCGGCCAGCCACGAGATGGCTCTCCACCATGACGCCGGCGATTCGCTGCTCCGCGGCCTCGATCTGTTGTGCGATCTCGGCAATCACAACCGGCTGGTTCTCGGGTCTCTTGCGGCTGTTGCCATGGCTGACGTCGATCATGACACGCGGCGACAGCCCCGCCGCGGCAATCGCGCCGCAGACTGCGTCGACGCTCTGCGCATCGTAGTTCGGCGCCTTTCCGCCGCGCAGGATCACATGACAATCGGTGTTGCCAGAGGTCCTCGCTATGGCACTGCGCCCCTGCTTGGTGACCGCCAGGAAATGATGCGGATGCGAGGCAGCCTGTACGGCATCGATTGCAATCTTGACGTTGCCGTCGGTACCGTTCTTGAAACCCACCGGGCAGGACAGTCCCGAGACCAACTCGCGGTGCACCTGGCTCTCGGTCGTGCGGGCGCCGATGGCGCCCCAGGACACCAGGTCCGCAATATACTGCGGGGTGATCATATCCAGGAATTCGCAGCCTGCCGGCAGCCCCAGCCGGTTGATATCGACCAGCAGGCCGCGCGCCAGGCTCAAGCCTTCGTTGATGCGAAAACTGCCATCCAAAGCCGGATCGTTGATCAAACCCTTCCAGCCCACGGTGGTGCGCGGCTTCTCGAAATACACGCGCATGATGATCTCGAGCCTGTCCCGCAGGCGCTCCCGCTGCTGCGCGAGCCGCGCGGCATACTCGCGCGCGGCGGCGACATCATGGATCGAACATGGGCCGACGACCACCACCAGCCGGTCATCGCGACCGTGCAGGATGTCCTGCAGCGCCCGCCGCGCGCCAACCACGGTGGCCGAGATCTCCTCGGTACAGACATGTTGGCGCATCAGCGCCTCGGGTTTGTCCAGTTCCCTGATGTCGCTGATACGTAGATCGTCAGTGCGATGGTTCACGATGGCTCCGGTTTCGCATTCGCCGGGGCCAAAAAAACCGCCAGCGAAGTGGCGGTTTTCTTAAGGAATGCTTGATATGAAATTCAGATCGAGTGCAGCCCTAGCTCCGCCCATGACTTGGGGAAGGCCCAATACGTAAAATAAAAATAGTGGTGGCTGGAGAGCACGATCATAGCGGCGACAGAAATAGCACAAAAACCGTGAGCGACACAACCGCAGGGGCGAAAATACCTGATTGCCCGCAGTACTCGCCGCGGCATCCACCCCCGGTGCCTGCTATTTCTCGATCCGGTATTCGATCCCGGCGCGCGTCTCGCTCGGCCCGCGCGCGGTCTGCAGCGCCAGCTCCTTGGACAAGCGATAACGCAAGGTAATGACTTCTCCTGGCTCGAACAGTCCTACCCCGTAGCTCAAGTAGAGCCGCGGCGAGAGGTATTGCCCGACTGTGAGGGCGGCGCCTCCCAGCATGTCGCTGCTCTCCACCCCGACGTCATCGACACCCAGACGGCCACCGATGCTCTTGGCCAGCATGCCGCCTCCCGCCGTGCCCAGCGACCGCGCCGCCGCCTGCAGCGCATCGCCATCGCCCTCGCCGCTGCCGACTTCGTCCAGCGGACGCCCTGTGACCAGATAGGACAAGGCCTCCGACTGGGTCATGGAAGGATCGGAAAACACCGATAACTGCGGCGCCCTCGCGGTGCCCTCGACCCTCAGGCCGGCGGTGATCTGCTCCACTTTGCGTACCGCGACGATACTCAGGCCAGGATCATCCAGCGGCGTGTTCGCGAACAGCAGCTGCCCGCGCTGGATCGTCAGATCCTGGCCGTACGCCTTGTACGTCCCCGCCACCCTGATATCCCCCGAAGCAGCCGTCGGCGCGCCAGGCTGCTCCGTGATCGCCAGCTGGCCGCCCACGCTCGCCTCCAGCCCGAACCCGGCAAGCTTCACGTCGTCGCCGAGAATGACCCGGATGTTGGCATGCAGCGGCATCGCCTGCTCGTCCTGCGCCACGCTCTGCTCGTCGACCACGACCACATCGGAGGAAGCACGCTGCGGTCCCGCGGCCGGCAGCTTCGTCAGGTCGACATCGGCGCTCGGCACCCGCACTTCGCCCGTGAGGGACATGCGTTGTTCATCCCGCACGAACGTCAGGTCCGGTGCGGCAATGACATGCGCCGCGGGGATGTCGGCGACCAGGAAATCAGTCCCCTTGAGCGTTGCACGCACCTGGCCGTCCCGCGTCATCCGGCCGTCGAAGGACAGGCTCCCTTTTCCGGAGCGCACTTCGCCATCGAGGCCTATCTGGCCATCCGCCTCCGGCCGCACGCGAAACCGTCCATCGGTGAGCTTCAATCCGATCTCAGGGATTTGCGTCGCAAACTCTGTAACCTCCAGCGCCCCGCTTACCTCAGGCGCCTCCAGGGTTCCGGCCACCTTCGCCTGCAGGTCGGCCCGGCCTTCGACCTCCGCCAGCTGCGGCACGAACAAGGCGATCGCGGTCAGGCTCGGAATGGACGCGGATACTTCACCGTCGATGCGCGTTTGCTCCTGCTCCAACCCACTGAGCGAGATGATCCCATCCAGCTTGCCGCCGTCACCCAAGCGGCCCGTCAGGGTGGCCCGTGCATCGGCACCGGCCAGGTCAGCGAGGAATCGCAGTTCGGAGTAGTCCATCAGACTGTCGTCCGGCATCTGTGCCGACGCAATCCGCCCGGCGGGCAATTCGATGCTTGCCCTGCCGTGCAGCTCTCCAGCCGCTGTGCGCCGCAGGTCGCCGCTACCCTCGATCATGCCGCTCGCAGTCACTGGCAGCTGCGGCAAGAAGACGTTCGCCAGACCGAGCGGCACTCCTTGCAGGGTATAGCTCGCCTGCAACGCGCCGTCCGCTTGCCGATCCAATGCGGCGCAAAGGCGAATATCGCCGCCCGCCAGGCAAGCCTGCTGCAAAGCCAGCGCGCCATCGGCCAGGACCAGCTGCACCGGCGCCTGCAAGGCAAGCTGCGCCACCTGCGGGATGTCGAACTGCAATTGTTCGATGAGCCCGGACCACCCCCCCTCCGTCTGCGCGCCTGTCAGGCGCAACTCGGCACCCAACTGCTCGCCCGAGGCGCTCAAGGCCAGGTCGTGGGCGGCGCGATCACCCGCAGCCTGAGCGCGCACCGTCGCAAATCGAAAGCCGGCGGCGTCGGCATCCGTCAGTTCGATGCGCCCGGTGCCGGAGGGCTGCTGCGGATTCGACAGCGCAAGCTCTACCTCGAGCGCCTCGACGCTTGCATCCGCCAGGCGTAGCGCCTGGCCTTGGGCGGTGAGCGCAACGTCCAGCTCCGGCCAGGAGCCACGCGCGGTCGCACGAGCCTGCAAGCGCCCCTGCGCGCCCGGTAGCCAATCATCGAGCGTATCGACTTCTGCTGTCACCAGCACGTTCAACTCATCACCTTCTCGAGCGCGCAGCTCGATGCGGCTGGCACCGGAGCGCAGCGCCAGCGTACCGGCGATGCTCGACTGCCCCGTGAATGCCAGGTCGGCGCGTCCTGCGATCGGCCTGCCGCGCAGGCTGCCGCGCAAATCGCGCAGTTCGAACGTCCCGTCCGGCCCGTGCTCGCCGAGCTGCCCGGCAGTGTTCAAGTCGAAGTTCACCTGTCCGGGCCACCCTGCCACGAACGCTCCAGGATCGAACTGCCGCGCTCTCGATTCCAGGCGCCAGGCGATTCTCGGTTCCAGGTCCACCTGGCCGTGGGCGCTCATTTCGCCGGCAGCCTGCACCAAGGTCAGTCTATTGACCTGGACGCTCGCAGGCGTACCGTCGATGTCCAACGTGATGTTCACAGGTTTGCGCTCGGGGCCGATACTCATCTGCCCGTGCGCCGCGTAGGAGTCCAGGCTGCCCTGCACTTGCAACGCACCCTGGGTATGCAGCGTCTGCCCGGCCAGCCGCGCGGGAATCACCAATTCTTGCCAATTCAGGTCGATGCTGGCTTGCAGCGGCTGCTGGGCAAGCAGCACCTCCCCCCTGGCCGTCAAGGTGCCGGCTGCGTCACCCGCGCTCTGGCCCTCATTGCCATCAGCGCCGGGTTGCAAGGGATCCGGCCCCAGCTTGATGGTCAGCGGATCGAGCGTGATCCGCTCCGAGCTACGGGTGAATCGCAGTGGCTCGATGTGTATCGGCAAGCCGTCCAACACGATCTCGCCCGTCGCTTCACCTGCCACCAGCATCTGCGCCCCGCCGACACGACTGCGCAGCGAGCCCGCACCACGCAGCGATGCCGCAATGGTGCGCAGCGATGAATCCGGCATCAGCGCCTGGCGCGGATCGAATGAAGGCACTTCGAGCACGAACTGCCAGGGCAGTTCATCCGATTGGGTCAACGAGGCATCGAGCTGAGCCCGCAGCGGCGAGCTGAGCTGTAATACGACATCCGCGCGCTCACCCTGCGTCAGGGCCTGCAATTCTCCGGCAAACAGCTGCTCTCCGGAGCGCCAGCGAAACCGGCCGTGGCCCTCGCCCGCATAGTGGCCGGCATGTGCGACGCGGCCGTTGAAATGCAGCTCGCCTTGCGCGGCCACGACCTCCAGTCGTTCAAGCTCGATACCCGAGCGTAGCCAGCGGCCGATCAGTTCGGCTCGCTCGATATCGATCAGCGACGCCTCGTCCTGCATCACGGTCGCATCGCCCAGAAAGAAGCGATCGACGACGACATCGATCGGTGGCTCGATGGAAAACGGCTTCGGTTCGGACTCCGGCTCGCTCGCAGCGCCGAGCAAGACCCGCAGGCCCTGCACCTCGGCATTGCGCAGCTGCACGGTGCGGCGCAGCAGTGCGAGCAGCTCCAGATCGAGCAACACTCGATCGATGCTCACCTCCAGTCCGCTGTCCGGATCGACATAGCGCAGCTGCTCCAGCGTCAGCGGCCCGGACAACGAGCCTTGCACTGTGCGAAACGACAAGCGCTCGCCCAGGGCGCGGCTTGCCAAGCCGGCAGCCCAACTGGTGCCCTGCTGGGTATTGGCCACCCATGACACCAACGCTGCCAGCAGCAGTACGATGGCCAGCAGGCCCAATGCCGTCCAGCGCAGTGCGCCGCGCACCAGGCTGCCCGAGGGCGCCGCCGCGCCTGCCTGCTCGTCCTGCGCGCCGCGTGGTGTCTTGCCTTCGATGCTCATCGAGCAGGCCTCATAGATCAGGTCCCACGATGATATGAAGACGGAAGCCATCGCCCAGATCCGTCACGATCGGCTTGGCCACATCGAAGCGCACGATCCCGATCGGCGACTTCCAGCGCAGTCCCACGCCCACGCTGACATTGACGTCGAAGGTGGTATCGAATGCGTCACCCGCATCGGTGAAGACGGCGGCACCCCAGTTGGGCAGGAAGTAGTGCTCGTATTCCGCCCCCGCATACACCAGGTACCGGCCGCCGATCACGCCACCGCTGGCATTCTTTTCGCCGATCTCCTCGTAGTCGAAGCCCCTGACAGACCGATCTCCGCCGGCGAAGAACCGCAGTTCCGGTGGCAAGGCATTGAAATCATCGACCGCCATCGCGCCCAATCCGCCGTGGAGAATCAAGCGTCCTTTCTCGGTCGGGGAATGAATCCACTTTGCGTCGCTGCTGAACTGCACGAAGCTGGTATCCGCCAGGGGACTTTCCGGCGCGGCGCGCAACGCGAGCGTGAGCGCATAGCCACGTGTTGCGAAAAAGAAGTTGTCGGCTTCCTTTCGACTCAGCACGCCTTCGGCAAACAACAGGCTGGAGTTGTGGCGCTCCCCGGCAATCTCGTAATCGCCGGCAAGATACTGCAGCCCCAGGGTCCTGACGAAACCCCGCCAGTCGCGTGTATCGTTTGCGGCAAGACGCAGCATGCGCGACTCGCTGGTGTCGGTCCGCTCTTCGCGGTAGGTCGCACCAAAATTGTAGCTGCGATTGTCCGGCCCAGGCCGCGGAATCTTGTACAAGGTGCCGATACTCTTGAGGCGCTGGGAATACTCCATGTCGGCGCTGAACTTGTGCCCGTCTCGATTCACCCAGCGCCGATCCATTCCGAAACGCACGCCAGGGCCGGTGTCCGTGCTCATATAGACACCAGCCGTGTACAAAGTTCGCTTGGCGGGATTCACCATGACCTCGATCGGAACCACTTCGCCGCTCGCCTGCTCGACCAGCGGCTGCACCGCGACACCGGAGAAATAATCGGCATCCACCAATCGCTGCTGCATAGCGAGTAGTTTATCCGTCGAGTAATACTCTCCTTCCTGCCAGGGTATGTAGCGCTCGAGAAAGCCATCCTGGAACTGCGAAGGCGAGAAGCGCACCTCCCCGAAGCGGTAGCGCTGCGAACTGTCCCATTCCAGTTCGATGTTGGCCGAATTGGCGCGGCGAGACACCTCGACGCGGTGCTCGACCAATCGGGCATCGAGAAAGCCGGCCGCTCGCAATGCGGTGTCTATGCGCGACTTGCTCGCCTCGTACAGGCCATGCTCCATCGTCTCGCCGACATCCGGCTCGAACGCCTTGATTGCGGATTGTATGGACGGAAGCTGCGCGGCGGCGCCCGTAACCTGGATATTGCGCTGGGCAACGATCACCGGCTGGCCGGCCTCGACGGTGAACACCGCGTTGAATGCCGCATCATCGCCGCCTTCCAGCTCGCCCTCGACCCGGACACCGTAGTATCCAAAGGGTTCCAGCGCAGCGCGTATCTGATCCGCCGCGCGCTCGAACAAGCGCCGTATCTGGGCTTCCGAGACATCGCGCCCGATGTAATGCGTCAGATCGAGGCTGCCCCGGGCCGCGGTTTCCAGTTCGGATTTCAGCCCGTGGATGTCTACGCTTACCTGTGCCGCCCTCGCATCCCAGGCACCGGCGAGCAGCAAGATCGACGCAATCCGCAGGCTGCGTGCCATCAGGGAGTCGATCATGGGTCTGCAGGAATCCGAGCTCATTGATGGGAGTAATGTCACGCAGTCCAGGTAAGTTTCACGGCTCGCGGCAGTGTCCTGGAGAACGACCGGAGATTAGTTCTTGAGCGGTTCGAGGCGCAGTCGATCGAGCGTCGCCCGCACCGCGGCGGCATCGAATGGTTTGGTCAAAAGACGCACGCCAGCCTCCATGCCCGCCGCACCCTTGGCCAGACTCGCATCCTCGCCAGCATGGCCATTGGCCACGATCACGCACATGCGTCGACAGCGTAACCGAAATTCCGCAGCCAACTCCAGCGCGCTGCGAACAGGCAAGCCGATGTCGATGAATGCCACATCGATCTGCCCCACCCGCTCGATCATCGCCAGCGCTTCGCGTGCCGAGGCGGTCTCGATGACCCTCAGGCCTGCCTGCTCCAGGGTATCCGCAAGCAGCTGCTGCCCCAGCGGTTCATCGCTCACGATGAGCGCAATGGCCTGGTCCTCGTGCGGGGAGGGCGTCATGTCCAAGGTGTTGCGGATCAGGGTCGCAAGCTGTACGCGCGTGAACGGCTTGGCCAGCAACTGCGCACCTGGATCGATCCGGTCCCGATGAATGACGGCGTTGCGCGCGTAGGCGCTGGTGAAAAGCACCTTCAATCCGGGACGCAGGCGCTGCGCGGCCTGCGCCAGTTGCCGTCCGTTCAGATCGGGCAGGCCGAAATCGGTGAACAACAGCTTGATTTCGGGATGGTGCTGCAGAAGCTGCATTGCCGAGGCGCCGTCTTGCGCCTCCAGGACGCAATACCCCAGCTCCCTCAGACTATCGGTGCCGATGCTGCGAACCGCGTCGTCGTCCTCCACGATCAGGATGGTTTCGTCGGCTCGGCCCCGTGGCGCGGATATCGGCTCCGCCGGCTCACCGCTCATCTGCGCATCGAGCAACCGTGGCAAATAGATCTTGACGCTGGTACCCCGCCCCACCTCGCTGTAGAGGCTCATATGGCCTTTGGATTGCTTCACGAAGCCGAATACCTGACTCAATCCCAGCCCCGTGCCTTGACCCAGCGGCTTGGTGGTAAAGAACGGCTCGCAGGCGCGCGAAATGACTTCGCGACTCATGCCGATACCGGTATCGACGACACTGATGACGACATACTGGCCGGCGGGGAGCTGCAAACTGGACGCGTACTCCTCGCTCAAGGATGTATTGGCGGTTTCGATCGCAAGCGTGCCTCCCGAACGCATCGCATCGCGTGCGTTGACGGTGAGGTTCAACAAGGCGCTTTCCAGCTGATGCGGATCGACATCGACCTGCCATAGCCCTTCGCCGAGCGAGCTTTCGACGACGATTTCCTCGTTCAGCGCCCTGCGAATCAGCCCATGCATACCGCTCACGAGTTGATTCACGTCGGTTGGCCTGGGATTCAGCGGCTGGCGGCGTGCAAACACAAGCAGCTGCTGCGTCAGGGCGGCGGCGCCCCGGGCGCCCTGGGTCGCCTGGTCCACCGCTCGGCACAGACGCGCCTCGCCGCCGGACACACAGCGCTCGATGGTCTCCAGATTGCCGAGAATGACAGTCAGCAGGTTATTGAAATCATGGGCAATCCCTCCCGTCAGCTGCCCGATCGCCTCCATCTTTTGCGACTGATGCAGCTGCTCCTGCATCGCGCGCCGCTCAGTCATATCGCGCGTGATCTTTGCAAACCCGATCAGCTTGCCATCCGGGTCGTATATGGCGTCGATCAGGACATTGGCCCAGAAGCGTGTGCCATCCTTGCGCAAACGCCAAGCTTCGGTCTCGCATTTTCCCTCGCGCTCGGCGACAGCCAGCATGCGCGCGGGCACGCTCGCGGCGCGATCCTCCTCGATATAGAACTGGGAAAAATGTCGGCCGACGATTTCCTTGGCGGTATACCCCTTGATCCGCTCGGCGCCCGGATTCCAGGTGACTACGTAGCCGCGAGGATCCAGCATGTAGATGGCGCAATCGGTCACGCCGGCAACCAGGCGCTGGAACTGCTGCTCGCTGCTGCCCAGCCCCGGTTTTCCATCGATTCCAGGCCTTTCCTCGATCCCACCTGAGCGCATTGTCACTGGTTCTCCGTCATGTCCACGCCACCGGCTGAATGATTCTCACGGATATGGACCGGCCGTACCGGATGCCGTCGCCGGACGATCTGCTGCGCGCCGCCCGCCAGGTGATGGACCCCAGTGATGGACCCCAAGTGTCTGCCAATGGACAGGTCCCACGGCCTGTCGGTAATGGGCCAGCCTGACGACAGCGTGTGCGGCTTGTTCGCCGCATACAGGCAGAACCTGCTGACGCCCCCATGTCTTAAGTATCGTTGAGGGCATAGCCGTTCCGCCAATGTATCGACCATGACCACCGAGGCGACACCTGCGCATCGGTTCTTCGATCCATTCCGTCCATGAACGATCGAACGTCAATAATGAAAACGTATCAACCGACGGCTTGTTCCTGGATCGCCGGGGCGACGCCCTCTTCTCCATGGTCGGAGCGGCGTGCCGATGGACGGAATCGCCAGAGCCGCGCCGTCAGTCCTCGGCCGCCAGGCGCAGCAGCGCGACATTCCCTCCGGCCGCCGCCGTATTGATCGACAGCACGCGCTCGTTTGCGAATCGCTGCAAGTACAGTGGTCCGCCCGCCTTGGGGCCCGTGCCCGACAGCCCCTGCCCGCCGAAGGGCTGAACGCCCACGACCGCACCGATCATGTTGCGATTGACGTAGACATTCCCGGCGCAGGATGCCTCGAAAATACGGCGTGCCGTGGCCTCGATCCGGGTTTGCGCCCCCAGCGTCAGGCCAAATCCGGTATCGCGAAGCTGCGCAAGATGCGCATCCAGATCCTGTGACCGGTAACGCAGGACGTGCAACAGCGGTCCGAAGTGCTCCTTCTCGAGCATCCCGATGGTGTCGATCTCGAACAGATGCGGCGCGACGAACGTGCCGCGTACGCAAGCGTCGCTCATCGGCGCGGCATGCAGCAGACGGCCGGCCGACGTCAGCTCTTCGATATGCGCCCGCAATTGCGTGCGCGCCGACTCATCGATGACCGGCCCCACATCGGTCGCCAGCTCGGCCGGATCGCCGACCCTGAGCTGGTCCATGGCGCCCTTCATCATTTCGATGATCTCATCGGCCACGTCCTGCTGCAGATACAACACTCGCAGCGCCGAGCAGCGCTGGCCGGCGGAATGGAATGCAGAGCGAACCACGTCGTCGACCACCTGTTCCGGCAATGCGGTGGAATCGACGAACATCGCGTTCTGGCCGCCGGTCTCGGCGATCAATGGAATGATCGCCCCTCGGCGCGCGGCCAATGTCTTGGCGATGATCTTCGCCGTGGCCGTCGAACCCGTCATGACTACCCCTGCGATCCGCTCGTCCGCCACCAGCGCCGCACCGACGAGTTCACCGGTACCAGGCAGCAGATGCAACACCTCGCCCGGGATGCCCGATCGATGCAGCAATTCGACCGCCGCGGTCGCGATCAGCGGCGTCTGCTCCGCCGGCTTGGCCAGCACGCTGTTGCCTGCCGCCAGCGCGGCGGTGATCTGTCCCATGAAAATCGCCAACGGAAAATTCCAGGGGCTGATGCAGACGAAAGCACCGCGGCCGTGCAGGCTGTAGAGATTCTGTTCGCCGGTGGGGCCGGGAAGCACTTGCGGCTCGCCAAAGTGCGCGCGCCCCTGCATCGCGTAGTAACGGCAGAAATCCACGGCTTCGCGCACCTCTGCGACCGCGTCACCCAGGGTTTTCCCTGCTTCGCGCACCAGCAAGGACAAGAATCGGTCGCGCTGCGCTTCGAGCATATCGGCGGCGCGATCCAGTATCGCTGCCCGGGTTTCTCCACCCTGGCGGTCCCAGGACGGCTGCGCCTCGACGGCAATGGCAATGGCCTGCTCCAGGTCGGTCGCAGTCGCGTCCCGGACCTGCCCGACCAGATCGGTGCGATCGGCGGGGTTGTTGACGGCCAGGCGCCCCTGGCCGGCAGGCTTGCCTGAAATAATGGGAGCGGCCTGCCACAAGGTAGCTTGCAGCGGCTCGATCGCTGCCATCAGGGCGCTCACTTGCCGCGGCTCGTTCAAATCCACTCCAAGAGAATTGCGGCGTGTCGCACCATAAAGATTCACGGGCAACGGAATCCTCGGGTTCGGAATGCAGGGCAAGGAATGGAATCTTGCAATCGGATCCTCGACCAATTGCTCGATCGGTACCCGTTCATCCATGAAACGATTGACGAATGAACTGTTGGCGCCGTTCTCGAGCAGTCGCCTGACCAGATAGGCAAGCAGATCCTTGTGCGCCCCGACCGGAGCATAGACTCTCACCGCGGGCAGATCGGGCACCAGATCGCGCACTGCCGCGTACAGCAGCTCCCCCATTCCATGCAGGCGCTGGAACTCGAAGTCGCGCCGATCACCTGCCATCTCGAGCACGGCGGCAATGGTGTGGGCGTTGTGCGTGGCGATCTGAGGATAAATGGCATCCGGATGTGCCAATGCCTTGCGTACGCAGGCCAGGTACGACAGGTCCGTCGTCACCTTGCGCGTGTAGACGGGGTAGTCCGGCATGCCCAGTTCCTGGGCATGCTTGATCTCGGTATCCCAGTAGGCGCCTTTCACCAGGCGCAGCATGAAGCGTCGCCCGATATCGCGCCCCAACGCGACCAGCCAATCCAATACGGCGGGCGCACGCTTCGAATAGCACTGCACGGCAAGTCCCAGGCCTTGCCAATCCGCAAGTCGCGGCTCACGCGCCAGCGCCTCGATGATGTCCAGCGACAGGTCCAAGCGGGCCGCCTCTTCGGCATCGATCGTCATGTGCATGTCGCCGTCGCGCGCCTGCAGCGCAAGCGTCGTAAGCTGCGGCAACACCTGCTCCAGCACGCGATCCTTGTTCGCATATTCGTAGCGCGGGTGCAGCGCGGACAGTTTCACGGAAACGCCATGCGTCGCGTACAAACCGCCGCCGGCGGCTGCGGCGGTACGAACGGAGTGCAGATAGGACTCGAAATAGCGCTCGGCGTCGGCGGCGGTACGCGCGCCTTCGCCCAGCATATCGAACGACGCAATGGATTGCGCCGCCGACGTCCGCTGCAGCGCTTCCTCGATCGTCTGCCCAAGCACGAACTCATTGCCCATGACCCGCATTGCCTGCCGGGTTGCGGCGCGCACCACCGGCTCGCCCAAACGATTGAGCAGCGAGCGAATCAGGCCATCCCCCTGACCGGTCAGCCGCGTATCGAGGGCAACGATGCTGCTGGAAAGCATCAGCGCCCGCGTGGCTGCATTGACCAGTTTCGACTCGGATTGCGATCGATGCTCCGACCACGCGCCCGAGCGGATCTTTTCCGCAATCAGGTCATCGGCTGTCCCGCTGTCGGGCACTCGCAGCAAGGCTTCGGCCAGGCACAATAAAGCGATCCCCTCGTCGGTCGACAAGCCGAACTCCTGCAGGAAGACCTCGAGCACACCCCGCTCGGACTTGCGCTCACGAGCGCGGGCCACGACGCTGCGAGCTCGCTGCGCCACGCGCTCACGCTCAGCGGTCGATAGTTGCATCGCCTCCGGCAAGCCAACGGCGACCTGGCTCTCGTCTGCATAGGCCAGGGCTCGAATGGCGGCACGATGGTCATCCAGGGTTTTCGTCAGGCTCATATCCACGAGGCGTCACCTTTAGTGGGGGCACCGGCGCACGCTGTTCCACGACGCGCACGCCGCCGCACATCAACTCAATAGATCGAACATTTCCCGCAGCCCATCAAAGATGCCAGCAAATGTAGATAATAATCCTCTTTTTTATATAATAAAGCAGTTGATTTTTAAATTTATTGACCTTAACGAAGGGAATTATTCTTCATGCATCGCGAACCAAAACTGGACGTCGTCGATCGCAAGATTCTCCAGACCCTGCAGCGCGAAGGAAGGATTTCCAACGTGGAGCTCGCCAGGCGGGTGCACCTGAGTCCTACCCCTTGCTTCGAGCGCGTACGCCGGCTGGAAGAAAGCGGATACATCCAAGGCTATGTGGCGCAACTCGACCCGCAGAAACTCGGCCTCGGCTTGCTTGCGTTCGTCGAAATATCGCTCGACAAGACCAATCCCGCCGCTTTCGCCAGCTTCGGGGAAATCGTTTCGGCCATGGCTGAAGTGCAGGAATGCCATATGGTCGCCGGCGGGTTCGATTATTTGCTGAAGTTACGCATCACCGACATGGCCGCCTACCGGCGCTTTCTGGGCGAGCGGATTTCCTCGATGCCTGGCGTCAGCCGCACTCACACGTATTTCGTCATGGAAGAAGTAAAGGCGACCCAGGAACTCGCCATCCCGGCGATGAAGCACAGATGACCTGCTGCCCGCTCCCGTCAGGATCGATGACCGGGACTCGCCAGGAAACGCGCAGTCAGGTCGAAGTTTTCTCCGGGAAAGACGCCACGCACGAAGGTAATGGATTCCTTGGCGCGCCATGTCCGGCGTTCCAGCAGCAGGCAGGGAGTATCTGCCGTCGTTCCCAGCGTTGCCGCCAGATCACCAGCACGGATCGCGCCGATGCGATGCTCGGCCTCCGTCCAAGGCACGTGCTGCAGCAGCCAGGTACCGGGTGGAACTTGCGCGAAATCCACCTCGACCGCCGCCGGTACGGCAGCGAGATTGATGAGCCGATTCTCGACCGCGAACGGCGCCTCGTCGGCCAGGTGCAAGCAGTGCAGCGACAGCACCCGCGCCTGGCGGGGTACCCGCATGCAGTCCGCCGATACGCGATCGGATTTCAGTATTCGCCGCGAGATCAGTCGCATCTCGTACGCCATGCCACGCGCGACGATCTCTTCGCGAATATCGGGTATGGCCAGCGCCGCCATGTGGATGCGCGGCTGCGCCACAAAGGACCCGGCCCGGCGGTGGCGTCGGATCAGTCCGGCGGTCGCCAGCGCGGACAGCGCCTTGCTGACGGTCATGCGCGAGCAGGAATACTCCTCCATCAATTCATGCTCGAATGGGATGCGATCCCCGGGACGCAACGCACCGGCCATGATGCGGCTCTCGATATCGGTGCGGATTCGTTGGTGCAGGGGTCCGATGCCAGCAGCGGCTGGCTTGCGTCGACTCTTTTTCATGGCCTTACCGGCGTCGCCGGCTCATCGACCGGCAATGCCCAGCCGTGTGTGGCTCGATCAAACGGATTTGCCTCGAGAGACCACGACTCCATACACCATAGATCAAGCTATTCATCGTCTCCAACCTTTGGCGGCACGCATCGGAAGCGGACGCAGCACCGGCGCTTCGAACAAGAATAGCGGTAAACCTATCACGCCAGACACGGATACGGGCGGAACCAGACGGGATCCGCCCCGATGTCCCTTCGCATCGGCCCTTATGACAAGCCGCCCATCGGCCTGGGAGTCATTGCCCCTGAAACGCTGGCGGCCGGAGCAGAAGATACCGCCCACGCTTCCCCCGTTGCCGAGGCCGATGCTCCCGTGATTCCAGCTCCAGGGCGACGCCAAAGCCGCCCCTCCCGGGCGATGCCGGTGCCGGACTCCGGGACAACGACTCCGCGAACGTGCCGGCGCGCCGCAGCAGGTAATGTCTCGCGCCGCGTCCTGATGAGGGCCCGATAGATTTCAGCCGCTCGTCTCCGGCGCCGCCGCGGCATGCTTTGGCTCGATTGCGCCAGCCTGCTCGACTCGCCCCGGATTCGCCCGGCGATTCCATTCAGCCAGCGTGGCGGCAGGGGTCGGGCTGTCCAGCAGACTCACTACCACATAGGCAAGCAGACTGCCCGCCAAGCCGACAAAAATAGGAGCATCCGCATAAATGTCCTGCATCGCCACCATGGTGCCCAAGGTCAGGACGACCCCCGCGAGGATGCTGGACAGAGCGCCTTTCAAGGTGCCTCGCTGCCAGAACATTCCGCCCATGATGGGCACCAGGAGACCGCCGACCAGGATCGCGCTGGCCATCGTGAGTCCGGCCACCACGTCCTGGATGGCGCAGGCGACCCCGATCATGACCAGGCCGAAAACCAGGATGTGCCATCGGCTGCTGCGGACCTCATCGCGGTCCGCTTGCGAATCATCGAGGTCCGCGCTGGTCGAGGATCCTCGGGCAAGGTATCGCTTGATGACACTGGCAATGTCCTCCTTCGCCACGGTGGCCGTGGCAATGAGCGCTCCACTGGATGTCGACATGATCGCCGACAGCGCGCCGGCGACGACCAGCCCCGCCAGGCCCGCCGGCAGCGCGAAACGAACGATTTCCGTATAGACATCGTCGCGCGTGGCAATCTGCGGCAGCAGCACCTTGGCCGACATGCCGATCAAGGCCCCTGCAAGGGCATAACAGAATCCGTAGGTCGCCGCGGCCGTGCCGGCCCACTTCGCCACCCGGTCACTACGTGCAGTGAACACCCGCTGCCACAAATCCTGCCCGATGACCATGGTAAAGACGTACAGGAAAAAATACGTAAAGATCGTGCCAACCCCTATGTGCGTCAGCGAAAATGCCGTCTCCGGCAGATTGGCGTGCAGCCCTTCGAATCCCCCGGCGCGCAGAAACACGACCGGCAGCAGGATCACGAACATACCGAGCGTCTTGACCAGGAACTGGACGAAATCGGTCAAGGTAATGGACCACATGCCGCCAAGCACCGAATAGAGGACTACTACCCCGCCGCCGAGCAGAATCGCAGGTACCTTGCCGAAGTCGAACAGCACCGCGAAGATGGCGCCGTAGGCAATGGTGGATGTGACAGCGATCATGAGCGTGTAGCTGAGCATGACGATGCCCGAGATCAAGCTTGCGCCGCGGCCATAGCGCAACTCGAGCATCTGACTGACGGTATAGACCTTGAGACGATTGATCCGAGCGGCGAAAACGACGCTGATCACCAATACTCCCAGCGCCATATTGAACACGAGCCACATTCCCGAAATTCCATACTGGTATCCCAGCCCCACGCCTCCCACCGTGGCGCCGCCACCCATCACCAGAGCAGCCATCGTTCCGGCATAAAGCATCGGACCCAGCCGCCTTCCGGCAACCAGAAAATCCGATTCGGTTTTTGCTCGGCTCTTGGCATAGATGCCAATGCCGATCATCGCGCCGAGGTAGATCGCAATGACGATGAAATCTAGGTCCATGGTACGTCCTGGAATGGGTTGGCGGTTTCGGTGACTGCGGTGTGCATGATGGCGAGTTGCTCACTCGCCATCATGCCGGGGCGGCCTTTCATTCTTGTCGCTGCGGCCGCACGCCGTTGATGATCTTGAATTTCTGGACCCGATGATCCTCGGAAGTGTACAGATTTCCCTGCGAGTCGAATTCCACTTGATGATTGCGATGATACTCGCCGGCATAGGTGCCAAAGTGGCCAAACCTGCTGAGCACCTCGCCGTCGGCGCGTCGGACCAGCACCGTCCGGAAATTCCCTGGGTCGTTGATTGCGAGCATGCTCTGCTCATCATCCGGCCAGAAGCTCACGTTGCCCACCGAGCCTGACACGGTAGTTTCCTTGGCGTACAAATACTCTGCAACGAACGTTCCATCGCGCTTGAATACCTGCAACCGATTATTCGCGCGATCGCAGACGTAGACAAGCCCGTCCTGCGAGATCCTGACACAGTGGACCACCCGGAACTGCGTGGAAGGCACGGCCTTCGGATCATAGGGCGGCACAGCCACATCGGTAGGCGGCTTGCCATAAGCGCCCCATTGGCGCTTGAACTCGCCTGTGTCGGCGTCGAATACGATGACACGGTGGTTGCCATAGCCATCGGCGATGTAGGCTTCGTTATGGACCGGATCCACTGCTATGGCTGCGGCGCCCGAAAGCTGGGTCGGGTCCAGGCTCCCCTTCGACGGACCGCGCCCGCCGATCTGCATCAGGAACTTCCCATCGGCGGTGAACTTCAGGACCATCCCGTCCGCCGGGCTGCCGTCGGCGCCGGGGCGGGTCCGGTTGCCGCCGATCCAGACGTTGCGCTTGTGGTCGACGTATATCCCATGCTCGCCGGCCGGCCAGTCGTACCCCGGTCCCGGGCCACCCCAGCCCTGCAGCACGTTGCCTTCGGCATCGAGTTCGATCACCGGCGGTGCGGGTACGCAGCATCTGGCGCCTGGAGGATCGAGCGCCGCGCCGGTCAACCAAGGCTGCAGCACGCTCGGGCTGCTCAATATCCAGACATGATCCCTGTCATCGACATGAATCCCATCCACCCAGCCCAGCGCCCAATTGTTCGGCAA
>JBEBRC010000021.1:0-28133 GCA_040395055.1 Steroidobacter denitrificans
CTGCCATGCCGGCGGGCATGATGGCCGTCGGACCGTAACCCCTCGCCCATCCGTCCACCGAACGGTCCAGGAAACAATGCCATGGCCGACTTCTTCAGTTTCACGCTCGACGGAATCGATGGCACGCCGGACCTGTTGCGCTCGCTGCGAGGCAAGGTGGTCCTGGCCGTGAATGTGGCCAGCCACTGCGGATATACGCCCCAGTATGCAGGTCTCGAGCGCCTGTATCGCGAGCTCGAGGATCAGGATTTCGTCGTCATCGGCATCCCCTGCAACCAGTTCGGCGCCCAGGAGCCGGGCACGGCGTCGCAGATCCAGGAGTTCTGTACTACAAGCTACGACGTCACATTCCCGATCAGCGTCAAGATCGAGGTCAATGGCCCCGATCGCCACCCGTTGTATGCCTGGCTGACCTCGCCGCAGAACGGCTACCCCGGCGACATCGAGTGGAACTTCGAGAAGTTCCTGATCGGCCGCGACGGCCGCGTGCTGGGCCGCTATCCCTCCGGCACCACGCCGCAGGACAACGGCTTGCTGCAGCAGATCGCGGCCGTGCTGTGAACCGCAACTGAAGCGAATGCGTGCGCAGGCCATGTCTGCGCACGCGGGATGCACGGCTGTGCTCAACGACGGATGGCAGCCGCCGCCCTGGCGGACGGATGTGTCCGGTGCGAGTAGTACCTGGTCAACGGGCGAATGTTCGCGCGCGCGATCGCGCCGGCCAGCGCCTCGCGGACGCACTGCTGGTTGGCGAAATGCTGCACTGGCTGCGTACTGCCACCGCAGACGGATCGCGACGCGATGCGCAGGCGCTGATACAAGGTCTGAACCCCGCCAGGGTCATTCATGTTCAGATCCGCATAGGACACGGTGCGCTGCAAGGTCTCGTCGCTCTCGGCGAGTGCGTCGCCGCCAGCCATCGCGGCAGCGACATTCAGGCAAAGCAGAGCGCAGAGAATCTGGGCGGTTTTCATTGCTGAGTTCCTCATCACTAAAGAGTTGAAGGGCGATGGCATCGCCGTGAGTGACAGACTGATCTGCAGCGATTGCAAACGGGATGCGCAGCCGGTCGTGTCGCGCGAACGGTAGCGACCGACCGTGGAGTCCAGCGTGGAACGGGACGTGGAAAACGACACGGACCGCTTCAGGACGTCGGCGTGAGCGTTTCGTCCCGGCGTCGATACATCGACTTGCCTGCTGCAAGAGGGTCCGGGTGCGCGTCTGATCGGGGTGCGCTGATGACCGGCAGGACGAGCGCGTGCAGAAACATCCCTAGAAAGAACACGTACACCAGCACGCCAAACGGGTACGTCCTGGCGGCCTGGCTCGATCCACCTTGCAGCGAGCGCTTGTCCGGCTGCCGCCGCGGTGTAATCATCAACGGTGCGCTGCATGGGTGGGCGCGAGCGTGGGAACAGGCGTGGAAACGCGATCGACAATGCCGGACTCTGTGGCTGGCCTGCGGTTGCAGATGCTTGGACCGTTGACGATCTACCGGGACGGGATGCCGGTGGAGTTGCCTCGCTCGCGAAAGGTGCGCGCCCTGACCGCCTACCTGGCGCTTGCTCCACGCGCAGCGTCCCGCAGCAAGCTGTGCGAACTGCTGTGGGACTGTCCGAGCGATCCGCGCGGCGAATTGCGCTGGTGCCTGAGTCGCTTGCGTCGTGTCGTGGATGAGCCTGGCCGCAGGCGGGTAGGCACTCATGGCGAGTTCGTGTCGCTCGAGCTGAGCCATGCCGAGGCCGACGTGCTGGAGATCGACCACCTGCTCGACGGCGGCGTGAGTAAAACCGGATTGGAGGCGCTGCGCCGGAGCGCGCGCCTGTTCAGCGGCGAGCTCCTGGAAGGACTCCACCTGGACGACAGTCCGCTGTTCACCCAATGGCTCGGCGCCGAGCGTCGCCGCTTGTGCGCACGTCACGCCGCCGTGCTGGGCGAAATCGTCCAGCGCCTTGCTGAGGACAAGGATCAGCAAGTCATGGTCCTCGAGCAATGGTTGAAGGTGGATCCATTCGAGCGCAAGGCGCACGAATTGCTGCTCGGTGCGCTGGTGCGGCTTGGCCGGTCGCGCGAGGCGCAGGAGCATCTTGCCGCAACCATGCGCTTGTTCGAGCTGGAAGGACTCGATTGGCTGTCACTGCGCGAGGCATGGCGTGTCGCAACCAGTCGCGAGCGCACGTCGGTGGCGCGAATCGATGCCAGTCATGGCTCGCCGTCTGCGCCGCCGACGCTGCCGGAATCGCCTACCCAACACCGCGCCTCGGTCTGCGTCACGCCGTTCCTGGAGCAGGCGGACGCGGGTGTGGGGCGCAGCAGTCTTGGTGACGGCCTGGCGGATGATGTCATCACGCGGCTGGCCAAGCTGCGCGTGCTGTTCGTCATCGCCCGCGGCACCGCGTTCTCGCTGGTCGATCGCACACTCGAAGCGGCGGAGGCGGCCCGGATCCTGAACGTCGACTATGTGGTCAGCGGACTCATTTGCCGGCGCAATGGCCGCATCCTGGCCAAGGTCGAACTCGCCGAGACGCACCGGCCACGGATCGTGTGGGCGGATGTGTTCGACTGCCCGCAGGGTGCGGCGCTGCGCGGCATCGACGAGGTGGGTAACGCGATCGTGGCGGCGATCGCGGAAGAGGTGGAAGCAGCGGAGCGCAATCGCGCCATTCTCAAACCGCCCAGCTCATTGGACGCCTGGGAGGCATATCACCGCGGCTTGTGGCACATCTATCGCTTCAACAAGACGGACAACGATCGAGCCGAGCATTTCTTTCGCATGTCCGCACGCCTGGACCCGACCTTTGCCCGCGCCCATGCCGGCTTGTCGTTCGCGCATTTTCAGAACGCCTTCCTGCATCATCCAGAACAACGCCTGGCATATATCGACCAGGCGTTCGAAGCCGCCAGCCAAAGCCTGCTGGCGGACGACCGCGATCCGTCCGCCCATTGGGCGATGGGGCGTGCGCTGTGGTTGCGTGGACGTGAGAGCGAGTCGCTGAGCGAACTCGCCCTGTCGGTCGACCTCAGTCCGAACTTCGTACTTGGCCACTACACCACAGGCTTCGTGCATAGCCAGTCGGGCGACGCCAGGATTGCCATCGGGTCGGTGGATCATTCGCGCCGTCTCAGCCCCTTCGATCCGTTGTTGTTCGCGATGCTAGCCACCCGGGCACTGGCGCAAATGCGGCTGGGTGATTTCGATGATGCCGCCGCATGGGCCATCAAGGCGGCGGCACGACCGAACGCCCACGCGCATATCCTGGCGATCGCGGCGTATTGCCTGGCGGTGGCGGGACGTGCGGATGAAGCACGCACCTATGCCGCCAGAATTCGCGCCACCTTGCCGCAGTACGGGCTCGATGATTTCCTGGGTGCGTTTCATTTCACACCGGAGACCCAGGTCCTGTTCAGGCGCGGTGCACGCGGCGCCGGACTGCCGTAGTCCCGACGTGGCCGATGTCTGGAGGCTTCCCCGGCGCCCGCATCAGTGGTGTTGCAGAAGGGTTCGCGGGCACAATGGCGCGATGAACTGGCGATATTCTCCCGCGGCCCGGATCGGCCTCTCGATTGCCGTGGCCACCGGGCTGTATGGCATTTCATTCGGTGCGCTCGGCGTCGCTTCGGGACTGAGCGTCTGGCAGACCATCGCCTTGAGCATGCTGATGTTCACCGGCGGTTCGCAGTTCGCCTTCATCGGCGTGATGTCCGGCGGCGGCGCCGGATCGGCTGCGTTCGGGGCAGCAACGCTGCTGGGCGCGCGCAACGCCGTGTATGGCATGCAGTTGAACCAAATGCTCAGGCCGCGCGGCTGGCGCAAGCTGCTCGCCGCGCACATTACTATCGATGAGTCGACGGCAACGGCCGCCGGCCAGGTCGATCCGGGCGAACAGCTGCGCGGTTTCTGGACAGCCGGGGTGGGTATATTCGTACTCTGGAACCTGTTCACGGCAATCGGGGCGCTGCTCGGGGACGCGCTCGGCGACCCGCGGCGCTGGGGCCTGGATGGCGCAGCGGTGGCCGCCTTCCTCGGCCTGCTCTGGCCGCGGCTGAGCGCCCGTGAACCGGTGGCGCTGGCCGTGCTCTGCGGCCTGGTCACGGTACTGATGGTGCCGCTGGCGCCCGCGGGAGTGCCGATCCTGGCGGCGGCGCTGGTCGCCGCCCTGTGGGGCTGGTTCAGCCGCGGTCCGGCGGACGAGGGCTTGGAGCCGGACATCGATCCCGTCGTCTATAGCGACGACACCCCGCGGGAGCGACTCTGATGCCGTTGTGGGGCTGGATCGTCGCGGCGAGTGTGGTTGCCTATGCTACCAAGCTCGCGGGGTATCTGGTGCCGCCGCGGTTGCTGGAGAACGAGCGCATGAGCCGCGTCGCCGGCACGCTGACCATAGGATTGCTCGCCTCGCTGACGGCGATGAATGCCTTCAGTGCCGCCCAGGCGCTGGTCGTCGATGCGCGGGTTGCTGCCCTGATCGCTGCTTGCATCGCACTCTGGCTGCGGGTGCCATTCCTTGGGGTGGTGGTGGTCGGCGCCGCGGCGTCGGCAATGCTCAGGTTCGCCGGCTTCGGCTGATCGAGGCGCAGCCCGCTCACCCGCAGCCATTCTCCTGCATCGCACGTGCGCCGAAATCGCTCCACAAATCGTCTGCCTGTGCCGTGGCCGTTTGCAGAAGCTTTGCGTTCTGGCCCTGTTCCAGCATCCGGATCGTCTGCGAGAACATCGTGGCCGATCCCAGGTAGCCGTCGCCCATGCAGCCGGCTTCGTTCAGGCGATCGCCGAAGTATTGCCAGGCCAGCAATTGGGAGCGTGACATGCGGCTGCCCCAAGGCATGCGCACCATGGACAGAAACGCCGTCGGCTCCCCGTCCCGGGCGGCATCGGTGCCGAATGCCCTGGCGGCCAGCGCATCGGCCGGATGCCCGTCGCAACCCAAGGCCATGCAGTTCGCCAGGTCCAGCTTCGCCTTCGGCACTTCGCGCCCGGCCTGTTTCAACCATTCCCGTATCGAGCTGACATTCTGCGTCGTTTCTCCGCGCTGTACGGCCATCAGCAGCTGCGTCGCCACGGCGTAGTAGGCGGGCGCGTAATGCTTGTCCATCGCCGCCTGCAGCAGCGCCTGGCGTTGCGCCGGGTCGCGCACGAACTGCGCCAGTTCGGTCGCGCTGGCGGGATGCCCCTCGGCGGCCGCTTCGCGCAGGCGTGCCTCGATCAGGCGATAATCGAAGCTCGCTCGAGCGCATGCCGTGCCCGCATGGCGTTGAAAGGCGGTCTCGGCCTGCAGCACGCCGGCCGCGCGCGCCGCACGTTCTGGCGCAAGCTCGGCACGCAGCCGCGCGAGTTGCTGGTCGATGTTCGCCGGGCGCACGGCGGCCATGCGGCCGCACCAATGCTGCACGCGTACCAAGGCGACATTGGCATCGAGCTTGCCCTGGTCCGCCAAGGCGGCCAGAGCGGCGACCGCACGATCGGCGTTGCCGTGGCTGAGCTCCTCGATGACGCTGTCAGGGACGCCCAGGCCGCGCAAGCTGCGAAAATGCGTTACTCGTTGTAATCGTTGATAGAACGCCGTCTCGTCGCTGACGGTCGTTCCGCTTTGCGATAAGGGTGCCGCGGCTTGTCCTGCCGGCGCCTCGATGGCCCACGCCGAGGACTGGGTCGCAAGCGGGCCCGGGAGGGAGGCGCACAAGTACGCCAGGGCGGGCAGCAGCGCTGCCCGCCCTGCACGGCGTATTGCGCCATGGCGGGTCATGCGTTGGCGGCCACGAGTGCGCAAGTTCCTGGGATGAGTGCTATTGCCCGGTGAGAGGGATCAGGTCGTACTCGACCTGCACGTTACCGTTGAACGTCATCTGGCCGCTCTGATAGCTCTGCGCCGAGTCGCTGGCTTCCGCCATCATGGCCATGGTCTTGACTCGCATCGCCGCCTGCGGCTGCACATAGCCGGAGCTGGCGGAGATCGCGCGTGGCGCGCCCAGGCGCGCAGCGGCTGCCTTGGCCACCGCTTCAGCGTTCAGCCGCGCATCCTCGACTGCTTTCGCGAGCGCTTGCCGCTCCAGGTCGCGGCGTTTGCTGGAATCCAGGCGCGGATCGCCGACTTGATTGACGCCGAGATCGAAGGAGCGCTCCAGCAGCTGCCCCAAGCGGTCCAGATCGCGCAGATCCACTTCGATCTGGCGCGAAACGTAATAGCCGATCAGATTGCGTTCCCGGGTGTCATTGTCCCAGTTGTATTCCGGCTGGATATTGACCCGCGTGGCGCGCACATACTTCTGGTCGATCTTCATGTCACGGGTGAGCTTGAGCACCGCATCGACGGTCTTCGCCACTTCCGCCCGCGCATCTTCCATCCTAGGCTTGCGCGACTCGATGCCCAGCTGTACCAGTGCGCGATCCGGCTCCGCCTGGATCTCTCCCTGGCCGGAAACGGCAATCGTGCGCGGGCGCTCGCTATCGGCGGCCGAGGCCAGCCCGGACATCAGCAAGGCGCAGGCGGCGATGCTGCCCAGCTGAGCAGTCTTGCTGATCATTCTGGATACTTTCATGGACTTCATGGAGGCACGTTCCTTTGGTGCGGGCCGCGTCGGCGGCGGTTCACGGACTTCACGGCGTTCGTCCGGCCAGCGGCAAGTTCACCGCAAAATCCCTGCTCGCGCAAATCTTCGACAGGCGCCTTTGCGGTTAACCCAGGAGCCGGTCCAGCAACGTTTGTAGTTCGGATCGGCCACGACTGTAGCGTTGGGTCTCGCCGGCGACGATCGCCGCCAACTCGCCGGTAGCCTGTTCGAAATCATCGTTGACGACGACATCGTCGAATTCGTTCCAGTGCGACATGTCCGCGATCGAGTCGCGCAGTCGCCGGGCGATCACCTCGTCGCTGTCCGTCCCGCGGCCCCGCAGCCGCTGCTCCAGCGCCGCCCGTGAGGGCGGTAGGATGAAGATCGAGCGGCACTCGGGCATGGTGCGGCGGATCTGCTGCGCGCCTTGCCAGTCGATCTCAAGCAGCACGTTCTCGCCTGCTGCCAGCAGTTCCTCGACCTGGGCTCGCGAAGTGCCGTAGTAATTGTCGAACACCGAGGCATACTCCAGGAACTCGCCATCGGCGACCATGCGCTCGAACCTTGGCTTGTCGACAAAGAAGTAGTCGCGGCCGTCCTGTTCGTTCGGCCGTTGCGGGCGGGTCGTGTACGAGATCGAAAAGCGCAGTGCCGGACGCCGCGCCACCAAGGCGCGGACCAGCGATGTCTTGCCCGCCCCCGAGGGCGCCGCGATGACGAACAGCCTGCCGCGCGGCACAGCCGTTCCTTGTTCCGAAGTATCACCAGGCACTGGCAGGTAACCGTTTGAGTGGGAAGCGTTTAAACATGGACGCCGGCGGCAAGGGTAAGCAGGCCTGAATTATAGGCCACCGGACGGACGCGCCTATCGCTTCGTCGGTTCGCTGGCAGGGAGACCGGACGAGGGTTTGGTGCCAGGCCCAGGCCCAGGCCCAGAATCTGGTGTCGATGGTGAGCAGATGCAGTGGATTGCAAGACAATCGGTAGTTGCGCACCAACGGCGACGACTATGCCACCTTGGGAAAGAACGCCACGTCTGGCAGCTTGTCGAAGTAAGCATTGCAGGTCAGCAGCTCAGCCCGCTGGTGCTGTGCCGTGGCGTAGACGATGGCATCGGCGGTGGCGAGCTTGTACTCGCGGTGCAAGTCCGCAGCAAGCAGGGCGATGGTGGTGTCTAGCGGCATCTTCGGCCCTTGTGCCAGCCGTCGCTTGCGCACCTCACTCCACATTCTGCACCTGCTCGCGCATCTGCTCGATGAACACTTTCATGTCCACGGCCGCCTTGGTGGTTTCGCTGTCCTGGGATTTTGACGACAAAGTGTTCGCTTCGCGGTTGAGCTCCTGCATCAGGAAATCCAGTCGCCGACCGGCGGGCTCGTCGGAATCGAGCACCGACGTCACCTCTTCGAGATGACCTGCGAGACGATCGAGTTCTTCGTCGACGTCCAATTTGTGAGCATAGAGCACCAGTTCCTGCTCCAGGCGTTCGGGATCCGGAGCGACTCCCAGCTGGGCGATCTTCTCCACGATGCGTTCGCGCAGGCGCTTGGACACTTCCGGCCGCCGGGCCTTGACCGCCGCCACCTGGGTGCGCATGGCGGTGCAGCGCGCGAGCAGCAACTCCTGGATGCGCTGCCCTTCTCGATGTCGAGTGTCGTTGAGCTCCTGCAGGGCGTCGCGCAATACCTCCAGCGTCGCAGCCAGCGCGGGCTGGATGTCGATCTCGGATTCCCGGACCAGGCCCGGCCAGCGCAGCAGCTCGACCGGATTGACGGGCGCGGCGAGGGCAAGGCGAGTGCGCACTTGCTCGATGCGGGCGAGCAGCTGGTCGAGCAGCGCCGGATCCAGCTCGAGCGAGCGTTGCGTGCCGGCGGCCGACTTGAGGTACAGGCTCGCATCCACCTTGCCCCGCCGCAGTGCGCGGCCGATGACCTGGCGGGCCTCGTTGTCGAGCGCCTTGAGTTCATCCGGCAGTCGTAGCGAGATTTCCAGATAGCGGTGGTTGACCGTGCGCAGCTCGCATACCAGCGTGCCCCACGGACCTTGGCGCTCACGCCGTGCGAAACCGGTCATGCTGCGGATCATTTTCTGGCGCCTTGTCGAATGGGAATGCAAATTTGAGGCAAACGTGTCTTACGCGGCTGCGTCATGCGGTGCTATAAAGCGCGCGCCGCCCGTTCATGCTGATGCCTGGGCGGCGAAGTGTACCAGTTGAAGCGCCCAATGGCCGGAGGCCACGCTTGCGGATCGAGCATGCCGAGCTAAGCCTCGTCGGTGACCGAGAGGACAATCAGGATCGGGTCGCGATCGCGACTGCCGGCGAGACCGTATTTTTGATCGTGATCGATGGCATGGGTGGGCATTCCGACGGCAGCCGTGCCGCTGATACGGCGCTCAAGAGCCTGCTCGACTCATTCAGGCTGACAGCCGCGCCCCTGTTCGACCCACTGGGCTTTCTGCACCTGGCGTTGAGTCGCGCCCATGACGAAGTTGCGCGCCTGGGCTATGGCCAGGGAATCGAGTCGCGTCCACGCGCCACCACCGCGGTGTGCCTGGTGCAAGAGGGCGCTGCGTTCTGGGCGCACGTCGGCGACAGTCGCGTCTACCACCTTCGTCGCGGCAAGGTTCTGCAGCGCACGCGGGATCACAGCCATGTGGAGCTGCTGCTGCGTGAAGGCAAGATCACGGAAGAGGAACTGCCCAATCATCCGATGCGCAATTTCGTCGAGTGTTGCCTCGGCGGCGATCCTGCGATTCCCGAGATGACGATCGGCCGGCGACAGGTCCTGGAGGCCGGCGACGTGCTGTTGTTGTGCAGCGACGGTATCTGGGCCAATCTACGCGACAGCGACATCGCCGGCTTTTTTCGCGACGATAGTCAACCCTTGCGTGCCTGGCTCGAAGCACTCGGCCGCCGCGCCGTCCAGGCCTCGGCCCCTTTCAGCGACAATGCTACGGCTGCCGTGCTTCGCTGGCGCGATTGATTCCAGATTCGAAAGAGATTTCCATGAAGCCCAGACCTAGTGGCCGCGCTCCAGATGAGCTGCGGCCGATAAGCATTACGCGCGGTTTTACCCGCCACGCCGAAGGATCGGTCCTGATCGAGTTCGGCGATACCAGGGTGCTGTGCACCGCCAGTGTCGAGGAGTCGATCCCGCCGTTCCTGCGCAATACGGGCAGGGGATGGGTCACTGCCGAATACGGCATGCTGCCACGCGCCACCCACACGCGCAGCCGGCGCGAGGCGGCCAGCGGCAAGCAGGGCGGCCGCACCTTGGAGATTCAGCGCCTGATCGGCCGGGCGCTGCGTGCCGTGGTCGATCTGAAGGCGCTGGGCGAGCGCTCGATCACGATCGACTGCGATGTGCTGCAGGCCGATGGCGGCACGCGCACCGCCTCGATCACTGGCGCCTATGTGGCGCTGGTCGATGCGATCGACACGCTGGTGCGCCGTGGCACTTTGCAGCACAGCCCGCTGCATGGGCAGGTGGCCGCGGTTTCAGTCGGCATCTGGGCCGGGCAGCCGGTGCTGGACCTGGACTACGCCGAGGACTCCGAAGCAGAGACCGATATGAATGTGGTCATGAACAATGGCGGCGCTTTCATCGAGTTGCAGGGCACGGCCGAAGGGCATGCATTCAGGCGCCATGAGCTGGATGCGCTGCTGAATCTGGCCTCCAATGGCATCGGCCACCTGCTGGCACGCCAGCTCGAGGCGCTGTCCTGAAGGCCTGAGAGGGATTCCCCGGATGCTGGCGGCGGGCAACCTGGCCGATCCGGCGGGCCGGAAACCCCGGTAAGACATGATCGAGGCACCATGCAGATCGTCATAGCCACCAGCAATCCCGGCAAGCTGAAGGAGCTGCAGGCTTTGCTTGCCCCGCTGGGTTTCGATGTCCTGCCGCAGTCGGCGTTCACCGATGTGTCGGTTGCCGAAACCGGCCTGAGTTTCGTCGAGAACGCGATCATCAAGGCGCGGCATGCGGCAGGCGTCTCGGGACTGCCGGCGATCGCGGACGACTCCGGGCTGGAAGTCGATGCGCTGCACGGCGCCCCTGGCATCCATTCGGCGCGTTATGCCGGCGAGCATGCCAGCGATGCGGAGAATTTGCGCAAGCTCCTGGACCAACTGCGAGCCGTTCCGCCGGGGAAACGCTCGGCCCGCTATCGCTGCGCGCTGGCATTTCTGCGCTGGGATAGCGATCCGGCACCCTTGCTGTGCCAGGCCCATTGGGACGGAGCCATCATCGATGCACCGCGCGGCACGGCTGGGTTCGGCTACGATCCGATATTCGAGTTGCCCGCACTCGGACTCACGGTTGCCGAGTTGCCGGCCTCGCAGAAGAATCGTTTGAGCCATCGCGGCCGTGCGCTGCAGGACCTGGTGTCCCGGCTGAAGGAGCCAGAGCAGCTGGAGGAGGCGCGTGGGCGGGCAGCCAGCGACCGCGGTGATCGCGTTCCTCCTGAGCGAACGCCGGGATGATCGAGGCGCTTGGCAGGATCCCGGCCCTCCCCACTGCCGCGGGCGATCGCGCCGGCGGGTCGTTGCAGGCACCGCCGTTGTCCCTGTACGTCCACATGCCTTGGTGCGTGCGCAAATGCCCCTACTGTGATTTCAATTCACATGTCGCGCCGGAGCAGATTCCCCAGCGTCAATACGTCGATGCGCTGCTGCAGGACTTGGATTGCGATCTGCCGGCCGTGGCAGGCCGGTCGTTGGCGTCGATCTTTTTCGGCGGAGGGACGCCCAGCTTGTTCGATCCGGAGCAGATCGCCCGGCTGCTGGCCGGCGTAGGTGCGCGCCTCGCATTCGAGCCGCAGATCGAGATCACTTTGGAGGCGAATCCCGGCACGATCGAGCATGGCCGCTTCGCCGGGTACCGCGACGCGGGCGTGAATCGCGTATCGCTGGGTGCGCAGAGCTTCAACGATGAGCAGCTGCGCCTGCTGGGGCGCATTCACGGCAGTGGCGACATCGGTCGGGCCGTGGCTGAACTGGTGCGCGCGGGGATCGAAAATTTCAACCTGGATTTGATGTACGGCCTGCCGGCGCAGACGCTCGAACAGGCGTTGGCCGATCTCGACTCGGCCTTGGCCCTGGCGCCGGCCCACTTGTCTCACTACCAGCTCACCCTGGAGCCTGGGACGGTTTTTTATCATCGCCCGCCGCCGCTGCCCGATGCGGATCTGATCTGGCAAATGCAGCAGGACTGCCAGGAGCGGCTGGCCTCGCGTGGCTTGCGCCAGTATGAGGTGTCGGCTTATGCGATGCCGGGGCGCCGTAGTCGTCACAATTTGAACTACTGGGAATTCGGCGACTATCTGGGAATCGGCGCCGGGGCGCATGGCAAGCTGACGTCGGCAGGGCGGGTGCTGCGCACCACCCGCGTTCGCCAGCCGCGGCAGTACCTTGGCCAGAGCGCTGCGCAACGCGGTGGCGAGCACCGCCAGGTGAGCGCGCAGGACCTGCCTTTCGAATACATGCTGAATGCCTTGCGACTGGTCGATGGATTCCGGGAGGAGGCGTTCGAGACTCGTACCGGTCTGGGATTCGCCGTGGTCGCCCCCACCGTGGCCGCGGCGCAGCGGCGAGGACTCATGGAGCGGGTGGTGCAGCCGCAGGAGTCGGAAGTGGCTGTGGGCGTGACAAGCTTTCGAGCCGGGAGGGACGAGTCGCCATGGTGGCGTCCGACCGAGACAGGCCAGCGGTTTTTGAACGACCTGCAGCAAATGTTCCTACCCAAGTGAATGAATCGACGCACAAAACCCGAGTCGCATTCAAGCATCGATTGCAAGGGGCGCCTGAGGTTATTCACACGCCGGAACTAACTGCAATGAGTCCGCACCTTGATGGCATGTTTGCATGCGACGCTTCAGCAGGGTCTCGTAACTTGTTGATATAACAGGTAGAAACTGTGTGGTGAAAGTTTGACCAATGTGACGATGTCATATTTATGAAGCGTTTCGGCGTCACGGGCGGACAGGTCATCCACACACTTATCCACAGGTTTTGTGGATAACCGCAAGCCAGTTGCCGAAAACCGCAGCCTGCCTTCGCCGCGCGACCGTACCATGGCTTGCAGAGGGGAGGCCGCGTGGCTACACTGCGTTCCTTTTCCGCGAAGGGGGCGTCCGTCCGACGCTCAATATCCAATGAAAGCCGCTATCCATCCTGAATATAAAGAGACGACCGTCACTTGCAGTTGCGGCAACACGTTCATTACGGGTTCCACATTGGGTCACGACCTGCAGATCGAAGTGTGTTCGAACTGCCATCCGTTCTATACCGGCAAGCAGAAGATCGTCGACACTGGCGGTCGGGTCGACAAGTTCCGCAAGAAGTACGCGCGCTGAGCCCAAGGCTCGAGCCTTGCGAGGGCCTGGCTCGTGAGCGCTGCGGACCGATGCGGATGAGTCCGGCCGGATTGCCGGCACGGCGGATCTGATCCCAGCCGCGGCAGATGTATGAGAAGGAGCGCACAGGCGCTCCTTCTTCGTTTCTGCCCGGCTGCGGCCCGCTCGAACTTGTGGCTCGCCGGACGGAGGGTTTATATAGGCGATGCTTCGCCCGCATTGGATGTACGCCATGCCGCTGAGATTTACCTCCCGCCGACCTGCTCGTGGCCCAACTCGTCACTTGCCGTCGTCGTTCGCCCTTGGCGCGGTACGCGATGTCACGTTCGGCAGGCTTCCGCGCCCAGTGATCGCCATGGGACTGGTCATGCTGAGCGCGGCATTGGCCGGCTGTGCGGCAAATCCGGTGACCGGGCGCCCGGACCTGGTGTTTCAGAGCGAAGCCAGCGAAATCAAGCGCGCCCAGGAAGTCCATCCGATGCTGTTGCAGCAGTTCGGTGGCGTCTATGACGATCCGCAGCTTCAGGCCTACGTCAATGACGTCGGGCAGCGGGCGGCGAAGGCGAGCCACCGTCCGGAATTGAATTACACGTTCACCGTGCTCGACAGCGAGGATATCAATGCCTTCACCACCGGGGGCGGCTACGTCTACATTACGCGCGGCATTCTGAATTACCTGAATTCCGAGGCCGAGCTTACCGCTGTGCTGGGCCATGAGATCGGGCACATCACCGCGCGCCACCCCGTGCGCCAGCAGAGCAAATCGACACTCGCCGGCATCGGTGCGGCGGCGGTCGGGATCTTTACCGGTAGCGGCGACCTGGCCGGCCTGGCGAATTACGCCGGTGCTGCCCTGATCAGTGGCTACGGCCGCGACCAGGAGCTCGAGGCGGATCGCCTGGGCGCGGAGTATCTGGTCAAGGTCGGCTACGCCCCGGAGAACATGATCGATGTGGTACGCCTGCTGAAGAACCAGGAGCTGTTCGAGATTCAGCGGGCGCGGGAGGAGAACCGAAAGCCGCACGTCTACCATGGCGTGTTCGCCTCGCATCCCGACAACGATCAGCGCTTGCGTGAAGTGGTCAAGGCGGCCGACAAGCTGCACGGTGCCGCCGACGATCGGGATGCCGGGCGCGAGGCCTATCTGAAGCGGATCGAGGGGCTGCCCATGGGGGCCAGTCGTGCCCAGGGGGTGCTCAAGGGCAATCGGTTCTACCACGCCAACCTGGGGATGACGCTGGCCTTCCCCTCGGGCTGGCAGGTGGAGAACCATGCGGACCGCCTGATCGCCATCTCACCGCAGAAGGACAACGTGTTGCAGATGCAGACCCAGGCGCCGCCGCCGAATACCGGCCCGCGTGAATTCCTGTCACGGCTGCTGGCGAGCGCCAGCGCGGGTCCGGCCGAGGCGATCGAAGTCAACGGGCTGCAGGGCTACACTACCATCGTGCGTTCGGCACGGACGGACTTCGGTGTGGTGCCGGCCCGCTACGCGGTGATCTATTACAACAACCTGGCCTATATATTCGCCGGTGCGAGCAGGGGCGCCGCTGCCGGCAAACCGGCAGCCGATGCGCTGTTCATGTCGAGCATCAAGACGTTCCGGCGCCTGAGGCAGAACGAGTTCGCCCAGGCGGAGCCGTACAAGATCAAGATCGTGCGTGCCGGCGACAACACTCGCATCGACGATCTGGCCAAGGATTCGCCGCTGCCCGAATACGCCGCCCAGCAATTGCGGCTGCTGAACGATCTGTACCCGAACAAGGAGCCCCAGTCTGGCCAGCTGATCAAGGTCGTGCAGTGACCTGGCCTCGCGCGCACCCCAGGCTCGCGCAGGTGCTCCATAAGCCTGTCGAATCATTGGATAAGCCTGCCGAATAATGGCCGCGAATCGCCTTCAGTCCGTAACATGGATGAGGGTCGCTACGCTTGATTCGGTCGCGATGCCGTGTAAGTCTGCGCGTCCTATTTGCACCTGCAAACATAAGTCGTGACTGGGAAAAGAGCACATGGCCGAGAAGTTATTTGAACTGACCGATCTGTCGACGGGCAAGAAATCGACCGCGGAGGTCAAGAGCGGGACCTTGGGTCCGGACGTGCTCAGTATTGCGAGCCTGACTCGTGACCACGGCATGTTCACGCTCGATCCGGGCTTCATGGCGACGGCGTCCTGCGAAAGCCGAATCACTTTCATCGATGGCGATGAAGGCGTATTGCTGCATCGAGGGATTCCGATCGAGCAGTTGGCGGAAAAGAGCAATTTCCTGGAAGTGTCGTACTTGCTGGTCAATGGCGAGCTGCCGACCACCGAGCAGCTGTCCGAATTCTCGCATGCGATCCAATACCACACGATGATCAATGAATCGCTGCTGCGATTCTTCAACGGCTTTCAGTACAACGCCCATCCGATGGCGATGCTCTCGGGTGTCGTGGCCTCGATGGCGGCGTTCTATCACGACTCGATGGACATCCATAATCCACGCCACCGAGAGATATTCGCTCATCGCGTCATCGCCAAGATTCCAACCATTGCCGCGGCAGCCTACAAGCACTCGCTCGGACAGCCGTTCGTCTATCCACGCAACGACCTCGACTATTGCTCGAATCTGCTGCACATGTTCTTTTCGGTGCCGTGCGAGTCATACACGGTCGATCCGGTAGCCGCTCAAGCGCTGGACCTGCTGTTTATTCTGCATGCCGATCATGAGCAGAACGCGAGCACTTCGACGGTACGGCTGGCTGGCAGCACGGGCACCAATCCCTACGCGGCGATTTCCTCCGGCATCTCAGCGTTGTGGGGGCCGGCGCACGGCGGCGCGAACGAGGCGGTGCTGGCGATGCTGGAGCAGATCGGCACGGTCGAGAACGTACCCAAGTACCTGGCCAAGGCGAAGGACAAGAACGACAACTTTCGTCTCATGGGCTTCGGTCATCGCGTCTACAAGAATTTCGATCCGCGGGCGACGATCATTCGCGCCATGTGCCACAAGGTGCTGGCGAAACTCGGCAAGTCCGACAATCCGCTGTTCGAGCTGGCGCTCAAGCTGGAGGAGATCGCGCTCAAGGACGAGTACTTCGTCGAGCGCAAGTTGTATCCGAACGTCGATTTCTATTCCGGCATCATCTACAGCGCCATCGGCATTCCGCAGTCGATGTTTACCGTGATGTTCGCCATTGCACGCACCGTCGGCTGGGTCGCTCATTGGCAGGAAATGATTGCCGATCCGGCGATGAAGATCAGCCGGCCGCGCCAGCTCTACACCGGATCGCCGAAGCGCGATTATGTAGAGATGAGCGATCGCGGCTGAGGGCTGCCCTCGGCATCCAGCAGGGATTCGACTTCGGCCGCGTCGGCGCGCCGCATGGGCCGGCCGTCGACGGGGCTGGCCGGGGATTGCCGGATGCCATCGATCGGGAACACCACGGCGTCGATGCCCTGGTTGCCGGCAATGAAATGCACCACCGGATAGGCGATCAGCCGGTTCGGTTCATAGCGTAGCCTGCGTTCGCTCATGTGATACGGAATCCCCAGATCCATCAGATGCAGGATCACGGGCTCCGGACCTTCCGCGAACAAATGCAGGTTGATCTCCGAGTGTGCTGAGGCGGTGCCGCTGAGCACGGGGCCGACCAGCCGCGGTTCGAATCCGCGCAACAAGTGCATTGCCTGCAGTGCCGCGGCGCGCAGGGTGCCCAAGGTCGAGGCGTGGCTGTGCGCCTTGAACAATCGATGGTGAGCCGCCAGCGCCGCTTCGATCTCGGTGTTCTTCGGTAGCACGGCGATGTCGCTCGCACCCAGGCGTTCTGCGGCCTTGCGTTTCGCAACTCCATAGTCGTCGATGCCCTGTTCGGACATGATGCGGGCGGCTTCCTGGGCCAGGGCGGCGCGCAGCTGTTCTGCGCGAGGATTGATGCGCTTGCTCATTGCGATTGATCTGCAGGCTTGATCAGAACAGCGATTTGCGGCTGTTCTTCTCGTCTTCCTCATCCGGCAAGGCGCTGTCGAACGGCGCTTCGGGAGGCAGCTGCCCGGCCATGAAGGTTTCGAACATCGCGTTCGGCTCGCCCGGGCGAGCCGCCAGGCCGGTGTCCGCCGAGATGCGCATCGACACCAGTCCCGGCGGGATCTGGCGCGATTGTTCCGGCATGTTCTTCAGCGCTTCTGCCATGAAGTACACCCACATGGGGAGCGCCGTGCGCCCGCCTTCTTCGCCCGGTCCGAGCGATCGTTCCTGGTCGAAGCCGACCCAGGCGGCGCCGACCAGCGCTGAATTGAAGCCACAGAACCATGCATCGCGGCGATCGTTGGTGGTGCCGGTCTTGCCGGCGATGTCGCTGCGATTCAATTGCCGCGCGCGCGCGGCCGTGCCGCGGCGGATCACGTCGCTCATCATGTCCGTCATCAGGTAGCTGTTTTGCGGCGAGATCGCGGGCATGGCCAGCTGGTCCTGTTGCAGGTAGCTCAAGCCGCCCCAGCGGCTGACATCGTCAGGCGGCACCAGGATGGGGGCATCGAACGAGGCCTCGGCGACGGGCTCGACGAGCGGATCAGCGGATTGAGGTGGCGGTGTGGTGAGCGGTTCGACGCATTCGGCGCAGACGAATCGCGGCGCGGATTCTTCGACGGTGTTGCCATCGGGCCCGATGACTTTCTGCAGGTAATAGGGTTCGACCTTGAATCCGCCATTGGCAAAGACGGAGTAGGCACCCGCCATCTCCAGCGGCGATACCTGCGCGGTCCCCAGCGCCAGGGTCAGGTTGTGCGGCAGGCTGCCCTGCGGGAAGCCGAAGCGCTCGATGAACTGGGTCGCGTAGTCGGGCCCCAGGGTATTCATGATCCGAATCGATACCAGATTGCGCGAACGTACCAGCGCTTCGCGCAGGCGCATCGGGCCGCGGAATTCCCGCGTCACGTTCTGTGGCCGCCAGCTGCCTTCCAGCGATAGGTCGTCGATGACCAGCGGGGCGTCATTGATGATGCTCGCCGGCGTGAACCCCTGGTCCAGGGCGGCGGAATAAAGGAAGGGTTTGAATGCCGAGCCCGGCTGACGCCGGGCTTGAACGGCCCGGTTGTAGTTGCTGGTGTAGTAATCGAATCCGCCGACCAGTGCGGCGACCGCGCCGTCGCGTGGATCCAGGGCGACAAATGCGCCTTGGGCGTCGGGCGACTGCGCCAGCCGCCAGTCGCCGCCGCTTTCCTGTACGACATAGACGATGTCGTTGCGGGTGAGCACGTCGCTGGCGCGCTTCAGCGTTGGACCGACACTGCCATCGGCGCGTGGCTCGCGCGCCCAGCGAATACCCTCCCAGGCCAGATTGAGGCGGCCGCGGGTGCGCGTCCAGGCGACCGCGCTGGTCTCCTCCACCGCCAGGATGAGCGCCGGCTCCAGGCCGCCTGGGCGTGAATATTCGTCGAGCGCCTGCGACCATTCCTTTTCCCGGGCGCTCTCGGCGAGCGTGGCGCGACCGGCCGGCCCGCGGTAGCCGTGACGCTGATCATATTCCACCAGCGCGCCGCGCACGGCGCGCACGGCCGCGCCCTGCAGGCGGCTGTCGATGGTCGCGATGGCCTCGTAGCCGGCCGTATAGATGTCGGGACCCAGGCGGCCGAGCAATTCCGCGCGCACCATCTCCGCCACGTACGGTGCCTCGACCTGTACCGCCGGACCATGCAGTTGCGACTCCACGGGTGCGTTCAATGCGATGTCATACTCGTCCTGAGCGATATATTCCTTTTCACGCATGCGCCGCAGTACATAGGCACGCCGCTGGCGGGCCAGGTCCGGGTTCGCGACCGGATTGTCGCGCGAGGGCAGCCGGAACGTACCTGCGATCAGTGCGATCTCGGGCAGGTTCAGCTCATTGACGGTCTTGCCGAAGTAGACTTCGGCCGCCGCGCCAATGCCGTATGCGCGTTGGCCCAGAAACATCTTGTTCAGGTACAGCGCCAGGATCTCCTGCTTGGTCAGCTCCCGTTCGATGCGCAGGGTGGTGAAGATCTCCAGCAGTTTGCGGCGGTAGCTTTTCTCGGGACTGAGAAAGATGCCTCGTGCCAGCTGCATGGTGATGGTGCTGCCACCCTCGGCCTTGTTGCCGGACATGAGGTGTCGCAATGTCGCCCGCGCCAGGCCTGGATAGTCGATGCCGCCATGCTCGAAGAAGTTGTCGTCCTCGGCAGCCACCACGGCATTGACCATTTGTCTCGGAATGGCATCGAACGTCAGCGGAATGCGTCGTTCTTCGCCGAATTGTGCGATCAGTTTTCCATCACGGGTGTAGACGCGCAGCGGGACGCGCAAGCGGATGTCCTTGATGGTGGAGACATCGGGCAGGGCCGGCCGCACGTACTGGTAGGCGCCCAGTAGTGCGAGGGCTGCGGCACCCAGCAGCGCCAGCAGGAGGGCAAGCAAGACGCGAGGCGGTGAGGAGAGGTAACGTCGCATGACAACAAAAAATCCTAAGTCCTTGCTTTATCCTTGCTTTGGCTTGTTGGCCTATGCAATATTGCCGCACAAATACAATGCCGAGGGCGTGCGGCATGATACGAACATATTAGCGGCGGATACCCGCTAGTCGTTCCGTCCGCCCCTAGAAGAAACGGTACCGGCGATTCCGAGCGTGTCCGTGCCGAGGGCGGCAGCGAGCAGTGCCCTGGCCTGGATGGCGAGCGGTTCCCGATCGCACAGGCGTCCGAGTGATTTGCTGTGGAGAATGTCAGTCTCTTACACGCCACATTCGGGCATTGTCGGCGAAGTATAGATACTGTCGCTGGGCTCGTCTTGCGGCGACAGGCCATCGAATCAGGGTAGTCGGACGCTTCGATCGTGATTCGTCAAGCCTAAGGTTTTGGCGGGAATGCCGTGATGGTATTTCGTGAGGCTGCTCACATTCAACTTAACACAGAGCTGTATATAGTTGCTGCCCGTGTTTCTTGTCCGATCTTCGATCGTCGTATAAGTACATGATCTGATAAGGGAATCCGAGTGCTCTTCACCGCAAAATCCCGGCCCCTGATCGGTCTGGACATCACTACCTCCTCGGTCAAGCTCATCGAGTTGAGCATGAGCGGAGGCCAATATCGCGTCGAATCCTACGCCGCGGAGGCGACGCCGCCGAACTCCATCAACGAAAAAGCGATCGTCGACGCCAATGCCGTCGGCGAGGCGATCAAGCGTGCCGTGAAGCGTTCCGGTGCCCGCGCCAAGGATGCCGCGGTGGCCATCAGCGGCGATGCGGCGATCACCAAGGTGATCCAGATGCCGCGCACCCTGAGCGAGAACGAGCTCGAGGGCCAGGTCGAGATGCAGGCCGACCAATACATCCCTTTTCCGATGGAAGAAGTCAGTTTCGATTTCGAGATCATCGGTCCATCGGAAAAGGACCCGGACATGCTGGATGTTTTGCTGGTGGCAACCCGGTCAGAGAATGTCGATCAGCGCCTGGCCGCCTGCGCCGCCGCAGGCCTGACGGCAAAGATCGTCGACGTCGAGGCCTTCGCGCTGGAGAACGCCTGCCGCCTGCTGACGCACCAGATGCCCGACGGCGGCCTGAGCCGCGTGATCGCGGTGGTGGATTTCGGTGCCAGCAGCACCACGTTCAGCGTATTGCGCGACCTGAAGGTCATCTACACTCGCGACTTCGCGTTCGGCGGCCAGCAGCTGACCGAAGAGGTGATGCGGACGTATGGGTTGAGCATGGAAGAAGCCGGCCGCGCCAAGAAGGAGGGAGGGCTGCCCGGCAACTATGAAACCGAGGTGCTGGGGCCGTTCATCGATGACATGTGTCAGCAGGTCAGTCGATCGCTGCAGTTCTTCCTCGCCTCCGGCGCCGGGCGCGAGCAGCCGGAGCAGATCCTGATCTGCGGCGGCTGCGCGAACATCCCGGGGACCGCGGAAATGATTCAAAGCCGGGTGGGGATCGAATCGCAGCGCGGCGATCCGCTCGGGCAGATGAAGGTCAGCCAGAGGGCGAAAGCACAGGCCGTGAAAAAGGATGCGACGGCGTTGCTGACCGCCTGCGGCCTGGCGTTACGGAGCTTCGACTGACATGCCAAGAATCAATCTAGTCCCCTGGCGCGAAGCGGAGCGCAAGCGCAAGCGCCAGGAGTTCGGCCTCGGCGCCGTGGCGGCACTGGCGCTTGCCGGCGTGATTGCGTTGGCGGTGAATTGGCAGATGCAGTCTTCGCTCGACGACCAGAACGAACGCAATCAGTACCTGAAGGACGAGATCGCACGCCTGGACAAGCAGATCACCGAGATCCTTGCCCTGGAGCAGCAGAAAGAAAACCTGCGGGCGCGTATCCAGGTCATCGAGCAACTGGAGCGCAGCCGCCCTGAAATCGTGCACGTGTTCGACCAGCTGGTGCGGACCATTCCCGACGGCGTCTATCTGACCTCGCTGAAGCAGACCAACCGCAGGCTGCAGCTCAAGGGCGTGGCGCAGTCCAGCACGCGCGTCGCCTCCTACATGCGCAACATCGATGCCTCGGAATGGCTGGCCGACCCGGCGTTGTCGATTCTGGAGACCAAGGGCTCGGGCGATCTGGGCTCGGAGTTCACGCTCAATGCGGCGCAGGAGAATCCCCAGGTGCCCACCACGGATGAACAAGTCGCGGCGGCGGCCGGGGGGGCTTCGCGATGAGTACGCTGGTCGAACAGATGCGTGAGCTGGACCCGAACGATCCGGGCCGCTGGCCGGTCGCATTCCGTCTGGGCGCGATCGGCATCATTTTCCTGATCGCCGTGATCGCGATGGCCTATTTCCTGGCCTGGAAGCCCAAGAAGCCGCAGATCGACACCGCGCGCGCGGAGGAGCAGACCCTGCTGACGACGTTGGGGCAGAAGGCCAGGAAAGCGACCAACCTGGATGCCTACAAGGCGCAGCTGGCGGAGATGGAGCAGTCGTTCGGCGCCATGCTGCGCAAGCTGCCGAACAAGACCGAGGTACCGAACCTGCTGACCGATATTTCCCAGCAGGGGGCCGCCGCGGGCCTGGATCAGAAGTTGTTCCAGCCGGGCCAGCTCGTCATCCGGGATTTCTATGCCGAGCTGCCGATCAAGATGCGCCTCACGGGCAACTACCATGCGATCGGCGCATTCGTGAGCGGGATCGCAGCCTTGCCGCGCATCGTGACCTTGCATGATGTTGAGATCAATACCGCCGGTGGCGGTGGCAACGATCAATTGCAGCTCGACGTCACGGCCAAGACGTATCGCTACCTGGACGACGACGAACAGGCCGTCGCGCAGCCGCAGCAGAGGCCCGGCGCCCGGCGCCCGGCGCCCGGCGCGAGCTGACACCATGGGCATGTCACTCACCACAGCGTCGCATATGACTTTCATGACTGCCGGAAAATGGGCCGCGCTGGCCGCACTGGCTTTGTTGTCCGTGAGCGGTTGCTCGAACGATATGGACGCCCTGCAGCAGCAGGTCGCCGACATCAAGAGTCGGCCGGGCGAGCGTATCGAGCCGCTGCCGGAGATCAAGCCTTACGAATCGTTTGCCTACAGCGCCGGCAGCCTGCGCTCGCCGTTCATCCCTGGCGCGCCGGTACGCAGCGACATCGCTTCGGGCGTGCGTCCGGACGTGCAGCGTCCGCGAGAGTTCCTGGAACAGTTTCCGCTGGACACCATGCGCATGGTCGGCACCCTGCAGTTGCAAGGCCGGAATTTCGGCCTGGTGCAGGGCAGGGACGGCCTGGTCCATCGCGTGCTGCCTGGGAATTTCATGGGACAGAGCGACGGCCGCATCGTCAGCATTACCGATACGCGAATATCGGTCATCGAGATCGTTCCCGACGGTCTCGGTGGATACATCGAGCGTCCAGCCGCTCTGGCGCTGACCGAATGATCTTCGGGCACCCGTTAAATTCACCGCTGGCCGCGATTACGGGGGCGTCGATGATCGCGAGACTTCGATCCTTTGCCTTCACAGCGCCGCGTAGTCGATAAATCAAAGCTTCCGCAGGGAGAAAGCCAGAATGTCGTCTTCATCTTTTGTCAGGCGCGCGCACCCGCCCCGTGCCGGCAGACCTGTCGACCGAGCGATGCGGACATTCGTTCAGCGTCTCGGCGTCGCCCTGCTGGTGATGGCAGGTCCAGGCGCCTTGACGGCACTGGCGCAAGGCACGAATCGCCTGGAGAGCATCGACGCGCAATCGGTATCGGGCAACAAAGTGGAGTTGACGCTGCGTCTGAGCGATCCCGCGCCGACGCCCCTGACCTTCACGGTCGACAATCCGGCGCGTATTTCGCTGGATCTGCCCGACACCTCGATCGCCATGCCTTCGCGTCGCATCGACGTGAAGCGCGGCGTTCTCGACACCGTCAACGTCGCGGAGGCGAACGGCCGCACGCGCGTCGTATTGAATGTGGACAATCTGGTTCCCTACGAGGTCCGGGCCGAGGGTAATACCCTCATCGTGACAGTCGATGCGGGCAGTGTCGCCAGGGCCGGCGGCGCGGTGGCCACTACTGCGGCGGCTGCCGCTCCTCGAGCCGCGGCGGCGGTGACGGGCCAGCGCAGCGTCAGCAACATCGACTTTCGTCGCGGCAGCGACGGTTCCGGCCGCGTCATCGTGGAGCTGACCGACGCCAGGGTTCCCGCCGACCTGCGCCAGGAGGGAGGCCGGGTGGTAGTGGACTTCGCGCGCACCACGCTGCCGGAATCCTTGATGCAGCGCCTGGATGTGGTGGACTTCGCGACCCCGGTCAATACCGTCGATGCCATGCGGATCGCCGATGGCGCGCGCTTGGTCATTGCTGCCAGCGGCGACTACGAGCAGCTGGCCTATCAGTCCGACAATATCTATACGATCGAGATCAAGCCGGTGGTGAAACTGCCGCCGGAGCTACAGGACGTGAAGGAGTACACCGGCGAGCGCCTGACCCTGAACTTCCAGGACATCGAGACGCGCGCGGTGCTGCAGCTGCTGGCCGACACCAGCGGCCAGAACATGGTGATCACCGACACCGTTGCCGGCAACGTGACCCTGCGCCTGCAGAACGTGCCTTGGGATCAGGCGCTGGACGTGGTGATGCGCACCAAGGGCCTGGACATGCGCCGCGAAGGCAACGTGGTGTTCATCGCGCCGGCGGCAGAGATCGCGGCACGGGAGAAGGAGCTGCTGTCGGCTCGACAGCAAGTGCAGGAACTGGCTCCGCTGCGCACCGAGTATCTGCAGATCAACTACGCCAAGGCGGCCGATCTGGCCGCGCTGGTCAAGTCGGGGCAGGGTAACTCGCTGTTGTCGGAGCGTGGCAGCGCCTCGATCGATGAGCGCACCAATACACTGCTGCTGCAGGATACGGCCGAGAGGCTGGCGGACATCCGCCGGCTGGTGTCGACCTTGGACATCCCGGTGCGCCAGGTCCTGATCGAGGCACGCATCGTCATCGTCAACGACGACTACAGCCGTGAGCTGGGGGTGCGCTTCGGCACCACGGCGGCGTTCAATCACGGTGGCAGCGATGGCGGCGGCATCGTCGGCGCCAACGGCTTCGTCACCGAAGAGGACGAGTACGTCCTCTCGCGCCGGCCGGGGGATTCGCGCGGCACGCCGGGCTTCGTCCAGGGCGATCCACTGGACCGCTACATGGTCAACCTGCCGGCCGCCAATCCGGCGGGGCGTTTGGCGCTGACCTTGCTGGATTCCGATTACCTGGTCGACCTGGAGCTGTCCGCGGCGCAGGCCGAGGGCCGCGGAGAGATCATTTCTTCGCCGCGCCTGATCACGGCCAATCAGCGTGAGGCAACGATCGAGCAGGGCGTGGAGATCCCCTACCAGGAATCCTCCTCCAGCGGCGCGACGACGACGTCCTTCAAGAAGGCGGTGCTGAGCCTGAAAGTGACGCCGCAGATCACCCCGGACAACCGCGTCATCCTGGACCTGACCGTATCCAAGGACAGTGTCGGCCAGCTGGTCGCGAGTGCGACCGGCGGCTTCGTGCCCAGCATCGATACCCGGGAAATCATCACCCAGGTACTGGTGAACGATGGGCAGACCGTGGTGCTGGGCGGCATTCTGGAGACCGAACGTCGAGAGACCGAGCAGAAAGTGCCTTACCTGGGCGACATTCCGGTTCTGGGCCGGCTGTTCAAATCCACCAGCAACACCGACAACAAGGACGAGCTGCTGATCTTCGTCACGCCGAGGATCCTGCGCGAGGGCTCCAGCCTGTACTGAACGGGTATTCCCGCGCCCGGGCTGTCTAGCCCGGGCGCCAGCCGGTATGCAAACCATGCCCGGCCGGGCCCGTCATCGATCGTACGGCCGCCTCCGGGCGGCCTCTTTCGTTTATAGTCATGCGCATACTTATGATCTTGAATGCGCACGGCACCAATATCTTCCTGATCGGTCCCATGGGTTCCGGCAAGACGGCTGTCGGCAAGCAGCTCGCGCGGCTGCTCGGCCGTGACTTCTACGACAGCGATGCCGAGGTCGAGCATCGTACCGGGGTCGATATTTCCTATATCTTCGAGATGGAAGGCGAAGCCGGTTTTCGCGAGCGCGAACGCGAAGTGATCGACGCCCTGACGCGTTTGTCTAATGTCGTGCTCGCCACCGGCGGCGGAGCCGTGCTGATGTCCGAGAATCGAGATCGTCTCTCGGAGCGGGGTTGCGTGGTCTATCTGCACACAGGCGTACGCCAGCAGCTGGAGCGTACCCGGCACAGCCAGCGGCGGCCGCTGCTCAACATCGCCGATCCGGAGGCCAGGCTGAACGAATTGATGGCGCATCGTCTGCCGCTGTACGAGTCGATCGCCACTGTGGTGGTATCGACCGATGGACGGCAGGTGCGGGCGGTAGCCGAGGAAATCGTGGAGCGATTGAATGAATGGACCATGCGGTGCTGAGGCCGGAAGAGCGATGTCCGGGGTAGCCAAGATGCCACCCGCCACGCCCCCTAGCGGCGTGCAACCGGATGGCACGCCCGGCCTGCCCCGCGAACGAGTGCAGATCTCGCTGGCCGAGCGCAGCTATCCGATCTTGATCGGCCCGGGACTGATCGAGGATGAGGCCGTCTTCAGCCGGCACGTCCAGGCCCGCAATCTGTTGATCGTCAGCAACACGACCGTGGCGCCGCTGTATCTGCCGCCGTTGCAGCACAGTTTGCGGGACCGGCGTCTGGACAGCGTCATACTGCCCGATGGCGAGCAGCACAAGACCTTGGGCAGCATGGCGCGGATCATCGACGCATTGGTCGCAAGCCACATGAATCGCGATGCCGCGGTGGTGGCGCTGGGGGGCGGCGTGATCGGCGACATGGCCGGCTTTGCCGCCGCCTGCTATCAGCGCGGCATCGACTACGTCCAGATTCCCACGACTCTGCTGGCGCAGGTCGACTCCTCGGTCGGCGGCAAGACGGCGGTGAATCATCCGCAGGCCAAGAACATGATCGGCGCCTTCCATCAGCCGCGCTGTGTCATCGCCGATACGCGCAGCTTGAGCACCTTGAACGACCGCGAGTACCGGGCTGGTATCGCCGAGATCGTCAAATACGGCCTGATCCACGAGGCTAAGTTTTTCGACTGGCTGGAAGCCAATGCCGAGGCACTGCTGGCGCGTGAGGATGAAGCGGTGATGCAGGCGGTGCGACGTTCCTGCGAGATCAAGGCGGCGGTGGTCGCGGTCGACGAACGCGAACAGGGATTGCGTGCGATTCTCAACCTGGGCCACACCTTCGGCCACGCCATCGAGACGGCCACCGGGTATGGCACTTGGCTGCACGGCGAGGCGGTGGCCGCGGGCATGGTGATGGCTGCCGATATGTCGCAGCGGCTGGGTTGGCTGAGCACCGTCGACAAGGACCGGGCGCTAGGCCTGCTGCAGCGCTTCGGCCTGCCGGTGCAGGCGCCGCATATCGGCGCGCAGCGCGCTCGTGAACTGATGGGCCTGGACAAGAAAGTCCTGGGCGGCAGGATCCGCCTGGTGTTGTTGCGGCAGCTGGGACAGGCCCAGATCGTGGGCGATTACTCCAACGAGGCGCTGGACGCTACGCTGCAGGCGCACTTCCACTGAGGCGCGGTCATGACACCCAAACTCGCAACGCTTGCCCCCAATGCTGCACTGGCTGCCTATGCCGCCCACGACGCGGCCACGCGCGGCCGGCGATATGCGGAGGAGCTGCCGACGTTTCGCAGCGAGTATCAGCGCGACCGGGACCGCATCATCCATTCGACCGCCTTCCGGCGGCTGGTCTACAAGACCCAGGTATTCGTCAATCATGAAGGCGATCTGTACCGCACGCGTCTCACCCATTCGATCGAGGTGGCGCAGATCGCTCGAACCATCGCGCGCGCGCTGCGGCTGAACGAGACGCTGACCGAGGCGATCTGCCTGGCGCACGACCTCGGTCACACGCCCTTCGGCCATGCCGGCCAGGACGCGCTCAACGAATGTATGCGCAGCTACGGCGGATTCGAGCACAACCTGCAGTCGTTGCGGGTGGTCGACGAGCTGGAAGAGCGTTACGCTGCGTTTTCCGGCTTGAATCTCACTTTCGAGACCCGCGAGGGCATTCTCAAGCATTGTTCGCTCGCCAACGCGCGCCAGTTGGACGATATCGGCGAGCGCTTCATCAAGCGCCAGCAGCCGACACTGGAGGCGCAGATCGCGAACCTGGCCGATGAGATCGCCTACAACAATCATGACCTGGACGACGGACTGCGCGCCGGCCTGATCACGCTCGACGGACTCGGGCAAGTGTCACTGTTTCGCCAGCAGCACGACGTGGTGCTGGAGGCGCATCCAGGCTTGAGCGGCCGCCGCCTTATCCACGAGATCGTGCGCCGCATGATCAACCGTATGGTCACCGATCTGGTGGAGAGCACGGCCGAGGCGATTCGTGCGGCGGCGCCGCCGGACGTGGACGCGGTGCGCAGCTGCGCCTCCGCCCTGGTGCGATTCAGCGCGCCCATCGCTACCGAGCATCTGGAGCTGAAGCAGTATCTGCGCGAGCATGTCTATCGGCACTATCGCGTGCTGCGCATGACCAACAAGGCGCGCAGTGTGATACGGGGCTTGTTCGATACGTTCTTTTCGCGCCCGGAGCTATTGCCGCCGGAACACCATCGTATCGCGCAGGAGATGGAGCGCAAGGCGGCCGAAACCGGCCGCGCCCGTGCGGTCGCCGACTACATCGCCGGCATGACCGATCGTTATGCGATCATGGAGCATGAGCGCTTGTTCGATCCCGCAAAGCGTAGTTGATGCGCTGACACTGCGCGGC
>JBEBRC010000022.1:0-28023 GCA_040395055.1 Steroidobacter denitrificans
GTGCAGCGGATCCGGGTTGGCGTGCAATTCTCGTCCCTGCGCTTTGTGCCGCTGTCTTACACTACGGCGGTATTCATCGGCTCCAGCCAACGGGTCCACGCCTGCTCTCATGCGCTTGCTGCTCATCGAAGACCATCACGACATCGCCGCCAATATTGCGGAGTCCTTCGCCGCGCGCGGGATAACGGTCGAGCATGCCACCGACGGCGAGACAGGGCTCAGGATGGCGCTGGCGAACCCCTACGATGCCATCGTGCTGGATCTGATGCTGCCGCGCCTCGATGGATTGTCGCTGTGCCGCCAATTGCGCCAGGCGGGCCACACCCAGGTGCCGGTACTCATGCTCACCGCCAAGGATCTGCTCGCCGACAAGATCGAGGGCTTCGAGGCCGGCGCCGATGATTACCTGGTGAAGCCATTCTCGCTTGCCGAGCTCGACGCACGCCTCAAGGCCCTGGTGCGACGCGCCAGCGTGTCCGAGACACCGCGCGTACTGGGCATCGCCGATCTGCGTTTCGATCTGGACACCCTGGAGGCGGAACGCGGCGGAGAGCCATTGAAGCTCAACCCCACTACCCGGCGGCTCCTGATCATGCTGCTGCAAAACTCGCATCGCGTCGTCACGCGCGCGGAACTCGAGCACGAACTGTGGGGCGATCGCCCACCGGAAGGCGACTTCCTGCGCGCCCACATGCATGTTCTGCGCGCCGCAATCGACAAGAATTTCCCGGTCAAGCTGCTGCACACGATACATGGTACGGGCTATCGACTTTCGTCAGAACCAGTACGTTCGTAGGTTCAGCGACTGGTTCGCGCGACTGAGCCTGCGCGCCCGCATCGCGGGTACCATGATCGCGCTCGTCGCCAGCGCCGGCCTGGTGCTCAGCGCCTTTGCCTATCTCGCCGATGAGCAGCTCAAGCGCAACATTGCGCTGGACCTGCTGTCCGAGGAACTGACCCACTTCGAGCAACGCATGCGCGTGGACCGCGGCGCCGAGCCGCTGCGCTCGGCACGCCTGCGCATCTATCGCTCGACCGACATCGCTGAGCTGCCACGCGATATCGCCATGTTGCCGCCGGGAGATATGCATCGGGTGCGCTCCGCCGGAAGGCTGCTCGATGTACTGGTACGCGACGGGGACTTCGGACGGCTGTACATCACCTACGACGTCACGGCCCTATCGCGCCAGGAATGGATTGCCGTACTCATTCTCGCGCTGGGCGTCGCCGCCATCGTCGCCGTCGCAGGCTTGGCGGCCGCGGCGATTTCGCGGCGACTGGTCGAACCCATCACCGCGCTCGCCGAGCGCTTGACGCAAATCGACCCGGGTGAACGGCATGTACGCATCGGCGCCCAATTCGCCGGCAATGAGCTGGAACCGATCGCGCGCTCGATCGACACCTTCATGGAACGCCTCGACGGCTTCGTCGAACGCGAACAGTCCTTCACCGCTGCCGCCAGTCACGAACTGCGTACCCCGCTGGCGGTCATGCGCGGCGCGGTCGAATTGCTCGAAGCGCAAGCGGCCGAGCAGCCTGGCGCCCACAAGGCGCTGGGCCGCATTCAGCGTGCGGTGCGGGAAATGAGCGAATTCACGGATGCGCTCCTCGCGCTTTCCCGGGAACAGCCGGCGGCCAGCGCCAGCGACACGCACTGCGATGTGAACGCAGTCCTGGTCCGAATCGTGGAAGATCAGCGCAGCGTGGCACCAGGAAAGCGCATCGTGCTCGATATCGACGGCGGCAGCCTGCATGTCGCGGCGCCACAGAGCATGGTGGCGATGACGATCGGCAATCTGGTGCGCAATGCGATTCAGCATGGGACCGGCACCGAGGTACTGTGCAGATCGCGAGGCCGGGAGCTGCTGGTTGGCAACGAAGGGGCTATGCCGACGGACGGACTGTCCGCCACCGCGCGTCGCTTCACGACCCATCCGAGCGGCCACGGCATGGGGCTTTACCTGGTACGCAGGATCTGCGAGCGCTACGGCTGGACCATACGCCTGGAGAATGACGCCGCTGGCGTGACGGCCACGATCGGATTCGCCTGAATCTGTGCCTGTGCCCGAGATTGTGCCTGGGAGATTCCCCAACCGAGCGGCTGGGTGATTCCCCCCCAGACATAGCTCATGCCTGCGCCAGAGCGCCATCGTCTCGACACCCTGCCCTCCAAGCGCCTCGAAGCGCTGTGCCGGCGCTTCGCACGGCCCTGGCCTCCAGCAGGGCGCATGGACCCCACGGCGGCGCCTGCGGGTCCGGGTCATCACCCGGCTCGATGTGCTAGAATCGCGCCTTTCCACCCACCTTCTCGCTCGCCCACGGAGTCCGTTGATGTCGACAGCGCCCAAGCTTGACGTGCCTGCGCAAGGCCAGAAAATCACGATTCATGACGGCAAATTGGTCGTTCCCGATCAGCCGATCATCCCTTTCATCGAAGGCGATGGCACCGGTCCGGATATCTGGCGCGCCGCGGTGCGCGTGCTCGATGCAGCGGTCGAGAAGGCATATGGCGGCAAGAGAAAGATCCACTGGATGGAAGTCTATGCCGGCCAGAAGGCCAACGACCTGCTCAACACCTGGCTGCCCGATGAAACCGTCGCCGCCTGCCGTGAATACCTGGTGTCGATCAAGGGACCGCTGACCACTCCGATCGGGGGCGGCATTCGCTCGCTGAACGTCGCGCTGCGCCAGATGCTCGATCTGTACGTATGCCTGCGCCCGGTGCGCTGGTTCAAAGGCGTGCCCTCACCGGTGAAGGCGCCAGGAAAGGTCGACATGGTGATCTTTCGCGAAAACACCGAGGACATCTACGCCGGAATCGAGTTCGAGGCCGGCACACCGGAAAACAAGAAGTTCCTGGAACTGTTCCAGCAGGCGTTTCCCAAGCATTTTGCCAAGATCCGCTTCCCGAACACCTCCGGCATCGGCATCAAGGCCGTGTCTCAGGAAGGCACGGAGCGCCTGTTCCGCTCGGCCATCGACTACGCGATCGCCAACAAGCGCAAGAGCGTAACGATCGTCCACAAGGGCAACATCATGAAGTTCACGGAAGGCAGCTTCCGTAACTGGTCCTATGAACTGGCGGAAAGGGAATATGCCGACCAGACGTACACCTGGGACCAGTGGGAGCGCACCAAGGCTGCCCAGGGCGAGAAGGCTGCCAACGAGGAACAGGAAGCAGCCAAGAAGGCCGGCAAGATCATCATCAAGGACGCGATTGCCGACATCACGCTGCAGCAGGTGCTGACGCGCCCCGAGGAGTTCGACGTCATTGCGACCATGAACCTCAACGGCGACTATCTCTCGGATGCGCTGGCCGCGCAGGTCGGCGGCATCGGCATCGCGCCGGGCGGCAACGTCAACTACATCACCGGCCACGCGGTATTCGAAGCGACGCATGGCACGGCGCCGAAGTACGCCAACCAGGACAAGGTGAACCCCGGTTCGGTGATTCTGTCCGGCGAGATGATGCTGCGTTACATGGGCTGGGTCGAGGCCGCCGACGCGATCATCAGCGCGATGGACAAGTCGATCGGCCAGAAACTCGTCACCTATGACTTCGCTCGCCTCATGGAAGGCGCGACGGAAGTGAAGTGCAGCGAGTTTGGCGACGCACTGATTCGCAACCTGTGACGGAACGCAGGTGGCGAGACGCCGGGCGCTAGCGCGCCTCGGCGGACGGATAAGACACGGGGCGCTCAGGCGCCCCGTGTCCTTTGGCAAGAAGCCTTAACCGTACACCTCTACGTGGGTCAAGCGCATCCAGATGGATAGCAACGTCACGACACCGCCATTCGATCCTGCCACCCCCCCAGCCGCATCGCTGCGCGATACCCTGGTGGAGCAATGTGCCGCGGCGCTTGCCCAGGGATTCGTCGACTACAATACCGAATACCGGGCGATCACGCGGCGAGCCCCGACTCGTTTCGAGGATCGCGACTGGCGAGGCAGCCAACGCGATGCCGTCGAGCGTATCGAGCTGTACGACAAGTACGTCGATCGTGCTGTATTGCAGATGCGTTCGCGACTCGGGGAGGACGTGAATGAACGCGCCGTATGGAGCAGCATCAAGCGACGCTTCACTCAACTGATCGAGACGCTGCCTGATCGGGAATTCGACAAGACTTTTTTCAACTCCGTAACGCGCCGGACCTTCGGCACGGTCGGCGTCGACGCCGCCGTGGAGTTCGTCGCGCTCGACTTCGACCCGATCGGAGCAATCGTTTCCAGGATAGACACCGCAACCTACGCCAATCGCGGCTCCCTGGAGCTGCTGTTCGAGGAAGTCCTGACCGACTTCCGTTTCCGCACGCCCTACCTGCACTTCGATCGCAGCGTGCAGATCATTACCAACGAAGTGCGCGCCCAACTGGAACTCGATTCGGACGCATCCAGGCCTCCGCCGCAAGTGATGCAAATCGAGTTTATCCGCACCGTATTTTTCCAGATGACTCGCGCCTACGTCGTCGGCCGCATCAGCGGCCCCGACTGGACGCGACCGCTGGTGCTGGCGATGAAGAATTCGGACAATGGCGTCGTCATCGATGCCGTCATGATGGATGAAAGCAACGTCTCCATCCTGTTCAGCTTCACCCGCTCCTATTTCCACGCGGATCTGGCGCACGTCGGCAAGGCGGTGGTGTTTCTCAAGAGCATCCTACCCCTCAAGCCGATAAGCGAACTTTACACGGTCCTGGGCCGCGCCAAGCAAGGCAAGACCGAGCGCTACCGCGAATTGTTTCGTCATCTACAGCAAAGCACCGATCAGTTCGTGCACGCACCAGGCGAAAAAGGCCTGGTCATGATCTGCTTTACGCTGCCCTCCTTCGACGTCGTCTTCAAGATCATTCGCGACCGATTTGCCTATCCCAAGAACGTATTGCGCCATGAAGTGCTGCAAAAATACGAGCTGGTGTTCAAGCACGACCGGGCAGGAAGACTGGTCGATGCGCAGGAGTTCAAGCGATTGAAGTTTCCGGCGTCACGCTTCGCCGACGAAGTCGTGGCGGAATTGAAGACCGAAGCCGCCAACAGCGTTCATTTCGAAGACGACGAGCTGGTGATCGATCACGCATACATCGAGCGGCGCATGACACCGCTCAATCTCTACGTCCGCGACGCCTCCCCGGAGCAGGCGGAGCTGGCGGTCCTGGATTACGGACAGTGCATACGGGACCTGGCGGTAACGAACATTTTTGCCGGCGACCTGCTGCTGAAGAATTTCGGCGTCACGCGCCATGGGCGGGTCATCTTCTATGACTACGACGAGCTGTGTGCCGTCACCGACTGCCGTTTTCGCGAGGTGCCCCAAGCACGCAACGACGAAGACGATATGCGAGCCGAAGCCTGGTTCCACATCAACGAAAACGACGTCTTTCCGGAAACCTTCATCCAATTCCTTGGCTTCGACGAGCACCTGAAGCGTGCATTTCTCGAAGTCCACGGCGACATCATGACGGCGCACTGGTGGCGCGGCATCCAGCAGCGCATTCGCGAAGGCGACGTGCTTGAGGTGTTACCCTATCATCGGCACCGGGTACGCGTGTTCAGCAGTATCTGACACGCGCACAGGGCAGCAACCAAGAACGGCCGGGCAGTGCCGGTGGCGATCAGTCGCCCTGCTGCGCGAAAGCGTGCTGCAGCGCCTGGGCCAGATCCTCGATCAGATCGCCGGCATCCTCGATGCCGATGGACAAGCGTACCGTCGTTTCCGTGATCTGCGCCCACTGGCGCTGTGTCGCATCCAGCTCCCGCGGCCACATCAGCCGGCCCGGCTGCACCAGCGACTCCGTCGAACCCAGGCTGGCCGAGATCGCGAACAGCCGCAGCGCCTCCGAGAAGCGGCTGGCGGTACCCTGGTCGCCATCGAGTTCCACGGTAACGATCGTTCCGCAATCACGCATCTGCCGCTGGGCCAGCGCGAACTGCGGATGCGCCGCAAGTCCCGGATAGCGCACCCGGGTCACACCCGCCTGCGATGCCAAGTAGCTTGCAACCTTCAAGGCGTTCTCGCACTGCCGCTCGTATCGCAGCGCATAGGTTTTCAAGCCGCGCTGGATCAAGAAAGCCGCGTGCGGATCCAGGGTCGCCCCCATCACGATGAAATCCGTGCGCATGGCGTCGATCAGCTCCTCCCGGGCAATCACGGCGCCGCCCATCACATCGCCGTGCCCCGATGCATATTTGGTCAAGCTGTGCACGAACACGTCGATATCGAACTGGCCGTGGTTGTGAAAGCCCGCAAAGGTGTTGTCCAGCACGGTCAGTGCGCCATGGGCGCGTGCGGCGGTGGTGATGCGCTCGATATCTGCGATCTTGAGCACCGGGTTGCTGGGGGACTCGAACATGACCAGCCGCGTCGGCGTGGATGCCAGCACCCGCTCGATGCCCTCGATGTCGTCCAGTGACAGGAGCGTATGAGATACGCCGTAGCGCGCCAGCAGACGACGAATCATGTAGCGCGTCGGCTGATAGAGCTCAGCGAACGACAGCACATGGTCGCCCTGCTTGCACAGCGACAGCATGGCCAGGTTGACCGCTGCGACGCCCGATGCCGTCAGCAGACAGGCATCGCGGCCCTGCAGCTGGGCCAGGCTCTGCTCGAGCTGACGTAGAGTCGGGTTGGAGACCCGAGAATAGGCATACCCTTCGCGCTCGCCGCGAGAGTAGCGCTGCGTCTGCTCCACACTGTCGAACGTGAACTTGACGGACTGGTAGATCGGCGCCACCAGCGAACGATTATCAGCGGGAACCGTGACCGCCGGCGGATGATTCAGGCGAGTCGAATCTTTCATGTCCCCTGTCCCGAGTATTTTGCCTTCTCGAACACCTTATCTCTAAGGCCAGACGCCGAAGCCATGGCCGGCGAGATAGATGCCTACTGCCACGGCCAGCACGCCGCCGAGCAGATACCACGCCGGCACGTTGAACGCGACCATCAGCCGCCCGATCCGTTCGTCCGGCAACGAGGCATAGACGATGCCTTCCACCACCACGATCCAACCCACCGCGGAGATGATGCCGGCCGGCGCCGAGGACCAATCGTTGTGGCTGATGACCAGGAACAGTCCGGCCAGGACCATCATCATGGCCAGGATGACCCGCACCATCCGCTGCGCGGCGAAGGCTGCGAATGCCTCGATGAAATAGTGCCGGCGAATCATGACGAGCGCGCCGATGATGATCAGGAACAGTCCCAGCACCCTGGCAAGAAGAATCGTTTGCGACATGACGAACCCTCAGAGCAACGACCATGACTCACCCGACAACCCCCGGCGGCCGATGCGGCTTCCGGCGCCGCGCTCCAGCCAGTGCGGCCGCGACAGCCGGCGCCACTGCCACGCGACGGATCACAGCCGGCACAAGCGTTCGGCCGCCGCATCCAACGTAGCATCGCTCTTGGCAAAACAAAACCGCAATATCGGCAACTGCTGGGGCGCAGCGTAGAACGGTGAAACCGGAATCGATGCCACCCCCGCCTCGCGCAGCAGCCGGTCCGCAAAATCGACGTCTGTCTGTTTCGAAATCTGGCTGTAGTCCAGCAACTGGAAATATGTGCCTGCCGCCGGCGTCCAGGTGAAGCCCGACCCGCTCAAGGCATTCAGGAAGCGATCCCGCTTGCGCTGATAAAAGCCCGACAGCGCGGCGTTGTGCTCGGGAGACTCGCGCAGGTAGTCGGCAATGGCGTATTGCAGCGGTGTGGCGACCGCGAAGGTGTTGTACTGATGTACACGCCGTATCTCGCGCGTGATCTGCTCCGGCGCCACGGCGTAGCCCACGCGCCAGCCGGTCGCATGCATGGTCTTGCCGAACGAGAAGACCGCGACTCCCCGCGCATACAGTTCCGGATGCCCCAGGATGCTAGCGTGTGGCGCGCCGTCGTAGATCATGTGCTCGTAGACTTCGTCCGATAACACCATGGCCTGCGTCGGCCGCAGGATCTGCGCCAGTGCATCCAGATCGGCCTGGGTGGCGATGGTCGCCAGCGGATTGTGCGGCGTATTGATCACCACCAGCCGAGTGCGCTCGTTGACGGCCTCGCGGACACGCTGCCAGTCGATGCGGAAATGCGGCGCCTGGAGCGGAATGTGGACCGGCCGGCCGCCGGCCAGGAGCACCGCGGGCGCATAGGAGTCGTACGCGGGATCGAACAGTACGACTTCGTCGCCGGGATGAACCAGCGCCAGCACCGAGGAGAAGATCGCCTCGGTCGCCCCCAGGGTGATCGTGATCTCGTTGTCGGCGTCCGGGGAGCGGCCATAGCTGGCGCCGAGCTTGAGCGAGATCTGTTCGCGCAGCTCGGCCACCCCGATCATGGGCGCGTACTGGTTTTGCCCCACCAGCTCCGGATGCTGTTGCGAGTGCTGCGCGGTGGCGATGTGGAAGGCGACCCGCTCCTTGAGCGGCGCTGGCGGATCGTAGTCGGGAAAACCCTGTGCCAGGTTGATGGCGCCGTATTCGCGCGCGCGATTCGACATGACCGTGAAAATGGTCATGCCGACGTGCGGCAACTTGGAACGTATATTCATTGGCATGATCCGATCACTCCGCGGCCTTAGCCGATCATTCCGCCTCCGGCGGCCAATTGCATGTCGCGCTGGCGACGCCTCTCCTGCCGCGCCATCAGGATGCCGGCAATGACGACGCCTACGGTTACCACCAGCACCAGGATCGATGCCAGTGCGTTGATGTCCGGGCTCACACCGAGCCGCACTTTCGAGAAAATCACCATCGGCAGCGTACTCGACCCCGGACCGGAAACGAAACTTGCAATCACCAGGTCATCGAGCGAGATCGTAAAGGCCAGCAGCCAGCCGGAGATCAGCGCCGGGGCAATGATCGGCAGGGTAATCACGAAGAACGTCTTGGCCGGGCGAGCGCCCAGATCCATGGCGGCCTCTTCCAGCGAATCATCGAGCATCGACAGGCGCGAGCGCACGATCACAGTGACGTAAGCCAGCGTCAGGGTCATGTGCGCGACCGTTATCGTCGTCATGCCACGCCCTTGCGGCCAGCCTATGAACTGCTCCATGGCGACGAACAACAACAGCAGCGAAAGACCTGTGATCACATCCGGCATGACCAGCGGCGCCGTGGTCATGCCGGACAACAACGTACGGCCCTTGAACTTTCCCAGACGCGTCAATGCGAGTGCCGCAAGCGTTCCCAGCACGACCGCTCCAGTCGCATTGATGGCTGCGATCTTCAACGACAGCCAGGCCGCTCTCAGTATCTGTTCGTTGCTGAACAAGCGACCGTACCATTCGGTCGAAAAACCACCCCATACTGTCACCAGCCGCGACTTGTTGAACGAGTAGACGATCAGCGACAGGATCGGGATGTACAAGAATGCGAAGCCGAACACCAGCACAGTGAGGCGGAAGGCGGAAATGTTCTTGCCCATCCTCAGCTCTCCCGTGCCGGCGCGCTCTGCGAGCGCTGCAGCCAGACGATCGGCACCACCAGCAGCGCCAGTAGCGCGATGGCGACCGCGCTGGCGACCGGCCAGTCGCGATTGCTGAAGAACTCGGTCCACAGTACGCTGCCGATCATCAGTGAATCCGGTCCACCCAGCAGCGCCGGGATCACGAATTCGCCGACCGCGGGAATGAACACCAGCATCGAGCCGGCGATGATCCCCGGCATGGAGAGCGGCAGGGTGATGGTGAGAAAGGACTTGAATGGGCGGCTGCCCAGATCCGCCGCTGCCTCGAGCAAGGTCAGGTCCATTTTTTCCAAGCTTGCATACAGCGGCAGGATCATGAACGGCAGGTACGAATACACAATGCCCACATAGATCGCGAAATCGGTCTGCATCATCACGATCGGTTGATCGATGACACCCAGCCACAACAGGAAATTATTGATCAAGCCATTGTTCTTGAGGATGCCGATCCAGGCATAGACGCGCAGCAGGAACGAGGTCCAGAACGGCAGTATCACCATCATCAGCAGAACGTTGCGCCAGGTGCGCGTGGCGCGGGCAATACTGTAGGCCATGGGATAGCCGATCAGCAGGCACACGAACGTGGAAATCGCCGCCACCTTGACCGAATTCAGATACGCCTTCCAGTACAGGCTGTCCTCGACCAGGAACAGGAAGTTGCCCATGTTGAGCTTGATTTCCAGCGCCCGGTCCTGTGTCCAGCGCAGCAGCGGCTGGTAGGGCGGCAGTGCGATCTGCGTTTCGGAAAAGGCGATCTTCAACACGATGACGAACGGCACCAGGAAGAATATCAGCAGCCAGAAATAGGGAATGCCGATAACCATTGCCCGCCCTACGGTGCCACGGCGGGCCGGGTGGGCCGACTTGATACGCCGCATCACTTCCCCAGCACCACCGGACTCGATGCATGCCAGTGCAGGTACACGCTCTGGTCCCAGGTCACCAGATCATCCGCATGACGATAGACGTTCGGCTGCGTCACCCGCACCACCTTGCCCGAATCGAGTTGCACCAGGTACACCGACATGTCGCCGAGATAGGCGATTTCCTTGACGATGCCGCGTACCACGTTATCCGGCTGCGCCGGCTTCTCGACCGAGATGAGAATCTTCTCCGGGCGGATCGCGGCCCACACAACCGCCTCCGGCGCCGAGCTCACCCCGTGATCGACATAGATCGTGCCACCGAGCTCCGCACTGTCGATGCGCACATGATCCGGCTCATCCTCGACCAGTCGCCCCTGGAACATGTTGACGTTGCCGATGAACTCCGCGACGAACTTGCTGCTTGGATATTCGTAGATATCCTTGGGACTGCCGACCTGGACGATCTCCCCAAGATTCATCACGCCGATACGCGTGGAAAGCGTCATCGCCTCTTCCTGGTCGTGAGTCACGACGACGAAAGTGACGCCGAGCTTTTCCTGCAGATTGACCAGTTCGAACTGCGTATGCTCGCGCAGCTTCTTGTCCAGCGCCCCCAGCGGCTCGTCCAGCAGCAACAGCTTGGGCCGCTTTACCAGCGAGCGCGCCAGCGCAACGCGTTGACGCTGGCCGCCGGAGAGCTGGTGCGGCTTGCGCTTGGCGAACTGCGACAACTTCACCAGGTTCAACATGTCGGCGACGCGCTGTGCGATCTCCTGCTTCGGCAGCCGATCCTGCTTCAGGCCGAAGGCGATGTTCTGCTCCACCGTCATATGCGGGAACAGCGCGTAGGATTGGAACATCATGTTGACCGGCCGCTCGTAGGGCGGCACGCCCGTCATGTCCACGCCGTCGATGAAAATCCTGCCGCTGCTGGGCGCTTCGAACCCCGCCAGCATGCGCAACAGAGTGGTCTTGCCGGAGCCCGAACCGCCCAGCAGGCAGAACAGCTCCTTCTTGTAGATCTTCAGCGAGACGTCATTGACCGCAACGAACTCGCCGAATTTCTTCGTCACCCGTTCGATGTGAACATAGGGGGCCGACTGAGGATCGACCCCGGACGTAGTCGTGTGTTGCGCGCGTGCGCTGGTTGCCATGAAGCACCGCGATGGCTAGTGAGAAAATGAACGATTGATCAAAAGGAAAGCCGCCGCCGCACCCAGCGGCAACCCGATCGTGACGATGACGCAACTGCCGCGGATGCGCCAGCCAGTGCAGGTCTCGCGCCATGCACTTGCGTCGGCGATGGTCCCGCGGCTCAGCGTCCGGTCTTGAACTTGGTCCACATGCGATTCATGAGGCGCTGAAAATTTTCGCTGTAGGCGAGCGATGGAAACAGCTTGGTCTTCACTTCCGGCGGCGGGTAGATACCCGGATCGTTCTTCACTTGATCGTCCACCAGTTCCAAGGACGCCGCATTGGCATTGGCGTAGTTGACGAAGTTGGAATTATTGGCGGAAACCTGCGGCTCCATCAGGTAGTTGATGAATGCATGGGCGTTCCTGGGATGCTTGGCATCGGCCGGAATCGCCAGCATATCGAACCAGATGATCGTGCCTTCCTGCGGGATGACGTAATTGACGACCACGCCCCGGCCGGCCTCGCTGGCTCGATCGCGAGCCTGCAGGATATCGCCGCTCCAGCCCAGCGCGATGCAGATATCGCCATTGGCGAGGTCCTCGATGTATTGCGAGGAATGGATCTTGCGGATCAGCGGCCGCACCGCCATGAGCTTCTCTTCGGCGGCCTTGAGGTCGGCCTCCTGCTCGCTGTTGGGGTCGCGCCCCATCCAGGCCAGGGCAATCTTGAGCAGCTCGTCGGGCGCATCGAGCACCGAGATGCCGCAATCCTTGAACTGCGCCGCCAGCGCCGGATCGAACAGGTAGTTCCAGCTGTCCAGCGGCGTATCGCCGAGGATGCCCTTGATTTTCTCCTCGTTGTAGCCGATGCCGGTCGTGCCCCACATGTAGGTGACCGAATGCTGGTTGTCCGGATCGTGCAAGGCGACGCGCTGCTCGATATCCGGATCCATGTTCGCCAGATTCGGCAGCTGGCCGCGGTCGAGCTTCTGGAACACGCCGGCCTTGATCTGACGCTCCAGGAACGATGCCGAGGGCACGACCACATCGAATCCGGAGTTGCCCGCCAGCAAACGGGTCTCCAGCACATCATTGGAGTCGAATACGTCGTAGGTGACCTTGATCCCCGTACGCTGCTCGAAATCCCTGATGGTATCTTCGGCAATGTAGTCGGACCAGTTGAAGACATGCAGGACCTTCTCCTCGGCACCGGCGACGCCGGCATCCTGAGCCTGTCGCGCATCCTGCTTGTTGCCGCAGCCCCCCAGCGCCAGCGTCGACGCGATCGCCAATGCAACGCGCAGTGAATTATTCATCGCGGAGTATCTCCCCATCTGGTGGCTGTCGTGGCTGTGTGCTGGCTAGGGCCGACACGCGAGGCGCCGGTACCTAAGAAGCGTAACGCACCAGCGCCCGCACGGGTAGACGGTCCGTGGCACAAGAAACACCCCGGGTAAGGCCCCAGGGTGGCCGCCCCTGGCACCGCTATACGTTCAACAGCAGATGCTCTCGCTCCCAGGAGCTGATCACCTGCAGGAAGGTCTCGTATTCGGTCTCCTTCACCGCGGCGTAGGCGATCACGAACCGTTCGCCAAGAATGTCGATCAGCGGGCGGCAGTCGCGCAGCAGACGCAGGGAATCCTCGATGTTGCGCGGCAGGGTAAACGGCAGATCGTAGGCACTGCCGGATACCGGCTCACTGGGCTTGAGCCCCTCGACCATGCCCAGGTAGCCACAGGCCAGGGACGCGGCGATGGCCAGGTAGGGGTTCGCATCGGCACCGGCGATCCGGTTCTCGACCCTGCGGGAAACCGGTTTGGACACCGGCACTCGCAAGCCCGCGGTGCGGTTGTCGTAGCCCCACTGGGTATTGATCGGCGCCGAATAGTGCCGGGTGATCCGCCGGTAAGAGTTGACGTTCGGGGCGAACAACGACATCGCCGCCGGCAGGTAGCGCTGCAGTCCGGCGATATACGAATAAAACAGCGCCGAGGGGCCTCCCTGCTCATCGCCGAACACATTGAGGCCGGTGCGAGAATCGACGATGCTTTGATGGATGTGCATGGCGCTGCCGGGTTCGCGCGCCATCGGCTTGGCCATGAACGTCGCGTACATCTTGTGGCGCAGCGCGGTTTCGCGCGCCGTGCGCTTGAACAGGAACACCTGATCCGCCAGCGACAAGGCATTGCCGTGCAGGAGATTGATCTCCATCTGCGCCGCGCCGTCCTCATGGATCAAGGTATCGATCTCGATGTCCTGCGCTTCGCAGAAGGCGTACATATCGTCGAACAGCGGGTCGAACTCGTTCACCGCGGCAATCGAATACGCCTGGCGTCCGATTTCGGGGCGGCCCGAGCGGCCGATGGGCGGCTTCAGGGGATAGTCCGAGTCGATGTTCGGCTCGACCAGAAAGAACTCCAGCTCCGGGGCCACGACCGGCTCCCAGCCATGCTGGGCATACAGCTCCAGCACGTGCTGCAGAACGTAGCGCGGGGCCATCGTGACCGGGCGCCCATCGGAATAAAAACTGTCGTGGATGACCTGGGCGGTCGGCTCGGCAGCCCAGGGCACGACCCGGATCGTGGTCGGATCGGCCTTCAGGACGATGTCGATTTCCGAGGGACTGATGGCGCGATCATCATCCGGATAGTCGCCCGTGACCGTTTGCAGGAAGATGCTTTCCGGCAAACGCATGCCCTCGTCTTCGGCGAACTTCTCCGCCGGCATGATCTTGCCGCGCGCAACGCCGGCCATGTCGGGGATGACTGCCTCGACCTCGGAAATTGCGTGTTCTTTGAAGAATTGTTGAATAGCGCTCATACACGATGCCTTAGGAAGCGTTTATCCGGACGCGCGCACGCGCAGCCTGGCCGAAGGCTGCAAACAACGCGCGCGAAAACGGATTACTCTGAAACTGCCACTCGGGATGCCATTGCACGCCGAGCGCGAATACTGGTGCATTGCGGACCCGGAAGGCCTCGATGACGCCGTCGTCCGCGCGCGCTTCGATCTCCAGCCCCCGCCCCAAGGTCCGCACGCCCTGGGAATGCAGCGAGTTGACAGTCAATCGATCCATGCCGGCCAGGCCATGCAGCACGCCATCGCGCTGCAGCTCGACCTCGTGGGCCGGTCCATACTGCACCGCCAGCGGCGCCTGGGGATCCTCGCGATGGTCGCGAAAGCCATCGACCTCCTGCAGCTTTTGCCACAGCGTGCCACCGAAGGCGACGTTCATTTCCTGGAAGCCGCGGCAAATTGCCAGCAGCGGCAGGCCTGCCTCAACCAACTTCGGGATCAGCGGCAAGGTGGTCGAGTCGCGCCAGCCGTCGTGCAAGGTGCCCGGTTCGCTCGCGGGTCCCCCGTAATGATGCGGCTCTACATTCGAGGGGCTGCCGGTCAGCAGGAAACCATCGAAATGGGCCAGCAGCTCACCTACGTCGAGCTCTCCCAGCGCGGGCAGAAGCACCGGGATCGCTTCAGCCCCTTCCGCCACCGCCGTAATGTACTTCTCTCCCACGCAATGGAAGTAATGGTGGCCCAGCAGGCGCCGATCCGCAGCAATGCCGATAAGCGGTTTTCGCGTTGACACGTTTGAAATCTTTAACGAGCGACGATGACAGCCCGCCCGAGGAATGCCTCATTTAAGCATAGATCCGCCGCCACGGCCCGGTCCTGGCTCGCCCCCGGCCGGGCGCACCGGTACGGTGAAACACTGTAGAATTTTTATTAATATAAAACAATAACTTACAAAACAACCGAACTGCGCCACCCCTTGCTGCAAAGGGTGTTCAGTCGCTATCCTGCCGCGCAGCAGCGCTGCCCGCCGGGTTGCGAAAATCTTAAACGCTTCCCGCCACCCTCTCCCCTGTACGATCACCTCTCGCCCCGATATCCATGCCCGGCCATGCCCGCGATCGACACCACATCCGCTACCGACTCCGTTCCATCGTATTACTGGGCATCGGCCAATCCGGCGCCTTCGTACCCGCCGCTCAGCGGTGAGGTTTGCGCCGACGTCTGCGTCATCGGCGGCGGCATTGCCGGCTGCTCGACCGCGCTGCACCTGGCCGAGCGCGGCTATCGCGTGGTCCTGCTGGAATCGCATCGCATCGGCTGGGGCGCCTCCGGACGCAGCGGCGGCCAGGCGATCGGCGGCTTCGCCTGCGGCCAGCGGGTATTGGTACAACAAGTCGGCATCGAGAATGCACGGCGCATGTGGGATATCTCGCTCGAAGGACTGGACTTGCTGCGCGACAGAGTCCAGCGGCATGCAATCGAGTGTGATCTGCAGTGGGGGCACATGCACGCGGCGGTCAAGCCGCGGCAACGCGAAGAACTGCGGCAAGAGATGCACGAACTGCTGGAGCGCTACGGCTATTCCGGCCTGCGCTTCATGGAGCAGGCCGACGTCGAGTCGCTGCTCGCCACCAAGCGCTATTGCGCCGGCCTGTACGACAGCGGCAGCGGCCACCTGCACCCCTTGAACTACACACTGGGCCTGGCGGCGGCGGCACATGCTGCCGGGGTACGGATCCACGAACATTCGCACGTCACGCAATTGACGCCGACCGATCCGGCGACGATCGTGACCCGCGAGGGCCGGGTCAAGGCAAGCTTCGTGGTGATGTGCTGCAACGTCTATGGCGGGCCGCTTGCCCCCCCGCTGCGCGCCCGCATCATGCCTGTCGGCACCTACATCATCGCCACCGAACCGCTGGGCGAGGAGCGCATGCGGCAACTCATGCGCGAGAACGTTGCCGTGGCCGACATCAATTTCGTGATCGATTATTTCCGCCGCTCAGCGGACTTCCGGCTGCTGTTCGGCGGGCGAGTGAGCTATTCCGGGCACGACCCCTTCAATACCGCCCACGCAACCCGCAAACGCATGCTGCACGTCTTTCCGCAACTCGCGGATCTGCGCATCGATCATGCATGGGGCGGCTACGTCGACATCACCATGAATCGCGCCCCAGACTTCGGCCGTCTCGCACCCCACGTGTATTACCTGGAGGGTTTCTCCGGGCACGGCATTGCCCTGACCGGCATTGCCGGCAAACTGGCCGCAGAAGCGATTTCAGGCCAGGCCGAACGTTTCGACCTGTTCACCAGGCTGGAACATCATCGCTTTCCCGGTGGTCGATTGCTGCGGACACCGACCCTGATGCTCGCCATGCTGTGGTATCGGCTGCGCGACCTGCTGTAGCCGCCCGCAGGCCAGGCCTCGGGACCTGGCGCGGCGACGCGGCGCCTCGCCCGGCCGGATCAGCCTGCGGCGTGCCTGCCGGGGTTCACGCGGCTTCGCCCGCGTATTCGCAACCGCTGGTGCAGGTTTCATGGATCACGACCTTGTGCAGCAGCGGCAAGCGCAGCCGGGCCTGCCCCCAGATCCAGCGTGCCAGGTTTTCGCTGGTCGGATTCTCCAGGCCGGGAATCTCATTCAGGTAATGGTGATCCAGTTGGTCGTATACCGGCTGGAAGGCGGCACGCACATCGGCGAAATCCATGACCCAGCCGCTGTGCTCCCCGACGGGGCCGCGCAGATGCAATTCGATGCGAAACGAATGCCCATGCAGCCGCGCGCACTTGTGCCCGATGGGCACATTCGGCAAGCGGTGTGCAGCTTCGATCGTGAATACGCGGAAAATATTGATCATGGCGCGACGGCTAATCTGGCTGCTCGCGCGCGGGAGCCGCCGCGCAGCCTCTGATCCAGTCTGGCTGACTTGCGAAAAAAACGCCTACGCTCACGCTGGGGGAGTTCAGGCCGCCTTGCGTCGGCGAGAGCTGGAGACGCAGCTGCAGGTGCCGCAGGTGCAACGGATCGCATGACAGTGGCCGCAGACCGTGAAATCGACCGAGCCGAAATGACGCCGGCACTGCTCGCAATAGGGCTTGCGGCGTCCGGTGCGTGCCGTGCGATAGGCGTCCACGGCAGCGGCATGCTCGCCGGCGGTCTCATCCTCGCACAGGACCATGTCCTTGTTCACGATGCTGCGCATGAAGGTGCGCGCGCCCATCGCATCAAGCTTGAACAGGCGCATTTGCTCGCGCGCCAGCCCCATCTGGGCGACGGGATCGTAAATGACGGCACCAAGCTTGGGGTGGAAATGAACCTGAAACGAATCGCCGCTCATAATATTCTTCGAAAGGAATCTGGTGAACCTGGACCGGCAGGCGCCCTGCGGATCCGGAAACGTTGAAAGGAGCCCGTAATTTTGCGGCAAGACTGCCGTCATATCAATGCGGTATATCCCGCTATCCTCGCGATTGTCGCGGCGGCGTCATGCCAACCACGTAGCCAGGCCCCTGCAAAGCCCTCCCAGGCGCCGGGCGCGCACTCATCCTTGCCTTCCCTTCCTTACCTTGCTGCCCGGCCATCCTTTTTCCGCTTTGCCGATGCCCGATGTCCGTCATTTCGAAGCGAACTGGCCGCGCCTGCCCTCACTGCGACGGCGAGCGTAATACATAACACGAATGAATCCGCGGACTGCGCTTGAAATCGCGCGGCAACGTCCGGTGACCGATATCCTCGATTTCGAACATGGACAGCGCGGCCGTGTCGAGCTTGAAACGGGTGTAGTTGTTGGAAAACACGATCGTGCCGCCCGGCGCCAACAGTTCGGCGGCAAGTTCCAGCAACGACACGTGATCGCGCTGCACATCGAAATCGCCGCTCATTCTTTTGGAGCGCGAATGTGTCGGCGGATCGATGAACATAAGATCCCAGCGCGGGGATTGCCCGCGCTGCTGCTCCAGCCAGGCGATGCAATCAGCCTGAACGAATTCGTGCTGTGGCCCAGCCAGCGCATTGAGCGCAAGATTTCGCCTGGCCCAGTCCAGGTAGGTGCGAGACATGTCGACGGTGGTCGACGAGGCGGCGCCCCCGCCCGCCGCGTACACCGTTGCCGTACCGGTGTAGGCGAAAAGATTCAGGAATCGCCGCCCGCGCGCCAGCTCGCCGATATAGCGGCGTGTGAGTCGATGGTCGAGGAACAGCCCGGTATCCAGATAGTCGCTGAAGTTGACGGCGAACCGGTAGCCTTGTTCGCGCACCACCTCGAACGCACGCTCTTGCGCAACCTTTTCGTATTGCGCCCCGTCCTTCTGCTGGCGACGCTCACGCACATGGATCCGCTCGGCGCCAAGATCGAGCACTTGCGGGATCACCGCCAACACCTCGTTGCGGCGTTGGCGCGCCGCTTGCGGCTGGATGGTCCTGGGCGGCGCGTACTCCTGTGCGACAGCCCAACGATTGCCCTCGCCATCGCCATACTGGTCGATCGCAAACGCGTACTCCGGCATATCGGCATCGTAGATTCGAAAGCAATCGACTGACTCGCGACGCGCCCAGTCCTGGGCCGTCTTGAGATTCTTTCGCAGCCGATTGGCGAACATCTGCGCGCCAGGACGAGCCCTGATCTGCTCCAGATGCTCGGCCGGCCTTTCACGAGTGCGAAAATCAGCCGGCACGACCTCGAACCGCAACAACCGGCATTCGATACGCCCATTGAACAAGGTGTGGCTGCGGCGTGCATTGATACCGATCGCCTTGGCCAAGGGCGGATTGCCGGTCAGCACCGCCGCCTTCCAACCCTCGAAGTGTTCGCGCAGCCGCGCTCCGAAGGTTTCGTACAGCGACTGCAGTCGCTCCTGATCGCCGATCCGCTCCCCATAAGGAGGGTTCGTCACCACCAGGCCACGGCTTGCCGCCCCCTCGCGCACCCACTGCGACAGTTCGCGGCGCTCGATATGCACGACAGTCCCCAGTCGGGCGCGCTCAGTGTTTTCGATCGCAGCTCGCACCGCAGCGGGATCGCTATCGTACCCGCGCAGCGTGATGCGTCTGCCTGCGCCGGCCTCGCGCCGCGCGCCCGCTTCATCCGCCAGGCGCTGCCACAGCGACTGCTCGTGTCCGCGCCAACCCGTGAAACCGAAGCGCTCGCGCAGCAAGCCAGGCGCGATGTCGAGCGCTACCAAGGCCGCCTCGATCACCAGCGTGCCCGATCCGCACAGCGGATCGACCAGTCCCACCTCGTCCGCCGCCTCGGCAACCATTGCCGGCCAGCCGCAGCGAAGCAGCACCGCCGCGGCGAGATTTTCCTTCAATGGCGCCGCCACCCCGCGTACGCGATAGCCCCGACGATGCAAGCTCTCGCCCGACAAATCCAGGCTGAGCGTCGCCCGATCCCGATCCAGGCGCACGTCGATGCGGATATCCGGTCGCTCCAGATCGACGGACGGCCGGCCACCCGTGCGGGCCCGGCACTGGTCCACGATCGCATCCTTGGTCTTCAAGGCGCCGAAGTGAGTATGCGTAATGCCGCTGGAGGCGCCGCCGAAGTCGATGGCAAGGCTGCCCGCCGGATCGAGGTGCTCGCTCCAGTCGATCGTCCCGACCCCCTCATAGAGCTCCTCCGGGGTCGCCGCGGGAAAAGACGCGAGCGGCATCAATATGCGGCTGGCCGTTCGCGACCACAGGCAGGCGCGATACGCCACTTCCAGCGGGCCCTCGAACTGCACACCCAGCTTGAACTCGCGCGTCTGGATCGCACCGCACTCGCGTAGCTCGGCAGCGGTCAGGTCGGCGACGCCAGGAGGACAGGAGGCGAAAAATTGCATCTGGATCTTTTGCAGATTAAAGGTAAAAGGGCAAAGTTCACTCATGCCGAATCCCGGTTGGCGATTCGGTGCCTAGCCGGATCGCTCTGGAACCCTGGCTGCAGCCTTGGGACGTCGGTCGCGACGTATCGTCCGCGGCATCGATGACGGAATGCTCGCTGCGTCTTGCCCGATAAGGGGCCGCTGCGCTCCGGCAGAGATCATCCCCGATGCCAGGCTCGCGCCCGGCCTGTCGTTCGCAGGCTCCGCGTCAATCAGCCTGGCCACCATCCAAGGTCATGATCGGTCCGTACAACGCTGGCCGCCGATCCCGGAATACTCCCCATGCGTTGCGATAGGCGCGGATCTCATCCAGGTCGAGGCGGGCCGTGACCACGGCTTCCCCGGTACGGGCCGCCTGCGTCAGCAGCGCACCGCTATGGTCGGTAATGAACGAGGAACCATAGTACGTCACTTCCCACTGTCCGCCGCGCTCGCTGCCGACCCGGTTGGATGCGACCACCGGCATGATGTTCGAGGCAGCGTGCCCTTGCATCGCACGCTGCCAATGATCACGCGAATCGATACTCAGATCCTGGGGTTCCGAGCCGATGGCAGTGGGATAGAACAGTATTTCGGCGCCCAGCAGCGCCATCACTCGCGCCGACTCGGGAAACCACTGATCCCAGCAGATCGCAACCCCGATCCTGCCGAAGCGGGTGTTCCAGACCTTGAATCCGGTGTCGCCGGGTGAGAAATAGAATTTCTCGTGATAGCCGGGGCTTTCCGGGATGTGCGACTTGCGGTACGTGCCCAGCAGCTTGCCGCCGGCATCCACGATGGCGACGGAATTGTAGAACACATTGCCGGCGCGCTCGAAGACGCTGACCGGCAGCACCACATCCAACTCGCGCGCCAGTTCCTGAAAGCGCTGCACAGCCGGGTTCTCATCGATCGGCAAGGCAAGCTTGAAGTATTCCGGATCGTGGCCCTTGCAAAAGTAAGGCGTTTCGAACAACTCCTGAACCAGGACGATGTTCGCACCCTGCTCCGCGGCGCTGCGCACCAACCGCTCGGCGCTCGCGAGATTGGCGCGGCGGTCATCCTCGGCAGCGAACTGCACGGCGGCTACGGTGACTTTCATGATACTGGCCCGAAGAACTCTTGCGATCGATGTCGACTGGATACCGCCAGTCTACAACTGTTGCACCCGCCGGCGCCCGAATCGATCCAGCCGCTGCCGGATCTGCCCGCCGGCCCCCCGAGGTCTAGAACGTGGGCGGCGTCGCGGCGCTGATGATCTCGCAGGGCTCGTCGCCCAGGTTGCGGAATCGATGCGGCACGGCGCTGGAAAAGTAGTACGCATCTCCAGCCTCCAACAAGCGGCTCTGGCCCCCGATCGTCAGCTCGATACAGCCACTGACCACGATCCCGCCCTCCTCGCCCTGGTGACTGAGCATGTCCGCACCGGTATCGGCTGCGGGTCGATACCGCTCCTGCATCAAGGACATGGCACGATTCGCGCGCTTCGCCGCCACCAGGCGCAAGGAAACGTCCCGGTCGCCGATATCGACCAGCTCGCCCTGCGAATAGAACACCTGAGGATTGGCCTGCAGATCCAGCGTAAAGAACTCCGCCAGCGACATCGGCACCCCATCGAGCACCTTCTTCAGCGAACTGACCGACGGACTGACCCGATTCTGCTCGATCAATGAAATCGTACCGTTGGTGACGCCCGCGCGCTTCGCCAGTTCACGCTGCGACAGCCCATACATGGTGCGCACCGCCTTCAGATGCGCGCCTACGTCGATCGCCATAGGTAGGCTCCTGTGAAAATACAAACCAGAACGTTTAGAATAATAGACGCTCGTATAAAAATTCCAACGATTCGACGTTAAATTTTCATATTCTGTCAATTATTTGAATCACGCCTTACTTTTTCTTATCATCCTCTCGCACCTATCCTTGGTTACCTCTACATCCCACAGGCCAGACGATGTCCACCTCTTTGTCGCGCGCGGATCTGGAAGCCTTCTGGATGCCGTTTACGGCGAATCGGCAGTTCAAGGCGCATCCGCGCCTGATTGTGCGGGCACAAGGCATGCACTATTGGACGCACGATGGCAGGAAAATCCTGGATGGCACCTCCGGACTATGGTGCGTCAACGCCGGACACGGGCGCCCTGAAATCACCCAGGCCGTAAGCCAGCAGCTCACCACCCTGGATTACGCACCGACGTTCCAGATGGGACATCCGCTGGCCTTCGAGTTGGCCGGGCGACTGGCCCAACTCACTCCCGGCGACCTCGATCACGTATTTTTCACCAACTCCGGTTCGGAGTCGGTCGATACCGCGCTGAAGATCGCGCTCGCCTATCATCGCGCGCGCGGCGAAGGCGCCCGCACGCGCCTCATAGGTCGTGAAAAAGGCTATCACGGCGTCGGTTTCGGCGGCATCTCCGTCGGCGGCATGGTCAACAATCGAAAATTCTTCGGCAGCCTCCTGCCCGGCGTCGATCACCTGCGGCATACGCTCGACATCGAACACAACGCTTACTCGCGCGGACTCCCGGAATGGGGTGCGCATCTGGCGGATGACCTGGAACGGCTCGTCGCCCTGCACGATGCCTCGACCATCGCCGCGGTCATCGTCGAGCCGGTCGCCGGCTCGGCCGGTGTGATCCTTCCGCCCAAGGGCTATCTGCAGCGCCTGCGCTCGATCTGCGACCAGCATGGCCTGCTATTGATCTTCGACGAAGTGATCACCGGATTCGGCCGGCTCGGCGCTCCGTTCGGCGCGCAGCACTTCGATGTCCTGCCAGATCTCATCACCTCGGCGAAAGGACTCACCAACGCCGCCATTCCCATGGGCGCGGTGTTCGTGCGCAAGCACGTCCACGATGCCTTCATGAACGCACCGCAAGGCGCGATAGAGCTGTTTCACGGCTACACCTACTCGGCGCATCCGGCTGCCTGCGCCGCCGCGCTCGCCACCCAGGAGATCTACCAGCGCGAAGGCCTGTTCGCGCGCGCCGGCGAGCTGTCCCAACAGTGGGAAGACGCGGTCCACTCGCTGCGCGGCCTGCCGCACGTCATCGACATCCGCAATATCGGGCTGATGGCCGGCATCGAACTGCAGCCGCGCCCAGGCGCAGCGGGAGCACGCGGCTACGAAGCCCTGGTCAAGGCATTCGAGAGCGGCATCATGATCCGCACCACCGGCGACACCATTGCCCTGTCGCCGCCCCTGATCATCGAGCCGGCGCAGATCGACGAACTGATCACGACCCTGGCGGACATCCTGCGCACGATCGCCTGATCAGGATCGCTGCGGAGGGCAAGCTTGCCGACTCGAGAGCCTGGTACATGTTTGCTTGAACTCACGGCAGTCTCCGGCCCTGAGCGAGCAGCCTCATCGGGACGGCGCCGGTTCACAGTCAGCAGCAGAATACCTGCCACGACGATTGCGCCATGGCAGGCCGTTGCCGGGCAGGCTCATCTCACCACGGAAAGGTCGTGGAGACGGTGAACACGACGCGCCCCTCATTGTTGAGCACGTCCCCTCGCTCCACGACATCGGTTTCCGCATCGATATACTTCAGGGCGAACTCGAAGTTCCCCCTGGTGTAGCCGACGCCGATCGAGTAGTCGATCAAGTCGTCACCGAACGCATCATCCCAGTAGTCGCCTGTACTCAGGCCGACATGCAGCTGCAGCGAGAAATCCCGCGGCAGCGCAAACGTGGCATTGCCCTCCAGGTAGAAGGCGGATGTATCGCCATCCGTCTCATCGCCGCCGTAGTCCTTGGCATACCACAGCTTGCCGTCCAGCCAGCCATAGCCGATGCCGGCGTAAATTTCCGGAAAGTCGTACTCCGAGGAATCGGGAAAAGCGTAGTAGATAAGGCCGGCATCCCAGAACAGCCCATCCTCATCGCCACCGGCAAAGCCGGTATAGAGATTCACCTCGTAGTCCGTATCGTCGCCAAAATCCACATTGCTCGCCCAGGCGCCCACATACCATCCGTTGTCGGTGGCGTAGTCCAGGCTCGCCTGCAAGGCCGGATCCGTTGCGCTTTGCGAGATGCCACGGAAATCGTAGTCGCTGGCGAGCGTGACGGTCGCCGAAATCTGCGCATTGGCGGCGCCTGCCAGCAACATCAACGCTGGCGCCAGCAAATTCACGCTACGCATGGACTTCCCCCTGTCACTGACCAAAGACGCATTCTAGGCGCCGGAGCCTGAAAGTTTACGCAAGTCGGAGGAGCCGGACTTGACTTATTGACTTATTGGCTCGCCACAGACGGACTTTGCCAAGGCCAAATGACCAGGCCAGGAACAGTTCACCACGGACGCCCCTACTTCCAGGGAAAGGACGTACTCGCCGACAACACCATACGATCATCGTAGCCGTCCGCGTCGGTGGTTATCCATTTGATCCCCACATCGAAGTGGTTGGCGGAATACGTCAGGCCGATGGAGTAATCCGCATAGGCGTCGCCGAACGCCTGCTCGATACCGTCCCCGTCGCTGTAGCCCGCATGCAGCGCCAGACTCAGCTCGCCCATTGGGATGCTGACATCCCCCGCCACGTACCATGCACTCTCATCCACATAGTCGCCAAGATAGGCATTGGTGTATGCCAGCGCCCCCGTGAACCAGCCGTAGCTCAAGCTGCCGTAGAGTTCAGGAAAGCCACCATCGGAATCCCCGGGATACACGTAGTACAGGACACCGACATCCCAGCCGAGCCCGCCCGCGGTCTCACCCGAATAGCCGGTGTAGAGATCGACCTCATGGCTCGGGTCCTCGGTGCCGAAATCGACGTTGCTGGCCCAGGTCCCGACGTACCAGCCGCTCGCATGCACCCAATCGATTCCAACCTGCACCGCGGGCTCCTCGTCGGTCTGAGTGATGCCGCGGAAGTCATAATCGCTGACGAATGCGGCGTTGGCCGTGAACTCGGCATGCGCCAGGCTCGTCGAGGACAACAAAACCAGAGCACCAAGAACCCTCGCATCTTTCATACATCTCCCCTTGTGGCTTGACAAGCCAGCGCTGCAGTTGTTCTTACAACGTTGCGACTATGGCCTCGCTCATGCAGCGACGGCCACCGTCGGCATTGGGCAATGCAGCAACCGTGCCAGGAGATTTTCCAGAACCAGAGAGAGGTGGGATTTGGACGCGGTGCGCGTGCGCGCCGCGGGATTTATCGAGCAATGAGCCGTGCCGTTGCCGCGTGCTACCCATGCCATTTAGCCGAGACCGTCGTTCATCGATACCGTGCCCAGCTGCTTCATGGCGGCGCATCGCATGCGCTGGCACGCACCATTAAGCAGCGCCAACCTTACGGGATGCGGCAGTCGGTGTACTTTCGGATCCACGCTGGCCGATGCCAGCCTGGATCATCGCGATAAGTCGATGCGGCGCGCCTCCCGGTGCCGGCGCATCCAGCGCCGGCACCGCCGCAGCGAGCATTCCAATCGAGTCTCGACACGTGCTCTCGCGCCGCCCTATCGAGCGTTCACTCGCTTCGTGCCACCGTGCCCGACTCCAGCGGGCGGAGCGACAGACTGACCCGCCGCTCCCAGGCGTAGGCTTCCAGATCGCCCTCCTGCGCGGTGGTCGAATCCTCGCCATGCGCCACCACCTGAATCTGTTCCGGCGCAACGCCGCCCTTGATCAAGGCTTCACGCACCGCCACGGCACGCTCCAAGGATAGTTCAAGATTCCTTTCAGGGTTGCCACGCGGGTCGGCGAATCCATGCAGCTGAACTTCCAACTGTGCATACGCCGACAACAGCGAGCCAAGCGCCTCGATCTTCCCAGCCACCTCGGCATCGAGATCCGCCTTGCCGGTCCTGAACATCACATCCGCGTGCAGCCGTTCGGCCAGCTGTGTCAGCAACTCATCGCCGCCAGCGCGCTGACTTGCCTGTGCCAGCTCCTCACTTGCCTGCGCCAACTCCCGGCTGGCCTGCGCCAACGCGATACGAGTGTCGATCAACTCTCGCTCCAACTGCTGTGCCTGGACCTTGGCCAACCGGGTCGCACCCATGCTGTCGCCCAGGATGCCACCCACCACGAAGCCCACGGCTGCCCCGATCGGACCACCGACGATGGCTCCGGCTGCGGCCCCCGTGAACATGCCCGTACCCTCCTCTTTGGTGAACTGGTTGTCGCTCGCGTGGGCGACGCCCGAACTCATGGCAATGGCCAGCGCTCCAATGACTGCTTTCTTGATCATGATGCAAGCTCCTCACGGTTCTCGTCGTTGAGCGGGTGACGATCTGCCCGTGGAAGCCATTCAAGTCCCCAAACCCGCCCGAATAACGAACGGATCGTGCGGCGGTGGGGAAAGATCATGGCGGATTGTGGCGACGCACCGATGGCACCTTCGGCATCGGGCGGCTCGTCTGGCGTCTGGCTATGCGGAAAGACCGCGATTTATGCTAAAAAAGCGCCAGCGCCCGCCCCCAGCGCTCGTATTCAGTGGCGGCGCTTATTGACAGACCGGACCCCCGCCGCGAGAATCGCGGCCCCGTCAGGTAATGTGGACGCTGGCCCCTCCTTGAGGCCCTCGTCGCAGCCGCACGCGCTGGAAAGGTAGCTCAGCTGGTTAGAGCACGGCACTCATAATGCCGGGGTCGAGGGTTCGAGTCCCTCCCTTTCCACCATACAATTCCCTTAATATTCCGCGAGTTACGCAGTCGTACCGGGGCGCCAGTGCCAATCCAGTGCCTGAGCTGTGGGATCTTAGGGGCGCACGGGGTCAGCTCTGTAGCCATCGGTCAGAGCGAGTTTGGCGGAAACCTACGCGCAGAATCTTGAATCCGCCCCAGACACGTTAAGCTGAGATGAAACCCGGCAACTTCATCGCAGCCGCATCGAAAGTTGCCGTGGCATTGCATCCCAACGTTCCATATCGTGTACCGATCAGACAATCAGCGAACTGCGCGGACGAGTTCTTCCAGATAAAGAGCGCTTCTTCGACTGTGTGCTCCTCCTCAAAGCTCATGTCCACTGCACTCAAGAGGTCAGAAAACGCACCGAGAAGCTCGGCCTTAGTGACCTTGTAGCGACTTCGCAAGACCCATTCGGTCTCCAGCAGTACAAGATGACTGACAACCACCGGAGTGCCGGCCTGCGCCTCGCGACGAATCAATTTCTGAGCGCGGCCGAACTGATCCTCATCGTCCCGCACCAGGAACCGGACGAGAACATTGGTATCGAGTCCGATCATCAGCGAGAAAGCGCTTCGACGGACAGTGCTTTCCGCCCCTTCTTATGGAGGCGCCCGCCGACGCTCATCGCGCTCTTGTTCTTGACACGCATCAATACCGTGCCGTCCGGAAGCAACGTAAAAGTCATCCGATCGCCGGCCTTCATCCGGAGGCCATCTCGGATTTCCTTCGGGATAGTGGTCTGACCTTTGCTCGTCAGGGTGGCGTCTGTACTCATTGTGATGAACCTCGCTCCTTACTATCTCCACTATAGTAAGGAATCGTAATCAGAGCAATCCGCCGTGGCCGATCGGTAATCTGAGCGATAGAGGCATTCCGTATGCTTACGGATTCGACTCTCTGTCGGTGCACACAGGATGCACACTGCCTTTCCTCAGGCATCGGGCATCAGGCATGGCGAACGGCGCTATGTCCCGCCGGAGAACTGCCCCGCCACCGAGGTGATACGCTTGAACTCCGGATTCTCCCGAAGCGCCGCGAAGACCGGGTCCGCGATGGCCTGCCGCGCCAGGTTCGGGTGCAGGCGGATGGCCTCGCGCAGCGGCACCAGCGCCTGCAGCAGCCGATCGGCCTGCGCATAGCGTTGCGCCAGGGCGTAGTGAAAGACATCGCTGTTCGGCTGAATCCCCAGCGCCTTTTTCTGTTCCTCGATGGCTTTGTCGAATTCACCGGCCTTGGCAAGTTCAGCGGAACGGTCGGTGAGCCTGCGTGGTGTTCCCAGATTGATGTCCAGCA
>JBEBRC010000023.1:0-27065 GCA_040395055.1 Steroidobacter denitrificans
CGCCTGGGACGCGCCTGGGCGAGTCTGTACGTGCGAGGACAGGAGGGGATTTGCTACAGTCCCCGGCCAATCTTTCCACGTGGATCCATGCCAGCCAGCGACTCACAACGGATGTCGAGTCCGAACCTCATTGCAGCCTTGAAAGGCCGCTTCGGCTTCGATTCTTTCCGTCCCGGCCAGGAAGCGGTCGTCCAGGATGCACTCGCGGGGCGCGATCTTCTGGCGATCATGCCCACCGGCGGCGGCAAGTCGCTTTGTTTTCAACTCCCGGCGGTGCTGCAGCCGGGCGTCTGCCTGGTCGTCTCGCCGCTGATCGCGCTCATGCAGGATCAGGTGCGCCTGCTGCAGAACAATGGCATCCCCGCCACTTACATCAACTCGAGCCTGGAACCGGCCGAGATCGGCGCACGCCTCAAAGGGCTGTACAGGGGTGAATACAAGCTGCTGTACCTGGCGCCGGAGCGGCTACTGCAGCCGGACTTTCTGTCTCATGCATTGAAGCAGACGCAGGATTCGATCGGTATCTCGGCGTTCGTGATCGACGAGGCGCACTGCGTCTCGGAATGGGGCCACGATTTCCGGCCGGAATACCGGCAACTGTCCGTCCTGCGCCAGCGCTATCCGCAGATCCCGATGTTCGCTTTCACCGCGACCGCGACGCCGCGCGTGCGCGGCGACATCGTGCAGCAGCTGGCACTGCGCCGCGCAGCGATTCATATCGCGAGCTTCAACCGTCCCAACCTCTTCTACGCGGTGCAGCCGAAGACCAAGCGCAGCTACCAGGACCTGCTGCAGCGCGCCCGTCAAGCGGACGATGCCTCGGGAATCGTCTACTGTCTGTCGCGCCGGCGGGTGGACGAGCTTGCCGCGCAGCTGAAAGCCGATGGTGTGCGCGCCCTGCCCTATCACGCCGGGCTGGATGCCGAACAGCGGCGCACGCACCAGGAAGCGTTCATCCGTGACGATGCGCAAGTCATGGTGGCGACGATCGCCTTCGGCATGGGCATCAACAAGCCCGACGTGCGCTGGGTGGTGCATTACGACCTGCCGCGCACGCTGGAGAGTTACTACCAGGAATCCGGCCGCGCCGGACGCGACGGTGACCCCGCCCAGTGTCTACTGTACTTCGGCGCGGGAGACATTCGCACGGCGGAGTTCCTGATCCAGCAGAAGATCGATCCGATCACCGGCGAGGCACTCGAGGACGAGCAGCGCATGGCGCGCCAGCAATTGCGCCAGGTGCTCGACTACGTGGATTCGACCGACTGCCGGCGCGCCGTCCAGCTGCGCTACTTCGGGGAAATCTTCACCGGTCCCTGCGATGGCTGCGACAACTGCCGCAATCCACGCGAACTGCAGGATCGCACGCTCGAGGCGCAGCAATTCCTGTCCAGTATCGCGCGGCTTGTGCAGCGCGGCGAGCGCTATGGGGCCGCATACCTGATCGAGATTCTGCGCGGCGGGCGTTCGCAGCGCCTGCTGGACAACGGCCACGATGCGCTCAGTGTCTACGGCATCGGCAAGCAACACAGTGCCGAGGCATGGCGGGGCATAGCGCGAGCACTGCTTCATCAGGGGCTCGTGACCCAGTCCCAGGACGGGTATTCCGTGCTGTCGCTGAACGAAGCAAGCCGCGAGATACTGCGCGGTCAGCGAGGATTCCAGGTTGCCGCTGCGATTCGCCCGACTCGGGCGGCACGCGAGAAGGAAAGACCCGCTGCGGCGCAAGCCCCAAGCGCCGCGGACGACCACCTGTTCGAAAAGCTGCGCTCGCTGCGCAAACAGCTCGCCGATCGCAACAGTGTGCCGCCGTACGTCATTTTCCACGACGCAACCTTGCGCGAAATGACGCAGCAGCTGCCGACCACCCTGGCCCAGCTCGCGAGCGTGCCGGGCGTGGGCCAGGCCAAGCTGGCACGTTATGGCGAGTCGTTCACGACTCTGATCCGGGAGTACCTGGGGCAAGGCGCTACCGGGGCCGCAGACTGGGCCGGCGAGCAGGAAGGCTGAGCATCACGCCCCTGGGAGATGCGCCATGCTGCGAATGCGGCTAACGCAATCCGCAACGCGATCCGTATATCCGTCCGCATCCCCGCAGCGGTAGAGGCGCACAATGTGCTTCCTGCCGCCGGGGCTGCGTCATGCCTTTACTGCGCCACGCCACACTCCATGCTCTCGCATGCGCGATCCTGTTTTGCCCGCTGCAAGGCGAAGCCCAGGAGCAAATCGCCGGTGACACGGTCATCGCCATCTGGCGCGTGCACAAGGTGGATTTCGCCTATCGCAGCCAGAACGTCTATTACGCCTGTGATGCCCTGCAGGAAAAGATCCGGACGATTCTGCTGGCGATCGGCGCCCATGGGACGATGAACATTGCGATCAGCTGCACCAGCGGGCAGCTGGTGAAGGATGCCCGCAGCCGCCTGACGCTCGCCCTGCCCGCGGAAGCGACGCCGGCGAATGTGCGCGCGGCGACCACCTTCGATACTCGGGCGCAGCTGGTTGCGCGGCTGCAAAAGATCCAACTGCCCAGCGCCAACGACATCGTCCGCTTTCCGGCGCGATGGCAGACGGTATCGCTATCGCGTCAGCGCGGCGTGCGCCTGGGTCCTGGGGATTGCGAATTGCTGGATGACCTGACCGAGCAGGTTTTCCCCAAACTGCCGGTGCACGTCGCGGCCACGAACCTGCGCTGCAACCTTGATGCGACGCGCATTGTGCCGACGATCGAAGTCACCGCCCTGGTGCCCGCGCCCGTGCCATCCACCGCCCACGTCGCTCAGCATCCGCAAAGGGCCGAGAGCAGCGTCAGGTAGACAACGATGCGATCCACGGCACGCACCGGGACCCAGGCGGCCGCCGATCGCCGCCCGAGCCCGGCTCTCGCACCTGGCCTAGTCCGTCCAGCCTTCCAGCCGCTCCACCAGCACTTGCAGGAAACGATTGGCGCGATGGCCGTCCATGACGCGATGATCGATCGTGAGCGTCACGTAGCAACGCGGCTGCACCACGATGCGGTCAGCACCCGCTTCGCTCACCACCACAGCCCTTTTTTCCAGCTTGCCGATGCCCAGGATGGATGATTGCGGCTGATTGATGACGATCGGGGCCGCAACCAGGCTGCCGCTGACGCCGTGATTGGAAATCGTGAACGTTCCTGCGCGCACATCGGCCACGGCCAGCTTGTCTTCACGTGCCCGCGTCACCAGCTCGCCCAGGTCGCGAGCGATGGCGAACAGGTCCAACGACTGCACGTTGCGAATCACGGGGACTACCAGGCCCTTGTCCTCAATCGCGGTACCGACGCCAATGTCGATCGCATCGGGAATTTCCAAGGCGTCGTCCGTCCAGCGGCTATTGGCCTCCGGAACTTCCCGAATCGCAGCCACGCATGCCGCCAGGAAGTACGCCGTCAGCGTCAGCGAGGCCCCGCGCTGCTCGAACTGCGCGCGATGAGCGGCCCGATGCGCCAGCACGGCGCTCATATCCACTTCGAAAACGGTGGTCACATGAGGCGCGGTATGCAGCAGACTCTCGACCATGCGCTCGGCGATCCGTCGTCGCATGGTCGAATGAGGGACCCGGCGTCCCGCAAAGGCAGCCTGTGGCGACGCCGCGGCGGATGCAGGGGCGGCAGGCGCGCGGCTTGCCGTGTGCTCCAGGACGTCCTGGGCCGTGATCCGACCGCCTTCCCCGGTGCCGCGCACATCCGATGCGTTCAGTCCCCGCTCCTGCAGCAGGCGCCGCACCGCCGGGCTCACGCGCGCCGGCGCCATCGCGGCAGCAGATGCCGGCAGCGCTGCCGCATCGCGCACCGCTGCCTCTGGCCGTGCCACGGCCGGCGGCTCACTTGCCTGGTGCCGGGGCGCGCGCTGCGTGCCCGCGGCGGGCGAGGATTGCCCGGCATCGGACTGGGCCTCATCGGCGGCCCGGATGCTGCCCAGCAGTTCGCCCGGCTCGATCTCCTCCTGCTCCTGCTTGAAGATCTCCTGCAGGATCCCGTGCGCCGGAGACGGGATTTCTATGGTGACCTTGTCGGTCTCCACTTCGATCAATGGCTCGTTGAGCTCGACCGCCTCTCCCGGCGACTTGAGCCAGCGCAGGATCTGGGAGCGAGTGCCCTCGGATTGATCCGCCGGGGCTCTTACTTCGATGATGCTACTCATGCTTTTTCTCAAACGCTCGCAAGTTGGCGGATGGCCTGAACGATCTCTGCCACGCTCGGCACGACCGCCTCGAGCAGCACAGGGTTGTGCGGGCTGGGCACGTCGGGCATCGCCAGGCGCTCGATCGGCGCATCCAGATTGAAGAACGCCTCTTTGGCAACGGTCGCAGCAATCTCGGCGCCGAAGCCGGCGGTGAGATTGTCTTCGTGCACGATCAGGCAGCGGCGCGTCTTGCCGACCGAAGCCAGCACCGCCTCGCGGTCCCAGGGCATGAGGGTACGCAAGTCGAGCACCTCCGCATCGATTCCCGATTCGTTGGCCGCCTGCTCGCAACGCTCCACCATGGCGCCCCAGGTCACGATGGTCAGCTCGGCGCCCGGGCGAATGAGCTTGGCCTTGCCAAAGGGCACGATGAAGTCGTCGCCAGGATAGGGGCGACGGGCCCATGCCGCATCCAGCATGGCGCGGTGTTCGAAAAAGATCGTGGGATCATTGTCGCGCAACGCCGAGCGCAGCAGGCCGACAGCGTCCTGCGCATTCGATGGCATCGCCACCCGCCAGCCGATGGCATGCACGAACTGTACTTCATTGCTCTGGCTATGCCAGGGGTCGCCGCACTTGAAAAAACCACCGGGCATGCGCACCACCATCGGCGCCGCGAACCGGTTCGCCGTACGCCAGCGCATGGTCCCGCAGTCGTTCAGCTGCTCGACGGCGGGGTCGGCGTATTTGCGAAATTGGATTTCCGGCACGGGCATCAGTCCCGCCAGCGCCATGCCCACTGCCCGGCCAATGATGCCCTCCTCGGACAGCGAGGTATCGAATACACGCGAGCTGCCGAATTTATCCTGCAGTCCCAGTGTCGCGGCATGCACGCCGCCCTTGCGGCCCACGTCCTCGCCGAACACCACCACGCGCGGATTGAGCGCGAGTTCGTGCTCCAGGGTGCGGCGAATCGCAGTCACCATGTTGATGCGCGGTCCTTCGCTTTGCGCCTCCAGGCTGCCCGCAGGCGCCTGGAATCCGACGCCGAGCAATCCGCCCTGCTGCTGCACTTCCACCGTGCCGTCGTCGCGGCGCTCGCTGAAGGCAAAGCGCCTGATGCCTGCTGCGTCGGGCTGCGCCCGTTGCTCGACTCGCAGCAACGCCTGCTCCACCTCGTCGTGCGCCCGCTGCTCGATGGCAGTCCAGGCATCTTCCGTCATGACGCTTGGCACCAACTGCTGGCGCAGCTGCGCCAGCGGATCGCGCGCCCGCTCCGCCGCGATCTCCTCGGGACTCTTGTAGGTCTGCGTATCCTGGCCCGAGTGGCCGGACAGCCGCGGTACCAGCATGCGCACCAGCAGCGGCCCCTCGCCGCGGCGTGTCGCCGCGACGGCCTCGGCGATGACCGCCGCTGCACCCTGCGGATCGGCACTGTCGCCTTGCAGGATGCGCAGATTGCCGAAGGACGCCAGGTTCTCGGCAATGTTGCCGCCGGGGGTCTGGAATTCGGATTTGACCGAAATGCCATAGCCGTTGTCTTCGATGAAAAAGAGCATCGGCAATCGCTGAGTGGTGGCGATCGTCAGCGCCGACCAGAAGCCGTTGGTCGCAACCGAGGCTTCGCCGCCATGCGCGACCGCAATGCAGCCCTCGGCCTGCGCATCCTGCAGTACCTCGGCACGGTATTTGAGCGACTGCGCCCAGCCGATCGCAGGCGTGTACTGCGCACCGACGCCGCCGCAGGCAGGCAGCACGCATACGGCGTCACGGCGCGGCAGGTTGAACACCACACCGATATCGCGGCCTTCGCTGACGCTGCCGGTGCGCATCATGGTCGATGCCAGTGCGTCATCCAGGGTCAGCCCCAAGGACAGCATCAATGGGCGCGAGCGGTAATAGACGCCGACGCCATCGCGCTTGCCGGTCAACAGCTGGCCGAGCAGGACCTGTGTCAGGTCGTGCCCACGCGCCGTGAATTGATAGAGAATCTTCCTGGCAGGCAGGAGCCGCGTTTCCTCCAGCTCATCCAGCGCCCGCGAGACCAGTACGGTGTGCAGCACCTGCTGCCAGTCGACTTGGGGCGGGCGGTGCTGCTGTGTGCGCCCGATAGCAATCGCCGTCATAAACATTCTCCTGGCCGCCTGCTTTCACGAACGGCATTTCTGCACTTTCATCCAATGGGGAGCCTAATGCCGTCGGTGCGACGAAAAGCAACAAACTACGCTGTGAACAGGCCCACTATTGGTGATAACATAAGTTTTATCGATTTTTTTGGTGATAATTACCATGACTTTGGATCGTTTCGATGCCGCCATCCTGAACGAGCTGCAAAAGGACGGGCGCCGCAGCATCGTCGAGCTGGCCGACAAGGTCGGCCTGTCAAATACCCCCTGCGCCCGGCGGGTGCGGCTGATGGAACAAGCCGGCATCATCCAGGGGTATACGGCCATCGTCGATCCGGCGCAGCTTGGCTTGAAGGTGCAGTCGTTCGTTCAGGTCAAGTTGGAACGCCACACCGACGAAAACATCGAACAATTCAGGCGCGCCGTGGATGCCATGGAGGAGATCGTCGGCTGCCACGCCATGACGGGACAGTACGACCTGCTGCTGCAGGTCGTGGTGGAGGATCTCGAATCACTCAGCAATGTGGTGTTGAAAAAGCTGCTCAAGATCCGCTTCGTGCGCGACGTTCATTCCAGCATCGTGCTCAATACCTTCAAGCGCTCGACACGGGCCCCGATAGGGCATCTGGGCAAGTAGGATCCCGGCAAGCCAAAGGCAGGCAGCCAGGCTCGGCGAGCCCGGCTGCCGAAGCCCATCAGTCCTCGCGCACGGTCACCAGCGTCACGATCTCGCCGGCGAACTGCCGCAGATCCTTGCCTGCGGCGCGATTCTCCGCCGAGGCCATGGCATTGCGGAACGTCGCCTCGTCGGCGAAGTGCATTTCGGCGATCAGGTAGAACGCCGGCTCCCCGCCCCAGGGCGGCGCCACGCCGCGATTCACCACCAGCCGCGCCAGTCCCGGGATCGAACGCACGATCGGTGCATGGATCTGGGCATAGTGGCGCTCGAATGCCTCCGGGTCGTCGGGTTGACGATACAACGCGATTAGCTTGTACATACGCTACTCCTGTGCAGCGTCGGGAATGGCATGCACACTCACCATGGTGAGCACGTCGTAGGAGGCAACCGTCTCGCCGTCCTGGTTCGTGATTTCGGTGTCCCAGGCAACCTCGCCCCAGCCTTTCTCGGCCCGCAACGACTTTTCCTTGCAGGTCAGCCGCACCTTGATGCGATCGCCTGCCTTCACCGGCTTCACGAAGCGCACGTGGTCCAGGCCGTAGTTGCCGAGAACGGGGCCGTATGGCGGATCGACGAACAAGCCTGCCGCGGCGGAGATCAGGAAATAACCGTGCGCCACACGCCCGCCGAACAATGGATTGCGCGCCGCCTCCTTCTCATCCATATGGGCATAGAACGTATCGCCCGACAAGTGCGCGAAGCGCTCGATGTCCTCGACCGTGACCTCGCGCTCCACCGACAGGAGCGTGTCCCCCAGGCGCAGATCGTCGAATGGTTTGCGGAACGGGTGCACGCCCGGATCCAGCTGCCGCGCACCACGCGCCCAGCGGCCGCTGACCGCGGCAATGGTCTGGGGCGATCCCTGGATGGCAGTACGCTGCAGATAATGCATCACACCACGCAGCCCTCCGAGTTCCTCGCCCCCACCGGCACGCCCCGGACCGCCGTGCACCAGTCCGGGCATCGGTGAACCGTGTCCGGTGGATTCCTTGGCGCATTCCCGATCGACCACCAGCAGGCGGCCGTGATACGGAGCCAGTCCCAGCACCAGTTCGGCCGCCAGATCGCTGTCGGCGGTGAACACCGAACTCACCAGGCTGCCTTCGCCGCGGCGCGCCAGGGCGATGGCGTCGCCGGTCGCGTCATACGGGATGACGGTGCATACCGGACCGAATGCCTCGACGCTATGCACCGCCTTGGCCTGCGCCGGATCGCGGCAGAACAACAATGACGGCCTGACGAAGGCGCCGCGGTCGCGATCGGCACCCACGAGCTCCAGCTGGTCGGGTTCCCCGGTCACCAGCTCCGCCTCGCGCCGCAACTCCGCGATCCGTCCCAGCACTTCGCGACGTTGCGCCAGGTTCGCCAGCGGCCCCATGCGCACGGTGTCGAGGCGCGGATCACCCACGACGATCCGGCTCAACGAGGCCTTGATCGCCTCCACTACCGCCTCGGCATTGGCACTGGGTACGATGGCCTTGCGGATCGCGGTGCACTTTTGTCCCGCCTTGGTCGTCATTTCGCGCACGACTTCGCGCACGAAAGCATCGAACTCCGGTTCGCCGGGCACGGCGTCGGCACCCAGCACGCAGGAATTGATCGAATCGGTTTCGGCAATGAAGCGCACCGAATTGGCGATCACCGTGGAATGGGTCCGCAACTTCTGCGCGGTGCTGGCGGAACCGGTGAACGAGACGATGTCCTGGCATCCCAGATGATCGAGCAGGTCGCCGACGCTGCCGCAGATCAGCTGCAGCGCGCCTTCGGGCAGAATCCCCGACTCCACCATGCGGCGCACCGCCAGCTCGGTCAGGTACGCCGTCGGCGTTGCCGGCTTCACTACCGCAGGGACACCGGCCAGCAACGCCGTCGCGAGCTTCTCGAGCATGCCCCACACGGGGAAATTGAAGGCGTTGATATGCACCGCCGCTCCTTCCAAGGGCACGCAGATGTGCTGGCCGACGAAGGTCCCGCCCTTGGACAGCTTCTCCAGGTTGCCGTCGACGTACACCTTGCTGTTCGGCAGTTCGCGCGCGCCGCGGCTGGCATAGGCGAACAAGGTGCCGATACCACCGTCGATATCGATCCATGAATCGGATTTGGTCGCGCCGGTGACATACGACAGGGCATACAGCTCGTCCTTGTGCTCCATGAGCCGCTTCGCCAGACGCTTGAGCATGGCCGCACGTTCGTGGAACGTCATGGCGCGCAACGCCGGACCGCCCACCTCGCGCGCATGCGCGAGTACGCCTTGGAAATCGATGCCGCTCGAAGATGCCTCGGCCACGACCTGTCCAGTCGTGGCGTCCCGCAGCAATTGCACATCGCCTTCTGCGGCGTGCCAGCGGCCCTGTATATAGCTTTTCAACTTCATAGTCATAAACCTGTTTCGATCCTCAACTATCGTCCCGCTCCGCCGCCTGTTGCATCGATCGGCTTCACCGACTAGGCCCTGGCCAGCCGCAATGGGACTGTTACATCGGACTGTCAATCCAAAGACTGCTCCTGAACCGCGGCCATTGCCGTGGATCTCAGTCGCCGCGCTTGTCGATCACATGCCGCGCCTTGCCCGCGGAACGCTCGATGGAACCGCATGGGCCGACATTCACGTGCACGCTGATGCCTACATACGCCTTGACGTGATGAATCAGTTCGCTTGCGATGCGATCGGTCGTCTCGGTCGACGTGTCGGTGGTGCACTCCACGTGTACCGTCACCGAATCCAGATGCCCCTGGCGCGTCAACTCCAGCACATAGTGCGGTGCCAGCGCGGGCATCTTCAGAATGACGTCTTCGATCTGCGTCGGAAATACGTTCACGCCGCGGATGATCAGCATGTCATCCGTGCGCCCGGTGATCTTTTCCATGCGGCGCATGGAGCGCGCGGTGGGCGGAAGCAGGCGCGTCAAGTCGCGAGTTCGGTAGCGAACGACGGGCAGCGCCTCCTTGGTCAAGGAGGTGAACACGAGTTCGCCCAGTTCGCCCTCGGGCACGACCTGCCCGGTGGCGGGATCGATGATTTCCGGATAGAAATGATCTTCCCAGATCACCGGTCCATCCTTGCTTTCGACGCATTCGCTGGCGACGCCCGGCCCCATCACTTCCGACAGCCCATAGATATCCACGGCATCCATGCCCATGACGGTCTCGATCTCCTTGCGCATTCCTTCGCTCCAGGGCTCGGCGCCAAAAATGCCAACCCTCAAGGAGCACTGGCGAGGATCGATACCCTGGCGCGCGAATTCCTCGGCGATCGCCAGCATGTAGGACGGCGTCACCATGATGATGTCGGGCTTGAAATCGCAGATCAGCTGGACCTGCTTCTGAGTCTGGCCGCCCGACATCGGGATTACGGTGCAGCCCAGCCGCTCCGCGCCATAGTGGGCACCCAGGCCGCCGGTGAACAAGCCATAGCCGTAGGCGACATGCACGATGTCCCCGGCCCGCCCGCCCGCGGCTCGTATCGAGCGCGCCACCAGCGTCGCCCAGGTGTCGATGTCGTGCGCGGTGTAGCCGACGACGGTGGGCTTGCCGGTGGTCCCGCTGGAGGCGTGCACCCGCGCGATCCGCTCGCGAGGCACGGCGAACAGACCGAAAGGATAGTGGTCGCGCAGATCCTGTTTGACGGTAAACGGGAAGCGCGCCAGATCCGCCAGCGAGCGGACATCGTCCGGATGGACGCCGGCTGCCTCGAAGCTGCGCCGATAGTGCGGCACGTTCTCGTAGGCATGCCGCAGCGACCACTGCAAGCGCTCCAGTTGCACACTGCGCAACTCATCGATGCTGGCGGTTTCGATTGGCTCCAGGTCTGCCCGCGACGGGTTCTTGATCGACATGACTCCCCCCTGCGCTGCCACAAACTCGCAATCCTGCCCGGATGGGCCTAGCCCGCGACGGGCGCCGGCGGCTCATCGTCCTGGACCACGCGGGCGTTCAACTGGTGCGAGCGGCCGCGAAACAGGGCGATACATTCGCCCGATTGATTATGCACCACGACGTCGTACACCCCCGTGCGCCGGGAGCGCGAACGTTCCTCGGCGCTCGCCGTGAGCACGTCGCCCAGTTTGCCGGGCAGCAGGAAGTCGATGGTCGCACCGGCTGCAACCGTCACGATGTTGTAGGTGTTGCAGGCACAAGCGAACGTGCTGTCGGCAAGGGCGAAGATCAGCCCGCCATGACAGATCCGATGACCGTTGACCATGTCTTCGCGCACCGTCATGGTCAAGCGGGCGTAGCCCGGACGCACCTCGACGATGCGCATCCCCAGCGCCTGGGAGGCCCCGTCCTGCTGGAACATGACGCCCGCGGCCCGCTGCGCCAAGGCCTGCGCGCTGCGAGACGGATCGCTGGAGACGCTACTCATGGCGGATCGGCACCTGGATCATGCAAGCGGACGCACGCTGCGCACCTCAGCGCCCGGTAAATTTCGGCGGGCGCTTTTCGGTAAAGGCAGCCACCCCCTCACCGTAGTCCTGCGAGCGACCCAGTTCGCGCTGGAAGTCGCGTTCCTGATCCAGCTGCTGCGCCAGGGTGTGCTCCCAGGATTCGTAGATTGCCTGCTTGGTGCGCGCCAGGCCGCGTGTGGGGGCATCCGCGAGGCGCCTGGCAAGCATGTCGATGCTGGATTCGAACTCGCTGTCATCGACGCACTGCCAGATCAGCCCCCATTGCGCCGCCTGCTCGGCCGGCAGCTTGTCTCCCAGCAATGCCAGGCCCATGGCGCGGGCATTGCCCAGCAGTCGCGGCAGGAACCAGGTCCCGCCCGAATCGGGCACCAGCCCCAGCTTCGAGAACGCCTGGACGAAGCTCGCCGATTTCGCCGCCACCACCATGTCGCAGGCCAGGGCGATGTTCGCCCCGGCGCCGGCGGCCACGCCATTCACTGCGGCGATGACCGGCAGCGGCAGGTGGCGCAGGGCCAGCACCAGCGGCCGGTAGTACTTTTCGATCGATTCGCCAAGATCCACGCGCTCATCGCCAGGCGCGACACTGCGATCGCCCAAGTCCTGCCCGGCGCAGAATCCTCGCCCCGCACCGGTCAGCACCAGCACGCGCGCGGCGGAATCGTCCGCAACGCGCTGCAGCACGTCTTTGACTTCAGCGTGCATCGCGACGTTGAAGCTATTGAGCCGCTCGGGGCGATTCAAGGTCAAGCGCGCAATGCCGTCTTGCAGCTCGAACAGGATGTTTTCGTAATGCATTGACTCCCTCTTGCCTGCGGCCGATCCGCAGTCAGCGCTCGTCGTAGTTGATTTCCAATTCCGCCGTCGTGGGCACCGCCTGGCAGCACAATACATAGCCTGCATCGAGCTCCCACTGCTCCAGCGCGTAGTTCGTCTCCATGGTCACGGCGCCGCGCACCACACGGGTACGGCAGGTCGAACATACCCCGGCGCGACACGAATAGGGAAGTTCGAGCCCGGCCTGCTCGGCCGCATCCAGCACCGTCTCGCCCGTCCTTTCCATGCTGAACGAACGGTGGCGGCCATCTATCACGACCGTCACTTGCGTCATGGCGCCGGCTTGCGGCGCAGCACTGGTGCGTGCCGCCTCCGTGCCGGGTGCCGGGCGGGGCGTATCGCTGGAGAAATGCTCGGAATGGATACGCGCGGCATCGACGTCGAGCTGCAGCAACGCCTCGCGCGTGGCCTCTATCATGGTGCCGGGGCCGCACAGGAAGTAGCCATCCACCAAAGCCGGATCGAACAGCGAGGAGGCGAGTTCCGCAACCTTCGCCTGGTCCAGCCGGCCGTTGAACAGTTCGACGTCCTGAGGCTCGCGGCTGAGCAGGAAATGCAGCGCCAGGCGCTGCGGATAGCGGTCCTTGAGCGCCAGCAATTCCTCGGCAAACATGATGTGCTCGGTTTTCCGATTGCCGTAGAACAAGGTAAAGCGGCTGCCTGGTTCGTGCGCCAGCACATTCTTCAGGATGCCCAGGATGGGCGTGATGCCGCTGCCGGCGGCAAAGGCGACATAGCTGTGCGAGGCCGACGGGTCGATCGTGGCGAAGAATCTGCCGGTCGGGGTCAATACCTCGAGCTTGTCGCCCGCCCGCACTTGTCCGGCCAGATACTGCGACATGCTGCCCTGATCGTGCCGGCGCACACCGATACGCAGCTGCGGCTCGTCGGTGCCGCTGCAGATCGAGTAGGTGCGGCGCTGCTCCTTGCCATCGATGATGGCGCGCAGCCCTACGTGCTGCCCTGGCGAGAAGCGATACACCTGCCGCAGCTCCTCGGGTATGTGGAACGAGATGCACACGGCGTCGCTCGCTTCCGGGCGAGTATCCGATACGGTCAAAGAATGAAATTTCAGCATGGTTGGCAACTGCACCGGCCGCAGCCGATATCCTTCAAATGCACTTGAAATATTCGAACGGCTCCAGGCAGGCCTGGCACCGATACAGGGCCTTGCACGGCGTGGAGGCAAACTCGCTCACACGCTGCGTCCTCGCCGAGTCGCAGCGCGGACATTGCACGCTGGGGTTCATGAACAAGTGGCGCGGGTGGGCGACCGCATGCGCCGGCGGCGCAATGCCGTATTCGAGAAGCTTGGCGCGCGCGCTCTCGCTCAGCCAGTCGCTGGTCCACGGCGGAGAGAGCACCGACTCGACCTTTGTCGCGCTGTACCCGGCGCCGACCAGCTTGGCCTTGATCGACCCATGAATCACTTCGGTCGCCGGGCAGCCGGTATAGGTCGGTGAAACGCCGACGGTGACCGACACCGCCGCGGCATCCTGATTCGCATCATCCTGCTCGATGCGTACGAAGCGGATGATGCCCAGCTCGATGACATTGAGCACCGGAATCTCCGGATCGGGCACCTGCTCCAACAGCCGCCAGATATCGCGTTCGATACTTGAGCCATCGGCCAGGCTATCGGCCGGGCCACTGGCTTGCGGCGGCATCCCGCCGGACAGCTGGACCACGGATGCCTGGCTGCGCCGACCCGCCTCCCGCTTGCGATGCACCGCATTCATGGCCCGACCTCCCTACCACTTCGCGCCAGGATAGGCGCGCTGCATGTACTGCATCTCGGCCAGCATACGACCGAGATGTTCGCTGTGCTCGCCGCGCTTACCATGCCAGCGGTACTTGATGTCGGCAGGCTTGGCGAGCGTCGCGTCCCGCAATGTCTGCTCGACGCGCGCCAGCCATGGCGCGCGCAGCGACGGCAGATCCGGACCCACGCCCGCGGCGGCCGCCGCGAGGTCGATCTCGCTGGGCGTAAACAGTTCGTCGGCAAATCTCCACAAGGCATCGATGGCCGCCTGCATGCGCTGATGGCTTTCCGGCGTGCCATCGCCCAGCCGCACCATCCAGCCGCTGCTGAAGCGATAGTGGTAGCGCGTCTCCTTCAGGGCTTTGGTCGCGAGCTCGGCCAACTTCTCTTCGGCCGAGGACTGCAGGCGCTCGAACAATTCCATCTGCCAGGCGTCGACCAGGAATTGGCGTACGATCGTGTGGCCGAAATCCACGTTCGGCTGCTCGACCAGCAGCAGATTGGTGAAATCGCTGGGATCGCGCAGAAACGCCAGGTCATCCTCGGTGCGCCCCTGGCCCTCGAGCTGCCCCGCATAGGAATACAGGTAGCGCGTCTGGCCGATCAGATCCAGCGCGATGTTGGCCAACGCGAGATCCTCCTCCAGCTCCGGCGCATGGCCCACCCATTCCGCGAGGCGCTGCCCCAGAATCAGGCTGGTATCGCCTAAATGCAAAGCATAGCTGAGGCGCGGATCGGCCCCGGCACCCGCACCGGGCACTCCCTGGGGGCGGACGGATGCACCAGGCGCCGACGGCGCAGCAGTCGCAGTACTGGCGCTCATAGGTTTTTCACCTCATCGGGAATCGCATAGAACGTCGGGTGGCGATACACCTTGTCCTTCGCCGGCTCGAACAATGCATCCGCCTCCGATGGATCGGAGGCAATGATGTCCGCCGAGCGCACCACCCAGATGCTTACACCTTCTTGACGACGAGTGTAGACATCGCGCGCATGCTCGATCGCCATACGATCGTCCGCGGCGTGGATGCTGCCCGCATGCTTGTGTTCCAGCCCCGAACGCGAGCGGATGAATACTTCAAATAACGGCCATTGTTTCTGCTGTGTCATAACTAACGAAGGCCTCAGGCGGCCTGCTCCTCACGCATACGTTGCTTTTCCGCATAGGCCATCGCCGCCTCGCGCACCCAGCGGCCATCCTCATGCGCCCGGCGGCGCGCTTCCAGCCGCTCGCGGTTGCATGGGCCATTGCCTTTCAACACTTGGTGGAACTCGCCCCAATCGATCTCGCCGAAGCGGTAATGCTGCTCGGCCTCGTCCCAGCGCAGTTCGGGATCGGGAACCGTCAACCCCAGGAACTCCGCCTGCGGCACGGTAATGTCCACGAACTTCTGGCGCAGCTCGTCGTTGGTGAAGCGCTTGATCTTCCAACGCATGGATTGCGCGGTATGCTTCGAATCGGCATCATTCGGACCGAACATCATCAACGATGGCCACCACCAGCGGTTGAGCGCATCCTGCGCCATGCGCCGCTGTTCGGGCGTGCCGCGCGACAGCGTCATCATGATTTCGAAGCCCTGGCGCTGGTGGAAGCTCTCTTCCTTGCAGACGCGCACCATGGCGCGCGCGTACGGGCCGTAGGAACAACGACAAAGCGGGACCTGGTTCATGATCGCAGCGCCGTCGACCAGCCAGCCGATCGCACCGATGTCCGCCCAGGTGGGCGTCGGGTAGTTGAAAATGCTCGAGTACTTGGCGGCGCCACTGAGCAGCTGCCCGACCAGTTCGTCGCGCGCGACGCCGAGCGTTTCCGCGGCGCTGTACAAGTAAAGGCCGTGTCCGCCCTCATCCTGTACCTTGGCGATCAACACCGCTTTGCGCCGCAAGGACGGTGCGCGCGTGATCCAGTTGCCTTCCGGCAGCATGCCGACGATTTCCGAATGAGCGTGCTGGGAAATCTGCCGGATCAAGGTTTCGCGATACGCATCCGGCATCCAGTCCTTGGGTTCGATACGCTCCTCGACATCTACCCGGCTCTGGAAACGAGCCTCCAGCGCTGCGGTATCCTCCTGAACGGAGTGCAGGCATTCGGCCCCAAGTGAATCAAGACCTTGTGTGTACATTTCAGCCCCCGCGACGAGCGCATTTTGACTATTGATAAAGTGACACATTTTTTTTATTTTATCAAACTTTTTTGTGTCATAATTTGCCGTATCGTGTACGCGCCACGTACTGGCGGCACCCCGGCGGCGGCGCGTGTGCAACAAATAAGCGAGCTCTCGTAACGCATGGCAGCAGAGATACAAAACCAGTTCATCGCATGCGTCCACGCCCTGGTGGGAAAGTTCCGCCGGCAGCGCCCGCTGCGCGGCGGCTCGCTACTGATCACCATCCTGGGCGATGCGATCGCGCCCCGTGGCGGAAGCATTGCACTGAGCAGCCTGATCCGGCTCGCCCAGCCCTTCGGCCTCACGGAGCGGCTGGTCCGCACCTCGATCGCGCGCCTGGCGAACGAGCAGTGGGTGAGTTCCGAGCGCAGCGGACGATCGAGCTATTACACCCTCACCAGCCAAGGCCGCCTGCGCTTTGCCGAGGCAACGCGACGCATCTATGGCGCCGCGCCCACCTCCTGGGACGGCCAGTGGACCCTGGTCGTGGTACCGCCTGACTTGAAAAAGAAGCGCGATACCTTGCGCGAGGAGCTCAGCTGGCTGGGCTTCGGACAGCTTACCAGCGGCGTGTTCGCCCATCCGTCGCGCGCGGCGGAGGATATCCCGGCACGAGTCGCGAAACTCGTCGCCGCAGGACAGCTGGTGGTCATGCAGGGCAGCAGCGTCGCCGACGTCTCGAACGCACGGCTGGTCGCCATGGGATGGGATTTCAGGGATCTTGCGCGGCGCTACCGGCGCTTCATCCAGATGTTCGACCCCGCCGATGCCGCGCTGCATGATGGCGCCGCGGCGGCGCTGGATGGCGAAACCTGCTTCATTCTGCGTACCTTGCTGCTGCACGAGTATCGCAAGATTCATTTGCGCGATCCGCTGCTGCCGGCGGCGCTGCTGCCGGACGCCTGGGTCGGCACGGACGCGTATGAACTGTGCCGTGGCCTGTACCAGCACATGTTCACCCAATCCGAGCACTTCCTGTCGGCCACCGTGCAAACGATGGCGGGACCCTTGCCGGCTCCCGGGCTGGAGATCTTCGATCGATTCGGCGGCTTGCCCGCCAAATGACCTGTTACCGCAATGGCGAAGACCATCTCCGTCACTGACGACGGCTTTGCAGCCATCGACGATGGGCCATTCCCGCGCTGGACAAACTCGCAGATCGCTGTTTCGTCATCGAGGAGGGCCATTCCCGCCCTGGGCTCCGGCGGCCATGCTTTTGGGTTCATGGCCGCCGGAGCCCAGGGCAGGAATGGCGGTGGCGAATTGCGTCCCCATGAAATAGTCTCGAATAGTCCCGGTTGACGAAAATACGGTAGGAAAACGACTTGCAAAAGGATACTTCGATCTGGTCCCAGCGCGGCGGCACCGGCCGACGAACGATTCTGCTGCTGCACGGGCTCGGCGCCACCGGCGCGGTGTGGAGCGGGGTGCAGCGCGCCCTGGATGAAAACTCGCTGGGAGAATGGATTGCACCTGACCTGAGCGGACATGGCCTGTCGGACTGGCGCTCGGATTACAGCGTCGGAGGGCTGGCCGCGGAACTCGTCCCGGTACTACGCGAGACGCAAGAGCTGTTCGTGATCGGACACTCCCTGGGCGCCTATGTCGCGCTGGCGCTGGCGAGCGGCTGGTTCGGTGTTCGAGTCCGCGGCGTGCTGGGCATCGGGCCCAAGATCGCCTGGAGCGATGCGGAACTGCAAGGCACCCGCGAGCTGGCGGCGCGCCCCGTGCGCTGGTATGCACAGGAGGCGGAGGCCGCCGCGCGCTACCGCAGGATGTCCGGGCTCGAAGGCACGGTCACCGCTGAGCTGGATGCATTGGCCCGAGGCACCACCCAGGCACAGCAGGGATTCCGCCTGGCGCAGGATCCGCGCACCTTCATGGTCGCGGGCGCGTCGTTCGCGACGCTGGCGGCCAGTGCGACTGCCCCACTGGTACTCGCGCGCGGCGAACACGATCGCATGGTCACCCTCGATCAGCTTCGCAGCCACTGCAAGGATGCCCACGACATCGGCGGCGCCGGACACAACGTCCATGTGGAGAATCCAGCCGCCGTCATCAAGCTGCTCGCGCCGCTACTGGCCTAGGCGCAGCCGGCATGCCCACGCACGCATCGGGTGACTCCACATCCCTGGCGGCGCTGGCTGCCGCGTTCGATCCGGCGCATCCGACCGATGCATTCTACGACGACCCTTATGACACCTATCGTGCGATGCGAGAGCTCGACCCGGTGCATCGCTGCGCGGATGGCACCTGGTTCCTGAGCCGCTATGCGGACTTGAATCAGGTCTACCGCGACCGGCAGAACTTCAGCTCCGACAAGAAGACGGTCTTCGCGCCGAAATTCGGCCCTGACTCGCCGCTGTACGAACACCATACGACCAGCCTGGTGTTCAACGATGCGCCCTATCACACACGCGTGCGCCGCCAGATCGTCGGTGCGCTGACGCCGCATGTCATCAAAGGCATGGAGCCCGGCCTGGTCTTGCTGGTCGAGCACCTGCTGGAGCACCTGAGGGCACGCGGGCAGTTCGACCTGGTGGAGGATTTCGCCGCGGCGATACCGGTGGAAGTCATCGGCAATCTGCTGCGGATACCGCACACGGAACGAGGTCCGCTGCGGGGATGGTCGTTGGCCATCCTGGGTGCGCTCGAGCCGAGCCTGAGCACCGAACAGCGCGCGCACGGCAATCGCGCCGTCCTGGAATTCACGCAATACCTGCGCACGCTGCTGGCCGATCGCCGCGCCCGCCCGATCGAGGACGACCTGCTTACCCGCCTGCTACAGGAGGAAGCCGCCGGCGAGCCGTTGAGCGAGGCCGAGCTGTTGCACAACTGCGTGTTCCTGTTGAACGCGGGTCATGAAACGACTACCAACCTGATCGGCAGCACCTTGCACTTGCTGTTGCGGCATCCACAGGCGCTGCAACATTTGCGTGCGCATCCGCAGGCCATCGGCACGACGATCGAGGAATGCCTGCGCTATGAAAGTCCGAACCAGCTGGGCAACCGCCTGGTGCTGCATCCGGTACGCATCGGGGGAATCGAACTCGAAGCAGGCGCGTATCTCACTCTGTGCATCGGTGCGGCGAATCGCGATCCGGCCGAATTCGACGATCCGGATCGATTCGATATCAGCCGCAGCCCGAATCGCCACCTGGCCTTCGCCGCCGGCGGACATGCCTGCGCCGGCATGTCGGTGGCACGATTGGAAGCGCAGATCGCGGTGCTCGCCATGGTGCAGCGCTTTCCCACCTTGCATCTGACCGCCCCCGCCACGCGCAATCGGCGAGCCCGCTTCCGCGGCTTCAAGTCGATTCCGGCCGCCATCGACTGACGCGCCTGCACACCCTCAAGCGATGGCGGCGACGGCGGCGATTTCCACCAGGAAGCTCGGCGCCGCCAGGCGCGCCTCGACCGTGGCTCGCGCGGGCGTGGCGCCCGGCGACACCCAATTTTCCCAGACTTCATTCATTTGAGCGAAGCCGGCGATGTCCGACAGCCAGATGGAGACCGACAACAGATTTGCCTTGCTGGTCCCCGCCTCGGCCAGCAGCCGGTCGATCTGCTCCAGGATCACCCGGGTCTGGTCGGCAACCGTGGTCGCGCCGGTGGACGGCTGCGCCACCTGTCCCGAAAGATAGACCAGCCCGCCGTGCACCACGGCCTGGCTCATACGTGCGCCGCTCTCGATACGCTTGATCGACATTCCACACCTCTTCAAATGATTGCAAGGACCTTGTTCCAGCTGCATCTTCGCCGCCGGCACGGCACTGCCTGAGAAACATTGTCCCTGTCCTGCATGCGCGAGAAAAGGGGCGGCAATCAATTGCCCTCGAATACCGGCCTGCTTTTGGCTACGAATGCCCGGTAGGCCCGGCGGAAGTCCTCGGTTTGCATGCAGATCGCCTGCGCCTGGGCCTCGGACTCGATAGCTTGCTCCAAGCCCATGCTCCACTCCTGGTTGAGCATCGTCTTGGTGATCCCGTTGGCGAACGAAGGTCCCGCCGCAATGTCCCGGGCGAGCCGTGTCGCGGCCTCCAGCAGTGCTTCAGGCTCGGCCAGCCGGTTGAAGAAGCCCCACTGCGAACCCTCGTCGCCACTCATCGAGCGTCCCAGGTAAAGCAGCTCCGATGCCCGCCCCTGCCCGATGAGGCGCGGCAATATGGCGCAGGCACCCATGTCGCAGCCGGCAAGACCCACGCGGTTGAACAGGAATGCGGTGCGCGAACGCGCGGTGCCGACGCGCAGATCCGAGGCCATCGCAATGATGGCGCCCGCCCCGGCGCACACGCCATCCACGGCGGCCACGATCGGCTGCGGGCAAGCGCGCATCGCCTTGACCAGATCGCCGGTCATGCGCGTGAAGCCCAGCAGGCCTTTCATATCCATGCGGGTCAAGGGACCAATGATTTCGTGCACGTCGCCGCCGGAGCAGAAGTTGTCGCCGGCGCCGCTCACGATCACGGACTTGACCTCGGTGTCGTAGCACATCGCCCGGAACAGATCGCGCAGCTCCGCGTACGACTCGAACGTCAACGGGTTCTTGCGCTCCGGGCGATTGAGCACGATGCGCCCGATGCCGTCCTCGAACGACCACAGGAAATGAGTGGCCTCGTAGGCCGCCAGAGACTTGTTCGAAAATGTCATGATTTGTGTTCCCGCACCGCTTCTACCGGCACATTCTCAAGTACGTGATTCTTCAGCGTGATCAACTGCTCGCCCAGCGCCGCGGCCTCCTCGTCCGACAAGCCCTTGAACATGTCGATGACCCAGCCCTCATGCTCCACGGCCACGGCGCGGAAGACTTTGCGCCCTTCGCGGGTGAGCTTGACCCGCAACGCACGCCGATCGGTTTCGTCGGGCTCGCGCACCACCAGGCCCTCCCTCTCCAACGTATCGGTCAAGCCGGTGACGTTGCCGCCCGTGACCATCAGGCGATCGGACAGCTCGCTCATGCGCAGGCCCTGCGGCACCCGGTCCAGCTGCGCCATGAAGTCGAAGCGCGGCAAGGTCATGCCGAACTTGCCCTGCAAGCGGCGGCGGACGCGCTTTTCGATCAGATGGGTGCAGGCATACAGGCGCAGCCACAGGCGCAATGCATGATGATCGCTGCTGTCGGCGCGCGTCTCGGCATCGGCGCCGTGCAACGAAGCGCTCACATCACTTCCCCGCCAGCCACCGCGATACTCTGCCCGGTGATGCTGCCCGAGCCGGGTTGACACAGCCAGGCGACGGCCTCGGCGACTTCTTCGGGGAGGATCAAGCGGCCCTGAGGATTGGCCTTCACCAAGGCGGCCAGCGCCTCCTCCTTGCTGCGTCCGGTCTTGGTGCGGATATTCTCGATCGATTCGCGCACGATCTCAGTGTCGGTGTAGCCGGGACAGACGGCATTCACCGTTATGCCCTTGCGCGCCAGTTCCAACGCCAATGCCCGGGTCAATCCGATCACGCCATGCTTCGATGCGCAGTAGGCGCTGACATAGGGATACCCGATCAGTCCGGCAGTGCTTGCAATATTGACGATGCGGCCGCTGCCGCCGGACAACATGTCCGGCAGCACGGCGCGGATGCAGCGGTAGGTTCCGGTGAGATTCACATTCAGCATCTCGTCCCACAGCGCGTCATCGGCCTGCTGAATCGCAGCGCTGCGCGCCTGGCCGGCATTGTTCACCAGAATCCGCACCGGCCCGAATCCCGCGCGCGCGCTGGCGAAGGCGGCCTGCACCGATGCGAGGTCGGCGACATCCGCGGCAATCGCCTGCGCCTTCACCGAGCCCAAGGCCGCCAGGGTCGCCGCCAGCGAATCCTTGCTGCGGGCGAACAGGCTCAAGGTCGCGCCTCGTCTCGCCAAGGCTTGCGCGATCGCGGCCCCGATGCCCCGGCTGGCGCCCGTGACGACCGCATGCATCCCCGACAGCGACGGCGCGTTCATACTGCGGCCACCAGGCTTGCTGCACGCAGCAGATTGCGCTCGAGCTGGCTCTTGCCGGAAAGGTACTGCGACGGCCAGAACTGCGCCTCGTACTGCTGTTCGGCCGCCGCCTGCAAGGTCCAGGATGGATTCGCCAGATGCGGCCTGGCCACGGCGCACAGGTCCGCACGGCCGGCGGCGATGATGGAATTGACGTGGTCGGGCTCGTAGATATTGCCCACGGCGATCGTCGGCACTCCCACGACGTTGCGGATCAGGTCGGAGAACGGTGTTTGCCACATGCGGCCATACACCGGGCGCTGCCAAGGCACGGTCTGGCCGGTGGAGACGTCGATGACATCGGCCCCCGCCGCGTGCATGGCGCGGGCCACCTCGACCAGATCGCCTTCCGAAAGACCGCTGGGCGCCCAATCGCTGGCCGACAAGCGAACCGACAAGGGCATGGCGGCCGGCATCAGGGCACGCACAGCCGCCACCACCGCCAGCGGGAAGCGCAGCCGGTTCTCCAGCGAGCCGCCGTATGCATCCGTACGCTGGTTCGTCAGCGGTGAGAGGAAGCTGGCCAGCAGGTAGCCGTGCGCCATATGCAGTTCGATCATATCGAAGCCGGCGGCGATGCCCAGGCGTACCGAGTTCTCGAATTGCTCCAGCACCTGCTGCAGATCGCTCTCGCTCGCCTCCTTCGGCACCTGGCTGATGTTCTCCAGGTACGGCAGTGGCGACGCCGACAGCAATGGCCAATTGCCGTCCGCGAGCGGGTGGTCCGCCTTCTCCCACCCCAGTTGCGTCGAGCCCTTGCGCCCGGAATGGCCGATCTGCAGGCAGATCCTGGCATGAGAGTGGGCATGTACGAAATCCACGGTTCGCTGCCAGGCGGCGCGCTGCGCCTCGTTCCACAGGCCGGTGCATCCAGGGGTAATGCGTCCTTGCGGCGAGACGCAGGTCATCTCGGTGATGACCAGGCCGGCCCCGCCCGTGGCGCGGGCGCCATAGTGAACCAGATGCCAGTCCTCCGGCATGCCGTCTTGCGCCGAGTACTGCGCCATGGGTGAAACGACGATGCGGTTCTGGATCGTCAGTTCGCGCAATCGTAACGGCAGGAACATCGGCGGGCATGCCTCGTCGAGCCCTGCGCGCGCGGCCAGCCGCCGCTCGATCTTGTGCACGAAATCCGGATCGCGCAGCTTGAGATTATCGTGGCCGATGCGCTGGCTGCCGGTCAGCAGGCTATAGGTGAACTGCAGCGGATCGAGATGCGTATAGCGCGACACGTTCTCGAACCACTCCATGCGGTTGCGCGCGGCGCTCTGCAGTTTCAGGGCTTCCAGTTCACGCTCGTCCTGGTAGCGCTGCAGTGCCGCCGCAACGTCCGTGCCGCTGCGAACGACCTCGCGACTCAATGCGATCGCATCCTCCATCGCCAGCTTGGTCCCCGAGCCGATGGAGAAATGCGCGGTGTGCGCCGCATCGCCGATCAACACGATGTTGCCGCTGAACCACTTGCGGCACAGCACGCGGTTGAAATTCAGCCAGGCCGAGCCGCGCAGATGGCGCGCATTGCTGATCAGGCTTTCGCCGCCCAGGTACTTGCCGAACAACTGCTCGCAGAACGCAATGGATTGATCGGTCGTGGCCTGGTCCAGGCCGTGCGCCCGCCATGTCTCCTCGCGGGTCTCCACGATCACCGTCGACAATTCGGCGCTGAATTGATACGCGTGAATCTGGAACCACCCGTGTTCGGTATGCTCGAAGGCGAACGTGAATGCCGGGAACGACTGCCTGGTGCCAAGCCAGATGAAGCGACACTTCCTGACATCGACATGGGGCTCGAACTGCCGCGCATGCTGCTGGCGCGTTCGGCTGTTGACGCCATCGGCCCCGATCAACAGGTCGGCATCGGCGAATTCGGCCTCGTCGCTGATTTCCGTCTCGAAGGATTGGCGTACGCCCAGACCGGCGGCTCGCTCCTGCAGGATGTTCAGCAGGCGCTTGCGCTCGATGCCGCAAAACCCGTGTCCGCTGGTGCGGATCATCTCGCCGCGCAGGTGGACATCGATATCGTCCCAGTGATGGAAGCTGTCGACGATCGCAGCGTGCGACGGCGGATCCGCCGCCGCGAAGCCGGCCATCGTCTGGTCCGAAAACACTACCCCCCAGCCGAACGTATCGTTCGGACGATTGCGCTCCATCACTTCGATGCGGGTCCTGGGCAAGGCTTTCTTCAGCAGGATTGCCGAATACAGGCCAGCCGGCCCTCCTCCCATGCAGACGATTCGTTTCATCCGGCTCTCCTGCGAATCCGGCACGGCCGGCCGCCAAGCTTGCTCGATCGGGACGATCGGGCGCGAGATAAAACTTTAGATCCGAGTATTTTAGATGTCAATCAATTGTTCGGCGCCGGCTCTGCGTTCCGGGCCGCAGGCCGAGGCGCTCCACTGGCAGCACGAACCTCGCCCGTTCGCGGCCCAAACGCCTGCTCCATGAGCCTCCTTGGCTTCAATCCCCGACGGTACCGTCCTCATGCATGATCGAGCGGTCGCGCACGGGACCCCGCAAGCCGGACAGGTAGTCCGCCAACCCTCTGCGCTCTTCGGTGTCCAGGCTGCCGAGGAAACGCACTAGGCCATCATCGACGTGCAATCGATGCCAGGCAGCGAGCCGGTGCATTTGTCGCATCAAGTACAAGTGATGCTGGTTGCGCAGCGAAGGCACGAATCCCTCGTCATCGCCGCGCCCGTCCAGCTCGTGGCAGGAGGCGCATTGTTCACGGAAAATCCCCTCGCCCAGGGCGACGCTCTGGCGGTCGTCGCTGTGCGCGAACTGCGCCACCGCCAGCCCATTGAGCCAGGCGGCAAGATCCGCCCAGGCCTGTGCATCGTTCGGGCCGTCGGCTGACAACACGGCGTGCATGTCGCGACTGTCGCGTTGCAGCGTGGTGAAATCGGCCAGCTGCTTGATCAGGTAAGCTTGGCGTTGCCCCGCCAGCGCAGGGATGAAGCGGGCCGGATCGCCATGCGCAACCGGACCGTGACAATCTGCGCAATGCTGGCGATACAGGCCGGCGCCGCGCTCGGTATTCCGATCCGATTGCAGCGCGGCCTGGATGAGCTGCTCCGCGCGCTCGACCAACGACCGTTCAGATGACTGCTCGGGCGCCGCCGTCGCCGGCAGGGACAGCATGGCGAGCAGCGCGACGGCGAGTGGCTGCGCGAGCACCCGCGGCGGATTCATGCGGCGCAGCGCTGGCGATCTGGCTGGGGCGGCAATGTCAGTGCTCCTTGGGATTTGTCGCGGGGACGTCCACTGCCTGTGCAGCGGCGGCGGCCACCCCGGGCAGACCGGTGCTCAACTCGTGAATGGCATCGAGCAAGGCCGTGGTATCGACCGGCTTGCTCAGGAACCGGCAATTCGCGATCGGCGACCGAATGGAGCGCAGCACGGCCTGCAGGTCGCCGCTGAGCACGATGCCCGGAACGTCACGGCCGGCACGCTGGCGCAGGGCCAACAGCAGATCCAATCCGTTATGCTGGCCGTCCAGATGATAGTCGGCAATGACGACATCGGTGTCGCGCAATGAGCAGAACAAGGCCTGCGCATCCGCGCTGGAGCGGGCGCTGAGGGTGTCGTAGCCTTCCAGCTTGAGGAACATCTGCGTCGCCAGCCGCACCCCTTCGTTGTCTTCCACCAGCAGCAGGCGCGAACGGCGTGGGGCATCGCTCGCGGGCTGCGCCGGCGCCTGGCGCATCATTTGCGGCTGGGTCACGACGTAGCGGTTGGGAATGCTGATGTACGCCTGGGTGCCGCGGCCCGGCTGGGACGTGATGCGTACCGAAAAGCCGAGCAGTCGCGCCGCCTCCTTGACGATGGCGAGCCCCAGGCCGACGCCCATCCGCCTCGTGCCGTGGGTATCGATCTGATAGTACTCATCGAAGATATGCTCCAGCTTGTCCGCGGGAATTCCGACGCCCGTATCCTGGATGCAGACCAGCAGCGCATCCGGGCCGCTCTCGCACAGAATATCCACCGTGCCTTGGTCGGTGTACTTCAGCGCATTGCCCAGCAGATTCTGCAGCAGCTGATAGAACAAGATCCGGTCGGTGGCGACGACCAGGTCGGTGGCCTGAAAGTGCAGGCCGATCTGACGCGTCCTGGCGAGCGCCGCAAATTCGATGCGCAGTTCCTCGAGCAGCTCCGCGATCGGTACCTGCATGCACTGCGGCTCGACCGTGCCCGACTCCAGGCGGCCGATGTCCAGCAAGGCATTCAGCAGCCGCGTCATGCTCTCTATCGCCTGCCCCTGCTGGCGCAGCAGCTCGCGCGCCTCCGGCTGCGACAGCAGCTTCAGCATGGCGGCATTGAGCAGCCGAATGCTCTGCAAGGGCTGGCGCAGGTCATGGCTGGCGGTGGCCAGGAAGCGGCTCTTGGCGCGATTGGCCCGATCCGCCTCTTCACGGGCTTCGACCAGCTCTTCATTGATGCGCCGGCTTTCGGTTGCGTCGCGGATCGCTGCGGCGACGAACAAACGCTGGCCGACGCGGATCGGCGCCAGCCGGATGGCGGCGGCGAACTCACTGCCGTCGGCACGCCGCGCAAACAGGTCGGCAATGCGCGCGCCCATTTCGCGGCTGTCGGGCGCCTGGGCATAATGCGCAACGTGGGCATGGTGGCGCCCGCGCAAGCGCTCCGGGATCAGCAGGCTCAGAGGCTTGCCGGTCAGTGCGGCGGGCGTATACCCGAACAGCACGGTCACCGTCTCATTGGCGAAGCAGATCGAGCCACCATCGTCGACGACGATCAAGGCATCTGGAGAGAACCGCAGCAATTGCCGGGTAATTTCGTCGAGTTCATTCATGGCGGCAGGCATCCTAGCGCAAGCCAGGGGACAACGCCCTGCTCTTGCCTGGGCTCCGGTGACCAGGAGCGACGAGGGTCGACTAGGGGTCAGGCGCAGTCGATTGCGTGGAAACCGCGGATGTCGCCCGGCATCGCTTGCGGCACCCTAGGCCG
>JBEBRC010000024.1:0-26473 GCA_040395055.1 Steroidobacter denitrificans
CAGGTCTTGCCGTTCGCCAGTTTTACCTGGACCGGGCCGTCCTCGATGATCGAGGCTTCGTTGAACTGGCCGCTCTCAACCGCGGCCAGGTAGATCACCGGCTTCACCAGTGAGCCGATCGAACGCTTCGCGTCGAGTGCACGATTGAAGCCGTCGAAGCCGGCCTGGCGGCCGCCGACCATCGCGATCACCTCGCCGTTCTGCGGTGCCGTGACGACGACGACCCCTTCGAGCAGTTGATCGCTCTTCTTCTTGCGGTTCTTTTCGATCCGCTCCAGTTCCTGCTTGAGCGCCGCTTCGGCGCGGCTTTGCACCAGCGGGTTCAGGGTCGAAAAAATCTTCAGGCCCGATTCGGTCAGATCTTCCTCGCGATAGTCGCGCCGCAACGTGCGCCGCACCAGATCGAGAAACGCTGGGTAGTAGGAGCCCGTCTGGGTACCGACACCAATGACGCCCAGGGGTCTTGCGATGGCCTGCTGCGCTGTCTTGGCGTCAATGACCTGATAGTCGGCCATCAGCTTCAGCACCAGATCGCGCCGCGTCTTGACGCGCTGCGGATGACGTCGCGGATCGTAATAAGAAGGCCCACGCACGATCGCGACCAGCAAGGCCACTTCGTGCAGCTGCAGCTCGGCCAGTGGTTTGCCGAAATAGAACTGGCTTGCCAGTCCGAAACCGTGCACCGCCCTGCGGCCATCCTGGCCCAGGTAGATTTCGTTGATGTAGGCATTCATCAGGTCCCGCTTCTCGAAGTGCACTTCGAGGAGCATCGCCATGACGGCCTCCTCTATCTTGCGGCTGAATGTACGCCGATTGTCCAGGAAGTAGCTCTTCACCAATTGCTGGGTGAGTGTCGAACCGCCCTGTTCGATATGGCCCGCACGCAGGTTGACCCATGCGGCGCGCGCGATCGCACTCAGATCCACGCCCCAGTGCGAGTCGAACTGTCGGTCTTCGACGACTTTCAACGCCGCCGGCAGCAATGGCGAGACTTCCTCGGGCGTGACGACCACGCGGTCCTCGCCGTGTATCGGGAAGATACTGCCGATCAGCAGCGGATCGAGGCGGAAGATGGGCACTTCCTCACCCTGTTCATCGCGCATGCCCGCGATCGCATTGCCACGTGTGGTGATCGACAGATGCTGCGATTCCTGCAGCGCATCCCAGAACTGGAAACGGCGAGTCACCAGATCGATACGGTTGCCATTGCGGCTGTAGCTGCCGGCGCTGCCCGCCTTCGGTGCGCGGTGGTAGCCCAATCGCTGCAGTTCGTGTTCAAGCGCGTCGCCACTGAAGCGCTGGCCGGCATACAGATCGGTCGGCTCGGCGTAGACCTGTGCTGGCAGAGTCCAGCGCCGGCCTTCGAATTGAGCGGTGATTTTCCTGTCCAGGTGCAACACCCAAGCCAGCAGCGCGATCACCATCACGCCGATGACCAGCACGCTCACGGCGAGAATCTGCTTGCGAAATTTCTTCAATACTGACTGGGCCATGCTCCGGATCGATTCGTTTTGGGTGTTTCAGGCGGTGTCGATTCAAGTACAAGGGGCCATCGTAACGACCCGGCAGGGAAAAGTGGTGGCGAATTATGGCGGCACGCCGCCGGTTCAGCGGCGCCAGAACGCCGGCGAGATCAGTACCAGCAGCGGGAAGACCTCCAGGCGTCCCAGCAGCATGGCGACCAGGCAGATCCATTTGCCGGCATCGGACAGCGTCGCGAAATTCGATGCCACCTTGCCCAATCCGGTGCCGGTGTTGTTCATGCAGGCCGCAATGGCCGAAAACGCCGTGATCTGGTCCTCGCCGATCGCGATCAGCAGCACCATCAGCAGGCCGAACGACACCACGTAGACCGCGAAGAAGCCCCACACCGCATCGATTACGCGCGGGTCGATCGGTTTGCGGCCCAGCTTGACCGGGACTTGCGCACTGGGATGGACCAGCTGCACGACCTCTCGCTGGCCCTGCTTCCATAGCAGCAGCCAGCGCACGACCTTCATGCCGCCGGAGGTCGAACCGGCGCAACCGCCGATGAAGGTCGACAGCATCAGTATGACTGGCAGCGCGCCGGGCCAGTGCGACATGTCATCGGTGAAAAAACCCGAACTGGTCTGCATCGAGACGGCGTGGAGCGTTGCCAGGCGCAAAGCCTGGAGGGGATCGTCGAAGGAGCGGTTGAGCCACAGCACGATCGCATACAGCGCGACGCCACCGGCCAGCAGGGTCACATAGGCCTTGAACTCCGGATCGCGTAAATAATTCATGACATGGCGGTGGCGCCAGGCCAGGAAGTGGAGCGAGAAATTCACGCCGCCGATGAACATGAATACCACGGCAATCATTTCTATTGCCGCGCTGTCGAAATAGCCGAGATTCGCATCGTGCGTGGAGTTCCCGCCGGTGGCGACGGTGGAGAAACTATGTGCCAGTGCGTCGAACGGCGACATGCCGGCAAGCCAATACGCCAGGCCGCAGGCAACGGTGATGGCGGCATAGATGATCCACAATACTTTCGCGGTCTCGGTGATCCGCGGCGTCAGCTTCGAGTCCTTCACCGGTCCCGGGGTCTCCGCGCGCAACAGCTGCATGCCGCCGACGCCCAGCATGGGCAGCAGGGCAACGGCCAGCACGACCATGCCGATGCCGCCCAGCCACTCGATCTGTACACGGTAATACAGCAGCGATTGCGGCATCGAATCCAGGCCGGTCAAGACCGTCGCGCCGGTGGTCGTGAAACCCGATACCGACTCGAACACGGCCTCGGTAAGGGACATTTCCACTTCCGTGGACAACATCAGGGGCACTGCGCCTGCTACGCCCAGCACCGCCCAGAACAACGCCACGATCAAGAACCCGTCGCGCACGCGCAGCTCGCGAACACGATCGCGAACTGGCCACCAGGTGAGCCCGCCGAGGATCAGCAGCGCGACGAAGGCATCGATGAACGGCGGCCAGTTTCCGTCCTGGAAATAGAGCGAGACAACGACCGGCGGCAGCATGGTCAGGCTGAACAGCATCAGCAGCAGCCCCAGGATGCGCTGCACGACCGCCAGGTTCATCTGCGCTTCCTTCTGGGCACATCGAACAGCTTCTCCACCACTTCGATGTGGCGGCGATCGGTCAGGAACAGAATCACGTGATCGCCGCGCAGGATGGTCGTGTCATGGTGAGCGATGATGACTTCGTCGCCGCGCACGACCGCGGCAATCGAGGCGCCTTCCGGCAATGCAATGCTGTCGATGCGCTGCTCGATCACGCGACTGCCGTTTTGCATGTCATGCACGACCACTTCGATCGCTTCGGCCGCGCCGCGCCGTAGCGAATGGACGCGCACCACGTCCCCGCGGCGCACATGCGCCAGCAGCGAGCCAATCGTCACTTGCTGCGGCGAGAGCGCGATGTCGATCGTGCCGCTTTCCATCAATTCCGCATAGGCGGGCCGATTGATAAGTGCCATCACCTTGTGGCAGCCGAGTCGCTTCGCGAGCATCGAGGATAGAATGTTCGCTTCCTCGGCATTGGTTACGGCGACGAAGGCGTCGGCGCTGTCGATATTCTCTTCCAGCAGCAACTCCTCGTCCGCCGCGTCGCCGTTGAGCACGATGGTGTTGCTCAAATGCTCTGAGATTCTTCGTGCGCGGTCGGGGTTGCGTTCGATCAGTTTGACCTGGTGTTCCGTCTCCAGTCGCTGTGCGAGGCGAAAGCCGATGGCGCCACCGCCGGCTATCACCACGCGCCGCACCGGATGCTCCCGCTTCTGCATCTCGAGCATCACCGCGCGTATGTCTTTCTGGGCCGCGATGAAAAAGATCTCGTCGTCGTGCTCGATGACGGTGTCGCCTTGTGGCTTGATACTCTGGTCGCCACGATAGATGGCCGCGACGCGGGCGTCGCGCCCTTCGATATGGATGGGCAGCTGCCTGAGCTGCTGGCCGACGAGCGCGCCGCCGCGCTGCGCCCTGATGCCGACCAAGCGCACCCTGCCCTCGGCAAAGTCCAGCACCTGCAGGGCGCCGGGATACTTGATGAGCCGCACCACGTGTTCCGTGACGAGTTGCTCGGGGTTGATCGACACGTCGACCGCGAACGCCGGTGCTTCGCCTTCGAATAACTTGGGATGCTTTGCGAAATCACTGGAGCGGATGCGCGCGATGCGCGTCGCATCCTTGTTGTACAGGCTCCAGGCAATCTGGCAGGCGACGATGTTCACTTCGTCGCTGTTGGTGAGCGCGACAAAGATGTCCGCCTCGCGCACGCCGGCCGCCTCCAGGATGTGAGGCTGGGTGCCGCTGCCGACCACGGTGCGGATGTCCAGGCGATCCTGCAGATCCCGCAGCAGCTCGTCGTTGATGTCCACGACGGTGACTTCGTTGGCCTCTTCGCGCGCCAGGTGATAGGCGGCCGTGCGGCCGACCTGGCCGGCGCCGAGGATGAGGATTTTCATGGCCTGCTTATCGTTGCGATCAATGGAAGCCCGGTGCCGACCTTCGTCTCGGCTTTCGTAGGTTGGACAGAGACCGTTGAACATGGGCAGCTTGCTCAGGGCCCTCGATGGGCGTGCTCACACCGGCTCCAGGTTCGCGTAGGCCAGCATCAACCATTTGGGCGGACCTTGGCGCTCGAAATTGACCTGCACCCGCGCATGCGTTCCCTGCCCTTCGATGTCGAGCACGATGCCCTCGCCGAACTTTCCGTGCCGCACCCGTTGGCCCAGGCGCAGACCCGTGCCCGTCTCTTCGCGCAATGCATGACCCGCGGCGCCGGCATGCCCGCGTGGCGTATAGATCGGCCGCGATACGTGGATACGGGGCCGGACTTCCTCGATCAGTTCCGCCGGGATCTCTTTGATGAATCGCGACGGCGTGCCATAGCTGTCGAGGCCATGCAGGCGCCGCTGTTCGGCATAGCTGAGGTACAGCTGACGCATGGCGCGGGTCGCACCGACGTAGCACAAGCGCCGCTCCTCTTCGAGCCCGTCGATATCGTTGATCGAGCGCTGGTGGGGAAACAGTCCGTCCTCCAGGCCGCACAGGAATACGACCGGGAACTCCAGGCCTTTCGCGGAATGCAGGGTCATCATCTGCACGCCGTCTTCCCAGGCGTCGGCTTGCTGCTCGCCGGATTCCAGCACCGCGTGCGCCAGGAAGCTGGCCAACGGCGACATCTCCTCTTCTTCCTGCGTTTGTGGCTCGTAGCCGCGTGCGGCGCTCACCAACTCGTTCAAGTTCTCGACGCGCGCCTCGCCTCTATCGCCCCGTTCCTGCTGATAGTGCGCCAACAGGCCGCTGGCGTTGATCACGTGATCGACCTGCTCGAACAGCGGCAGTGGATGCATCTGCTGCTCGAGCTGCTGTATCAGCAGCAAAAAGGCGTGCAGGCATTGTCCGGCGCGCGCGCTGAGCTGGGCGATGCAGGCGCCGGCGGCTTCCCACATGGAACAAGTGTTGGCCCGCGCGTAGTCACGCACCGCATCCAGCGTCTTGGCGCCGATGCCGCGGGTGGGCAGATTGACGATGCGTTCGAACGAGGCGTCGTCGGCGCGGTTGAAGATCAGACGCAGATAGGCCAGGGCATCCTTGATTTCGGCGCGCTCGAAGAAACGCAGCCCGCCGTAGACTCGATAGGGGATGCGGGCTGAGAGCAGCGCCTCCTCGAAGATGCGTGACTGGGCGTTGGAGCGATACAGGATGGCGCAGTCGCTGCGTTGTCCTCCCTGGGCGATCCATTCGCGAATGCGGTTGATGACGAAATCCGCTTCGTCACGTTCGTTGAACGCGGCATACAGCTTGATCGGTTCACCCTGTTCGCCCTGCGTCCACAGGTTCTTGCCCAGCCGACCAGTATTGTTGCTGATCAGTGCGTTGGCCGCGGACAGGATATTGCCGGTCGAACGATAGTTCTGTTCCAGGCGAAACAGCTGGGTGCCTGGATAGTCCCGCTGGAATTGGTGCAGGTTCTCCACCCGCGCGCCACGCCAGCGGTAAATCGATTGATCGTCGTCCCCGACCGCGAACGGCAGGCCTCGTGGGCCGGCCAGCAGTTTGAGCCAGGCATACTGGATCGTATTGGTGTCCTGGAACTCATCGATCAGCACGTGCTGAAATCTCCGACGGTAGTGATCCAGCACGTCCGGCCTGTCGCGCAGCAGTTCGTAGGCGCGCAGCAGCAGTTCGGCGAAGTCGACCACGCCGTTGCGATCGCACTGCTCCTGGTACGCCGCATACAGGCGGATGAACTCCCGCCGCGTCGGATCGCCCTCGTCCTTCAATTGCCGCGCCCGCAGGCCCTCGTCCTTGCGCGCATTGATGAACCACATCACTTCCTTCGCCACCCAGCGCGCCTCGTCCAGGTTCTCGGACTTGATGAGCTTCCGGATCGCGCGCAGCTGATCTTCCGCATCCATGATCTGAAAGGCCTGCGGCAGGTTCGTCTCGCGCCAATGCAGCCGCAACAGCCGGTGGGTGATACCGTGGAAGGTTCCGATCCACAGTGGAGCGCTCGGCACGCCGAGCATCGATTCGATGCGGCTGCGCATTTCGCCGGCGGCTTTGTTGGTGAAAGTCACCGCCAGGATGCCGTGCGGCGAGACGTTTTCGACCTGCACCAGCCAGGCGACCCGATGCGTCAGCACGCGGGTCTTGCCGCTGCCGGCGCCGGCCAGCACCAGGATTGGGGCGAGAGGGGCCGCGACGGCAGCGCGCTGCGCGTCGTTGAGGCCTGATAGAAGCGGGGAGATATCCATGAGGGGCCGCATTCTAGCTTGCCCGCGGCGATTCCGCGGTATTCTGGCACTATGGTGTCCTGCATGGCCTGCCCCCGGCGGCGCCAAGCGGCAGTCGGCGGCACGCGGTGGCAATGATCGTCTCAGGAGTCGATGGATGAGCAGGTGGCGTGAACGGTCGGTGGTCCTGGCCGCTGCCGTGGTCCTCAGTGGCGGGTGTTCGCGGCCGCAGGAACCCAGCGTCGGGGAGCCGGTTGCCGTGCCCGGCGCGAGCCGCGCGCGACCGTCCGTGCCATCGACCGATTCGAGCCTGTCCATCAAGCGCGGCACAGCGACCCTGTCCCAGGATCGCATGAGCTTCAGGCCTTGCGACGAGAACGTCGAAATGTGGCTGCTGGATCAGACGGATGGCTCGCTGAGCCAGCATTTCGCCGCGCACAGGCGCCAGGATCCGACGGTGCTGTACCTCGAGGCATACGGCGAGCGAGCCGGCGCGACCGAAGAGGTCCCTGCTGCGCGCGCCTACTCCGGAACCTTCGTTCTGGAGCAGGTGCTGTATGCCGTCGAGCAGGACCAGGTGCGCGGCTGTGAGGTGCCGGTGCCGGACTATGTCATCGCCGCGCGCGGCAACGAGCCGTTTTGGGCGGTTGAGGTAGGCGAAACGACCATGACCTGGCGCCAGCCTTCGGCACCGGCCCGGATCGACCTGGGCGCGGCGCAAAAGGAGAGCCTGGACGGCGCGGTGCGCTATCGTGCCGCCAGCCAGGAACATCGACTGGAGCTGCTGATCGATACCCAGACCTGCCAGGACTCCATGTCGGGCGAATTGTTCGCCTTCGCGGCCAAGGCGATACTCGATGATCGCGAGTTCACCGGCTGCGCGCGTCTCGCGAAATAGCCCTGCGCGCGAATGGCCGCGGCTGCAGGCGCCGATAGAAAAACTGCATCAGCCACCCCGTGCCTGCCGCCAGCAAAGGATCCGCGATCGATGCCTCCTGATGCGGCAGCCACAATTGCAGTGCTTCGATGGCGAGCACCATGCAGATCACGAAGCCGGCCGCGAAGCGGGTCGTCGTTCCCCACTCCTTGATGGCCCAGATCAGCGCACTGAACAAAAACAGCTTGCCGCACAGCGCGGCCCAATCGAACGCCTGCAGGCTCAGCAGCGGATCGACTCCGAACCATGCCATGAATGGCCAGAAATCGAAGCGGCTCATCGAGCGCGAAAAGTCGAACGGTGCCAAGGTATCGATGATCAGTACCGCCGCCACCGCGAGCACCAGTGCCGCGCGGCGCGGTTGCGGCCTGAGCCGGTGGGTAACCAGGAGCATCGGCAGCAGCAACAGCAGGGCCAGCAATTCGGCGGGCACGAATGCCTGGTCGGCAAGCAACAGACTACCGAGCAGCACCGCCGCGATCAGCAGTAGCAGCATTTCCAGCCGCCTGGGGCGGCTGGCCAGCGCGGCCACGGCCTGACTCACGACCAGCCAGCAGGTCAGGTAGATGAAAACCGTGGCCGGATCGAACTTCGGGTCGAACAGCGGCTGCAGGGCCGCTTTCAGCTTGCCCAGGTCCACTTGAGGTACCAGCGGCACGAATCGCCATGCCAGCCAGGTGAAAAGAATGATTGCCGCCCCCGGATCCGCTGCGGGTTTCTCGGCGTGCAGCGGCTGATGCAAGAGACGATTGAGCATGCTCCAGGCGAGTCCGACCGTAGCGCCCAGTGCCGTGCCGGCGCAGTTCAGGCTCAGATCCATCAGGCTCGACACCCGGCTGGAGACATAGACTTGTGCGATTTCGACGCTCAGGGATAGCGCTGTGCCCAGCGCGGTGGCCAGCAGCATGGAGGCGCCGCGGTGAAAGCGGCTGTTGAGCCACAGGAACAGGCAAAATCCCAGCGGCAGGTAAAGCAGCACATTGGAGATGCGATCGCCGCGCCCGGCGCGCGCCCAGGACATTTGGCGCATTGCCTGCAGGATGCCGCCTTCGATCGCATCAGGCTTGAAGTTGAACGGGTACAGCGACCCGTAGACGATCAGCGCGGCGACTGCGATGAGCAGCCAGGGAATGAAGCTTCGCGTGCGCGCGGCGGCCACGAGCGCTCTTACAGCAGCCTGATCGTCAAGTAATGATCGACCAGCAGCGCTGCGAACAGCAATGCCAGGTAAGTGATCGAAAAACTAAAGGTCCGCATCGGCAGTCGTTCGTCCGTCCGCAGTTTGAGTTGCAGGGCGCGGAACAGGAAAATTCCGCCCAGGATCACCGCCGCGGCGAGATAGATCAGCCCGCTCATGCCGGTGAGGTAGGGCAGCAAGGTCACAATGACCAGCAGTATGGTGTACAGCAGGATGTGCAGGCGCGTGAAGTCATTGCTGTAGGCGACCGGCAGCATGGGAATGCCGGCCTTGGCGTACTCGTCGCGCCGGGCGATGGCCAGCGCCCAGAAATGCGGTGGCGTCCAGGTGAAAATGATCAGGAACAGCAGCAGCGCGTGCGGATCGACGCTGCCGGTCACGGCCGTCCAGCCGAGCACGGGAGGAGCGGCGCCAGCGGCGCCGCCGATGACGATATTCTGCGGCGTCGCGTGCTTGAGCCAGACGGTGTACACCACCGCGTAGCCGATCAGGGAACAAAACGTCAGTACGGCAGTGAGCGGATTCACCCATCCCCATAGCAGCGCCATGGACACCACGGCCAGGACGCCTGCGTAGCCCAATGCCTGCCATTGTGTGACATGCCCGGTGGGCAGCGGGCGATTGCGGGTGCGGGCCATCTGTACGTCGAAACGCTGGTCCAGTACGTGGTTCACGGCGGCGGCGGCGGAAGCCGCCAGCGCGATGCCGAGGGTGCCGAACAGCAGCGCGTTCGGCGGTGGAAGTCCCGGCGCCGCCAGAAACATCCCCGCGACAGCGGTGAACATGATCAGCAGTACGACGCGCGGTTTGCCGAGCTCGTAGTAATCGCGCCAAGAGGCGTGTCGCTGGACGGAAGGTGTATGCACGGTTGGCGCGGAAGAAAACGAAGGCCGGCCATTCTACAGGCCACCCGCGCCTGTGCCACCGTGTGGCCTCGATCCGCCGCGGAGGCGTTCATGGCCGGATCCGCGGCGCCGGCCCGCTGGCTAGGTTCCCAGGTTAGGCTCCCGCGCCGGCTGGCTCACACCGTCGGCCCGGCCGTCGTCGACCGCGGGACCAGGCGATTCAGCCTCACCGTGGCCAGCAGCAGCAAGGCCGCGACGGCATTGTGCGCGGTGGCGAGCGACAGTGGCAGCGCTCGAAGGACCATCCAGGGGCCCAGTATCAGTTGCGCCGCGAGCACCGCCAGCAGCACCGCCCCGGCCACGCGCACCGCTGCGGTCGCGCCTCGGCGCCAGGCGACGAAGCCAGCCCACCCGAGCATCAGGGCGGCGGCGATCGCGCCCAGGCGGTGTGCGAAATGGATCGCCACCCGGGCTGGGTGATTCAGCACGCCGCCTTCGTAGTCGATGCCCAGGCCGCGCCACAGGACGAAAGCGTCCTGGACGTCCATCTGCGGCCAATAGGAGTTCTGGCAGGTCGGAAAGTCCGGGCAGGCCAAGGCCGCGTAGTTGCTGCTGGTCCAGCCGCCCAGTGCGATCTGCAGGACCAGCACCATCAGCCCTGCCGCGGCCAGCCGTCGCAGATGGCGCGCCTCGCCCTCGCCGCGTCCGTCCGGGGCGGCCGGTGGCTGGGCGGGTGAAGCCGGTGCCGCCGTGCCGATGGCGCGTTCGGCCGGCGTGCGCATCGCCAGCCAGGCGAGCAAGGACAAGGTGGCGAGTCCTCCCAGCAGGTGCAGCACGACGATCAGCGGTTTGAGCAGCAAGGTCACGGTCCACATGCCCAGGAGGCCCTGGAAGATCACCAGCGCGACCAGGGCGATCGGCAGGGCCACCGGTTGCTGGGCATGCTCGCGATTCCTGATCGCCAGGCCGGCCAGCACCAGGATCAATAGGCCCAGGCCCGAGGCGAAATACCGGTGCACCATCTCCTTGATGGCCTTGTGGTACTCGAAGGGGCGGTGCGGGAACGCCTCGTTGATGGCCTCCACGTTGCGGGCGGCGGTATCGACGCTCAGGTGCCCGTAGCAGCCCGGCCAGTCCGGACAGCCCAGGCCCGCTGCGCTGAGGCGTACCCATGCCCCCAGGACCACCACTACGAAAGCCAGTACGGCGCCTGCCAGGGCGAGGCGTCGGAAAAGAGTCAGACGAGCGTTCATTTGGGGTCAGCCTTATAGCTGCCCTGTGCGCGCATGAAAAGCCTTGCGTCCGGATGCCGCCACCGGCGCCGGTCGATCGGCCGGCAAAAATCGCGAAAATCAGGGCACGGCCGCCGTTGCCGCAATGACCGCCGTTGCCGCGTCGCCGCCGATTCGCCGTCGGCCGCCGCGGCGGCCATCCGGGCCGCCGCGGCTGGCCGGATCGGGCGACTTGCTCATGCGGCTGCCAGCAGCGCGTGTACGGCCGGTACTGCGGTGGCGGCCATGATGGCGATCGGAATCGTGGCCCAGGCGATCTCGGCGGCGACGGCAAGTGCGGTGCGGCGGCGAGCGCTGCCGCCCACGGCGCGGCCAGGACCTGGGAAGGTGGCGATGGAATGAAGCATGACGGCAAACACTGCCGCCGCTATCGCGGCGCACAGCCACAGCACTGCCCAGGTGGTGGCCGGTGCCGGCAGGTTCATGGGGTGTTCGTCTCCGGTTGGGCGCTAATGGATGAACGCCGCCATGCGCGTCAGGAACGTATAGTCGCCCTCGATCGCCATCAGCCCGATCAGCACCAGCAGGGCAAGCGGTGGGATCAGGATGGCGAGTTTCAGGGCCAGGCGTTCCCAGGCCATGTGCATGAAGACGGCGACGATGAAGCCCGCCTTGATCAGCATGAAGACGATGATGAGTGTCCAGCGCAGCATGCCTTGCAGCTGGAAGTAGTCGACCATGTAGGAGCAGGCACTGAACACAAACAGCAGGGCCCAGATCCACAGGTAGATGCTGATCGGGTGCGTCTGATCGTGAGCCGCATGCGCGGCAGGGGTTACTGCCTGATCCATGATGCTCTCCTACCAGAGGTAGATGAACGCGAAAATGAATACCCACACCAGATCCACGAAGTGCCAGTAGAGCCCCGCGACCTCGACCGTTTCATAACTTCCCTTGCGATCGTAGAAGCCATTGAGAACCCGCGTCGCGACTACCGCCAGATAGACGACGCCACCGCTGACGTGCAAGCCGTGAAAACCGGTGATCAGGAAAAAGGTCGAGCCGAATTGCGCCGCGCCCAATGGATTGCCCCAGGGCCGCACGCCCTCCGTGATCAACTTGGTCCATTCGAACGCCTGCATGCCGAGGAAGGACAGGCCCAGCGCTGCCGTGGCGAACATCAGCAACGCTGTTTTCCTGCGCTCGCGGCGATAGCCGAAATTGACCGCCATGGCCATGGTGCCGCTGCTGGTGATCAGGATCATGGTCATGATGGCGATCAGCAGCAGCGGGATGCTGACGCCACCGACATGCAGCGCGAACACTTCCGCGGTGTTCGGCCACGGATCGACGGTCGACATGCGTACATTCATGTACGAGGTCAGGAAGCAGGTGAAGATGAATGTGTCGCTGAGCAGGAAGATCCACATCATCGCCTTGCCCCACGGCACCGCGAATGCCTGCTTGTCGGCAGACCAGTCGCTGCTCGCACCGCGCAGGCCACGCTCGGCGTCCGGCAACACGCTCATGGATTCCACGCTCATTGCTGTGATTCTCGCGCTGACGGCATCGATCCGGGTTCATGCATGACGAGTTTCCCTGCGGCCGGCTGGCGGGGCGGCTTCATGTCGAGAGCATGACGGCGAATACAGCCAGCCAGACCAGCAGCAGGTAGTGCCAGTAGACGGCGCATAGCTGCACACTCAGGGCGACGTCGATCAGCTCCACGTCCTGGCGGCGCAGGCGCAACGCCGTCCTGCCCCACACGTACAGCCCGCCCAGCAGGTGCAGCCCATGCACGCCGGTGAGCAGGTAGAAAAAGGCGACCGCCGGATTGCGCAGCGTGAAGAACTCGGAGGTGCGCATCAGCCACCACGCGTAGTATTGCCCGGCGAGAAACAGCAAGGTGAGCAGGCCGCCAAGCATCAATGCCGTCCCGGTGCGCTCGATCTGTCCGCCGCGGACGGCGGCGCGTGCCCATTGCATCGCCAGGCTGGCGAAGATCAAGATCGCCGTGTTCAGCCACAACACCGACGGCTCGGGCATGGCCATCCAGTCGTCCGTGCCGTGGCCGTGGCCCCCCAGGCGCATCGAATACGCGGTAAGAAACAGGGCGAATAATGAGGTGACGACGGCCAGGAATACCCATAGTCCTACCTTGGCCGGCGGCAGCCCATGCGCTGCGTGCGCGACGTCGGCCTGTGCCGCCGTGGCCGTCTCCCATGATTTGGTGGACAGTTTCCACACCAGCAACAGCCATACCGCGACACCGGTGAACAAGGCGACGTAGGCGACCGAGAGGCTCACGAGCGCCGTCCAGGTTCAGCCTCGCCCGGTGTGTGTTCGTCGGGCGGAACGTTCTGTGGAATGAAGTCCTGTGGCGCGCCCGGCACGCTGTAGTCGTAGGCCCAGCGATACACGATCGGCAACTCGCGTCCCCAGTTGCCATGCTTGGGCGGAGTATCGGGCGTCTGCCACTCCAGGGTCGTCGCCTGCCATGGGTTGCTGCCCGAGGGTTTGCCTTTGAAGTACGACCACACCAGGTTGAACAAAAACAGCATCTGCACGGCGGCGACGAACAGCGCGGCGATCGTGATCCATTGGTTGGCGGTCTGCACCGACAGGGGAATGAACTCGATACTGTTGTCGTAGGCGTAGTAGCGGCGCGGCACGCCCAGGATGCCCAGGTAGTGCATCGGCAGATAGATGGCATAGGTACCGAGGAAAGTCGCCCAGAAATGGATCTTGCCCAGCGTGTCGTCCAGCATGCGGCCGGTGATCTTGGGGTACCAGTGATAGATCGCGCCGAATACGACCAGGATCGGCGAGACCCCCATGACCATGTGGAAGTGCGCGACCACGAAGTAGGTGCCTGACAACGGCACGTCCACGGTTACGTTGCCCAGAAACAAACCGGTGAGACCGCCGTTGACGAAGGTGAAGATGAAGCCGATCGCGAACAGCATCGGCACCGTGAGATGGATGTCGCCGCGCCACAAAGTGAGTACCCAGTTGTAGACCTTGATGGCGGTGGGCACGGCAATCACCAGGGTCGTGGTGGCGAAAAAGAAGCCGAAATACGGATTCATGCCGCTGATGTACATGTGGTGTGCCCACACCACGAAGCTCAGGCAGCCGATCGCGAGCAGCGCCCACACCATCATCCGATAGCCGAAGATGTTCCTGCGCGCATGCGTACTGAGCAGGTCGGAGACGATGCCGAAGGCCGGCAGCGCCACGATGTAGACTTCCGGGTGGCCGAAGAACCAGAACAAGTGCTGGAACAGCAGCGGGCTGCCGCCGGTGTGCACCGTCGCCTCGCCCATCGACGAAATTGCGGGCACGAAGAAACTGGTGCCGATCACCCCGTCCAGCGCCAGCATGATGACCGAGACGAACAGTGCCGGGAACGCCAGCAGGCCCAGCACGGTCGCCATGAAAATCCCCCACACCGACAGCGGCATGCGCATCAAGGTCATGCCCCGGCATCGTGCCTGCAGAATGGTCGTGGCGTAGTTCAGTCCGCCCATCGTGAACGCGACCACGAAGATGGCGAGCGAGGCCAGCATGCACAGGATTCCCCACCCGGCCCCCGGTGTGCCCGGCAGGATGGCCTGCGGCGGATACAGCGTCCAGCCGGCGCCGGTCGGCCCGCCCGGCACGAAGAAGCCCGCCACCAGTACCAGCACTGCCAGCAGGTACATCCAGAAACTGAGCATGTTGAGATAAGGGAACACCATGTCGCGCGCGCCGCACATCAGTGGAATCAGGTAGTTGCCGAAACCGCCGAGGAACAGCGCGGTCAACAGGTAGATCACCATGATCATCCCGTGCATGGTGATGAACTGGTAATAGTCCTGCGGTGCGATCAAGGAAAAAGCGTGCGGAAAGCCCAGCTGCAGGCGCATCAGCAGCGACATGCCCAGGGCGACCAATCCGATTGCGATCGCAACTACGGAATACTGGATCGCAATGACTTTGTGGTCCTGGCTCCAGATGTACTTGCGAATGAAGCTCTGCGGATCGTGCGCAGCGTGCTCGTGATCGCGATCGGCGATTGCGACGAATGCCATCGGTGGAGCTCCCGATTGTTCCGCTCAATGTCAGAGTGTGTGCAGGTAATCGATCAAATCATCGATGGCCTGGTCGTTGGCGAGCACCTTCGCCATGGTCGCCATCTGGGCGCCGTGATAATCCTGGGGATGTCCGCCGCGAATTCCTTGCCGGAAGTTGCGCAGCTGTCGCGCCAGGTACCAGTCGCTCATGTTTGCCAGGCGCGGCGCGTTCGTCGACCAGATGCCCTGGCCTCGCGCGCCGTGACAGGAGACGCAGGTGTCGTACAGCGATTTTCCCTTGCTTGGATTGCCCGTCACGCTGGGCGTGGGGCGCTCCTCGGGCAGCGAAGTGATATAGGCCACTACGTTGCGGATTGCGGCATCGTCGGCGAGCAGGGACGCGAACGGCACCATCTGCTGCGCATATTCGTCCTGGGGGTCGGCGCCCCGAACCCCATGCCTGAAGTTTTTCAGCTGTCGGACCAGGTACCACCCGGCCTGGCCGCTGAGCTTCGGTGCATGGAGTTCCTTGTTGCCTTCCGCCCGCGCACCGTGACAGGCGACGCAGGTCATGAACAAACCTTGTCCGATCGCCGGATCGCCTGCTGTTTCGGCGCGCACCTGCGCATAGGTCGGCTGTTGCGCCAGCCAGTCGGCGAACGCGGCCTGTTCATCGACCACGACCCGGCCGCGCATCGCGAAATGCGCCACGCCGCACAGTTGCTCGCATAGCGCGTCGAATGCGCCGGTGCGGGTCGGCGTGACCCAGAAATGGGTGACCATGCCGGGCACCATGTCCATCTTGACGCGGAACTGCGGCACGGCGAACTGGTGGTTCACGTCCTTGGAGCGCAGCAGGATCTTCACCGGCTTGTCCAGCGGCAGATGCAGCTCGGCGCTCGGGACCAGGATGTCGTCCTGGGCCAGCGGATCGTCGGGATCGATGCCGAAGGGATTGTCCAGGCTGATCAAGTGGTTGTGCGAGGCACCCAGGCCGCCGTCCGCGCCTGGCAGCCGGTAGCTCCAGCTCCATTGCTGTCCGAGCACTTCGACGATCGCGGCATCCGCAGGGGGGGTCACGAATTTCGCCCATACCGCCAGGCCAGGCGCCAGCATGGCGGCAATCCCCACCGAGGTGATGATCGTCAGCCAGCCTTCCAGCTTTCGATTCTCGGGTTCGTAATGCGCCCGCTGGCCTCGGCGGTGGCGATAGCGAATGATGACCCATGCCAGAAACAGGTTGACCAGGACGAATACGGCGCCGGTGACCCAGAACGTCAGCTGTACGGTGTCGTCCATCATCCCCCAGTTGGAGGCGATGGGGGTGAACCACCAGGGGCTCAGGAAGTGAAACAGGAGGGTGGCGAGGACCAGCAGGATCAATGCAACGGCGAGTACCATTCGCGTGCTCCTGTTTTTGTCTGGTCAGCCGGTATTCATTCCTGCGACGCTGGGATTCCTCAGGGATTCACTGGGTGAGCGCCCTGGCGCGACAGTCGTGCGACACGGCTGAAGGGATTGATGAAGTGCGAGTCGATGGCCGCCAGCTCGGCTTCCGGATGCCGGTCCTCCATCATCTTGCGCACCAGCGCCTCGCGGTGCTTGCGCACATACACCAGGATCAGGTACTTGCCGGCGACAATGTCGTCGTGGAATCGCGCCAGCTTGCGATTCTCGCTGGCGATGCCGATCAGGCCGCCTTCCCAGGCGCCGAACAGCGTGCCGGCGCCGGCCAGTGCGGCATAGACCCAGGTGGGCACCTCGGGAACGACCGCGGCGAAGGGCTGGAAGTACATCAGCAATCCGACTCCGATCAGGCCGGCAACCAGGCCCAGCATCGCGCCGATGAAGCCGTCGCGCAGGACGTCCAGTGTTTCCAGGTAGTTGCCGGACTGCAGGCGGCGTTGCTCTACGCCGCACTGATCCTGGCTGATGACATGGAGGTAGAAATCCTCGATGCCGACCTGACGCAGGTCCTCGCTGATGTCATGCGTGCTGGCGAGCGTGGGTGCGAGAAAGTAAATGCAATTCATGGCGTCCCCCGAGGTGAACCGGTGCCGATGAGCAGTACTTCGTCTGTGGTGCTGGCCTAGGAGCCCCTACCCGCCAGGGCATCCTCGAATCCATGAGCAGATCCTAGTGGCGACCCCGAACGTCCCGAGTGTCTCACAGGGTTTTTCCCATGGGAAGGCCCATGTCGATAGGTATCTATCCGATGTGAGAGAGCTTGAGCAGCTTCCTCAGATCCTCCAGTAAGGCTCTGCGAGGCGCCTGCGGGGAGTAGCTCATCATCAGGTTGCCGAGCGGGTCCACGATGTAGATGAAGCCGGAATCCTGGCCGGCATGAAGCGGCTCGGGGTCCTGATCCGGGTAACCGCCAGCCTGGGTAGCGGCCTGGATACCCGGGAATACCTGCAGCAGGGCGCCTGCGGCCGGCATGTCGGCCCGTGCCGTGATCAGGTCCGGATGCTCCGCCTGCAGATACGCCTGGTCGCAGCAATGGTCCGTGGCGAGAAACACCCGCTCCACGCGCTTGAGGTCATCGTTCAGGGCCAGCCGGGTCTGGCGCATGAGTACCAGCGCTTCGCGACAGCGCTCCTGACAGCGCCCGTCGCCGATGTACACCAGGTTCCACTTGCCATGCAGCGACTGCAGCTCCAAGGCTGCCGCGGCCGACCCGTCGGCGGCGAGCGGCAGTTGGAAATCCGGCAGTGGGCGCGGCGGCTGGATCAGGTCGCCGTGATTGGTGCTGCCCGCGGGCCGCCAGCCGCTGGTCCCGTAGTACAGCAGGAACGCCAGCAGCAAGGGCGCAAAGAACATCCCGATGAGCAGCCACAACTGTCTGCGCGAGCGCTTGCGGGCCTCTTCCGTATCGAGGGGTGCGGTCCAGCCGGTCATCGGTTTCGGTAACGCCTGTATTGGAGGATGACATAGATGAATATCACGGCGGTGGCCATGGCGAACCACTGCACCGCGTAGGCAAGGTGACGCTCCGGGCCGAACGCGACGCGTGCCCCCGCCACTCGTTCGTAGCCGTCTGGCGCCTGCGGATCGAGCAGGATTACGCCGGGCAGGAGTTCTCGCTCCAATGCTCGTTCGAGTGTGGCCTGCTGCGGGAAGTTCAGCACTCGCGGCCAGGGTCCGCTGGCGTCGATATCGCTTTGATCCAACTGTATGCCGGGGCGCGGCAGATGATCGAACTGGCCGACGATCTGTCTTTCGCGATCGCTGACCGCCACGTCGGGAAGCTCGGCGCGGGTGGCTCCCAGCGGCAGCCAGCCACGATCCACCAGCACCCAGCCATCATCCTGCAGCCGAAACGGCGTGAACACCCGGTAGCCGGGCCGTCCCGCCGGCCCAGGGTGTACGCGCGGAGACTCATTTTGCACCGCACCATCCAGCTCGAAGTCAGTGCGGGCATCTGGCTGGGGAACGGCGGCAGGGGCCGATCCGCTGGGCATATTGTCGAGCAGAATCTGGTGCGCCGGATCGTAGTGGCCGCGCACCCGCACCTGCTGGTAGCGTGGCAGCCGCCGAGCATTGGCGGCCGTCAGCTCGACGGTCGATTGCCGTCCCAGGTCATACTGGGCGATCAGCGAGCGTTTCTCATCGGCCCGGTGCAGCTGCCACATGCCGAGGCGCACGAACGCCGCGACGACGATCAATGTCAGCACCGTTGCCAATACCGTAGGCGCAAAGCCACGATTTGCGTTGGGCGCGCTCACGTATACTGGTGCCCCATGCCGATCATCAACATCCTCATCGTCGCCTGCCTGGTCGCCATCGTCGTGAGCCTGGGCTCGAGCCTGTTCTATCTGGTGAACGACAAGGGCGAGTCGAAGAAGATGGTGAAGGCACTGACCGTGCGCGTCGCGCTTTCAGTGCTGTTGTTCATCATGCTGCTTCTCGCCTGGTCGCAAGGACTGATCCAGCCGCACGGCCTGGGCGGCTGAGGGCGGCGCACCGCGGTCGCGAACGCTCTCCGGCAAGCGGGCGCTCGCGCTGTCCGGCGCTGACCGGATCGGGCGATCCGGTGCAGTCTCTGGCGGCCGGGATTCGTCCCGGCCGCCGAACCATCGCTTCGGTCGCGGCCTCGTTACAGCCAGTATACGAACACGAACAGGCCCAGCCATACCACGTCGACGAAGTGCCAGTACCAGGCGGCACCCTCGAACGCGAAATGCTGCGTCGGCGTGAAGTGCCCCTTGAGGCAGCGCAGCCAGATCACCGTCAGCATGATCGCTCCGACCGTGACGTGGAAGCCGTGAAAGCCGGTCAACATGAAGAAGGTCGAGCCGTAGATGCCGCTGGTCATCTTCAGGTTGTAGTGCTGGTAGGCCTCGATGTATTCGGTCGCCTGCAAGAACACGAATACGTAGCCCAGCAGGAGCGTCAGGCCGAGGAAAGTGTTCAGCACCGCGCGGTTGCCGGCCTTGATCGCGTGATGCGCGATCGTGATCGTCACGCCCGAGGTCAGCAGGATCGCGGTGTTGATCGCCGGCAGGCCGAAAGCCGGAATGACGTCGAAATCCCCACCGATATCCCCTGGGCCGTTCGTCGGCCAGGCCGCCTCGAACTCATCGCCACGCAACACCTTGGTCATCAGCTTGGCGCCCTCGCCGCCCAGCCACGGAACCGAGAACTGGCGGGCATAGAACAGCGCACCGAAGAATGCCGCGAAAAACATTACTTCCGAGAAGATGAACCACATCATCCCCATGCGGAACGAGCGATCCACGGCGTCATTGTAGAGCCGGCCTTCGCTTTCACTGATGACCGCGCCGAACCACCCGGCAAACATGGTGAACAGCAGCAGCAGGCCCAGGCCGAACACCCACGGTCCCGCTGCGACATGATTGAACCACAGGCAGGCGCCGGTAACGCCGGTGAACATCGCGAACGAGCCGAAGATCGGCCACGGACTGTGATGCGGAACGTAGTACTTCTCGGATGACGCGGGGGCGGTTTGTAGGTGAGCCATGGGGCAGCAATCCTGTTCGTCAGTTATTCAAGTCGGCCAGAGCGGTTTCACCGCGCGCTGGTCGCGCGGCACTGCTCTGGACGTCGTACATCGCGTAGCCCAGGGTCAGCCGATCGATATTGGACGGCAGTTTGGGATCGACGATGAAGCGAACCGTCAGATCGCGCACTTGCTCGGCCTCGAACAGCTGCGGGGTGAAGCAAAAACACTCGGTCTTGTGGAAGTACTGCGTCGCCAGCAGTGGGGCAACGCTCGGAATCGCCTGCGCGGTGATCGCCTGCGCGCGCAGATTACGGGCGACGAAGGTCGCCTCATAAAGGCGGCCGGGATGTACCTGGATGCTGTCGACCTCGGAGCGAAATTCCCACTGCCCGAAAGTCGGTGCGGTGGACATGAACTCGATCGTGATCGTGCGGTTCTCATCCGGGGCCTCGACGATCTGCGTTGCCTGCCTCAGGCGGGTGCGGTCGCCAAAGCCCGTCACGTCGCACAATACGTTGTACAAGGGAACGAGCGCGAAGCCGAACGCGAAACTGCCGGCGGCGAATAGCCACAGTTGGCGTACCAGCTTGCGGTTCTGCGCCTTGCGGGGCGACGTTTGCGCCGGGTCAGGTATCTGTTTCATGTCCTCGTACGATCATTAGCCGGCACGCATCACGCTGATGGCAATGAAGCCGAAATAGAACGCCGCCGCCAGCAGCGCCAGCCATAAGGCTGCGCGCCGCGCTTTGCGCTTGCGGTCGGCGAGTGTCACGGCCGTTGCTGCCTGGTACATGCGCTATTTGATTTCCGGCGCCACTTCGAAACTGTGATACGGCGGCGGCGAGCTCAAGGTCCATTCCAGACCCTGCGGCGTGCCGCTGTCCCATACCTTGTCGCTGGCCTTGGTGCCGCCGCGAATGCTGCTGAAGACGATGTAGGCGAACATCAGCTGCGACAGACCGAAGCCGAACGCTCCGATCGAAGACACCATGTTCCAGTCGGCGAACTGTGTCGAATAGTCGGGAATACGCCGCGGCATGCCGGCGAGACCCAGGAAGTGCTGCGGGAAGAACAGCACGTTGACGAAGATCGTCGACAACCAGAAGTGCCAGGTGGCGAGCTTGAGGTTGTACATGTGGCCAGTCCACTTGGGCAGCCAGTAGTACACCGCCGCCATGATGCCGAATACCGCGCCCGGCACCAGCACGTAGTGGAAGTGCGCCACCACGAAGTAGGAGTCGTGATACTGGAAGTCGGCCGGCACCATCGCCAGCATCAAGCCGGAGAAGCCGCCGATCGTGAACAGGAACAGGAAGGCGATGGCGAACAGCATCGGCGGCTCGAAACTGATCGAGCCCTTGAACATGGTCGCGGTCCAATTGAAGACCTTCACCCCGGTGGGCACGGAGATCAGCATCGTCGCCAGCATGAAGAACAGCTGGCCGGCAAGCGGCATGCCGACCGTGAACATGTGATGTGCCCAGACGATGAACGACAGGAACGCGATCGAAGCGATGGCGTAGACCATCGAGTCGTAGCCGAACAGCGGCTTGCGCGAGAAGGTCGGAATGATCTCCGACACCACGCCGAACGCCGGCAGGATCATGATGTAGACCTCCGGATGCCCGAAGAACCAGAAGATGTGCTGGTACATCACCGGGTCACCGCCGCCGGCGGCCTCGAAGAAGGTGGTGCCGAAGAAATGATCGGTCAGCAACATCGTCACCGCGCCTGCCAGCACCGGCATGACGGCGATCAGCAAGTAGGCGGTGATCAGCCAGCCCCAGGCGAACATCGGCATTTTCAGCAGCGACATGCCGGGTGCGCGCATGTTCATCACGGTCACGATGACGTTGATCGCGCCCATGATCGAGGAGGCGCCCATCAGGTGGATGGCGAAGATCGTCATGGGGAATGCAGCGCCCGTCTGCAGCGACAGCGGCGGATACATGGTCCAACCGCCGGCAGCCGAGCCGCCCGGAACGAACAGCGTGCTCAGCAGCAGAGTGAACGCGAACGGCAGGATCCAGAAGCTCAGGTTGTTCATGCGCGGCAGCGCCATGTCGGGCGCGCCGACCTGCAGCGGCAGCATCCAGTTCGCCAGGCCGACGAACGCCGGCATGACGGCGCCGAAGATCATGACCAGCGCGTGCATCGTGGTCATGGCATTGAAGAACTGAGGATCGACCAGCTGCAGGCCCGGCTGGAACAGCTCGGCACGCACGATCATGGCCATCGAGCCGCCGACGAAGAACATCAGCAGGCTGAACAGCAGGTACATGGTACCGATGTCTTTGTGGTTGGTCGCGAAGGCCCAGCGGCGCCACCCTTTCTCGGGGCCGTGGTGATCGTGAACTTCTGCGTGATGCGTCTGTACGTTGCTCATGAGGCTTGCTCCGCCCTTATTCCACATTGGCGGCTGTGTCTGCCGCCGTCTCGATCACCTGCGCCGCCTGCTGTGCGTCGCCCCGCTGCGCCTGCAGCCAGCTTTCGTAGTCTTCCTGCGATCTCACGTCGACCACGACCGGCATGAAGCCATGGTCGCGGCCGCACAACTCCGCGCACTGGCCGCGGTAGATGCCGATCGCATCGGCGCGGAACCAGATTTCGTTGACGAAACCGGGGATGGCGTCCTTCTTCATGCCGAACTCCGGCACCCACCAGGCATGAATCACGTCGGCGGCGGTGAGCAGCACGCGAACCTTCGCGCCCACCGGCACCACCATCGGGTTGTCCACATCGAGCAGGTAGTTGGGAACACTATCCGGATGGATGCCGGAATTGAGCTGCCGCGCCTCGTTGCTGTCGCGCGCCAAGGTGGAAAAGAAGTTGACGTCCTGGCCCAGGTAGTCGTAGTGCCATTTCCACTGGTAGCCGGTGACCTTCACCGACAGCTCCGAATCGCGCGTGTCCTCGATCTTGACCAGGGTGGCCGCCGCCGGAATCGCCAGCGCGACCAGGATCACGACCGGGATGCTGGTCCAGATCACCTCGGCCTTGGTGCTGTGATCGAAGCTTGCCGGCACGGCGCCCTGCGAGTGGCGGAACTTCACCACCGAATAGATGATCATGCCGAACACCAGCACGCCGATGACGACGCAGACCCACAGCACCAGCATGTGCAGCGAATGGATCTCGCGGCTCAATTCCGTTACGCCCACGGGCATGTTCAATTCCCATGCCGCGAGCGCCTGTCCGAGCGGCAGGCAAGCTGCCAGCGCGGCGGCGGCGTATTTCACGATCTTCAACATTGGCGCCCATGCTCCCAAATTACTTCGTTCTTCGGCCTCGTCGATCCCAAGGAAATGCCTTGGATCGAAACGGGCCGCGCGACGGGCGGCCGTAAGCGCCGCCCGCAGTCAGTCGCCCCGCGCTGCATCAAAGCGCAGGCGATTCATTCACATTCCCCACCAGTTGCTTGAGGCGAGCCGCGAGGCTGCGACGCTCATCCTCCGTGAGAAACTTGCCCACCTCGCACGCGCGCCCATGCGACTCTAGGGTGAGTCGGCTGGGATGAAGCGCCGTCAGTGGGGCGTGGAGTGTAACCCTCGTCCAATGGCGAGGAAATACCGACAACTGCTCGCCGGGGCTTTCGTGGCGTATCAGCGTCACGGATTGCTCCGTAATCGTGATGGTTTCGCGTCTCTTTCCGGCCAGCATCGAAACGCGCAGCGCCCACACCAGCAACCCGATTTCCAGTGTCGCAAAGGCCAGGATCGGCCAGAAGCCCTGCGCCGTACAAATACCCGCGACCGCAAACGTCGGCAACGCGACCGTCAGGACGCAAAGCCTCGCGGACCTGGGCGTCAACGAGCAGCGCGGTACCAGTTCGAACACCCGTGCAGCGCTGTCCCCAGACGTTGCAAAGAGCGGCGGCAGCGGCATGGAATCTTCGCTCATGATTAAGATTATCTTATATAGACTGCCAGATTCCTTCGAAGGTTATTGGCTGATGGTATATTTTTACTAAACATTGACGAATGCGCGCCGATGCCGTTTTGCCCGCTACGTATGTCGTTCCCAGCGTCGACTTGCGTCTGCGTCGGGCAGCCGCATTCGCCCCTGGCGTTCAGGCGCTCATGGTCCCGGCCAGGTATCCGAACTCGGCATTCAAGCTTGGCGAACGCGTCCCTTGAGTGACTGCAGGGGAATGCGAATTTCCTCCTGCGCGCGCCGGGCGGGACGAGGCTCCGCCGTCCATGCTTGACCATAGACGACCTCGAGCGTGACCGGTAGTACGCCATTCCGCAGTGCCAGCGCGGCCTGGCTTTGCAAAGTTTCAAAAAGCGACCTGCCGGTCAGCCCGCGCGGGCGCCCTTGCGCAATATTGCGCGCGCCGCTCGCCTTGAGTTCGCGCCACAAGGCCTTCATCCCGGGATAGGTGACGGTCAGGCGTTCCGTGTCCATGACTGGATCGGCGAAATTCGCGCGCATGAGGGCGTCGCCCAGATCATGCATGTCGATGAATCGATGAACATGGGTATGACGATCCAACGGCCGCCAGGCGGTGCGCAGTTCCTGCAGCGTGTCGGGTCCCAGGGTGGCGAACATGAACAGTCCATGAGGGGTCAGGATGCGGCGTATTTCGCGGAAGATCGCGTCCGGATCGTGACACCATTCCAGCATCAGATTGCTGCACACCAGGTCGATCGAGGCGCTTTTCAGCGGCAGGCGGTGGGCGTCGCCCGCCACCGGCTGAAAGCGGCGCAACAGGGTCTGCAGCCTGCTGCTTTGGCGCAGCATCGCCGGCGACAGATCCAGGGCGATGACCTGCGCGGATCGATAACGCTTTTTCAGCGCGCCACTGGCGTGGGCCGTGCCGGCGCCCAGGTCCAGCACTCGCCGTGGCTGCAGGCGCACGACCTCGAGGCGCTCGAGCAGGCGTCCACGGATCTCGCTTTGTACCCCCGCCGCCGAATCGTAGCTGGCGGCAGCGCGGTCGAATGCTCGCCGCACCACTCGTGGATCAAGGAAGAATTCATCGTCGGGAATCATGTCGATCCTGCGCTGGCCAGCGGCGGAAGCTGGGTGCGGGCTTCTGGCGCCTGCGCTGCGGCGTCGAACCCTTGCGCGCCGAGCCAGGCGCGCCAAGCCGACCTCCAGGGCCGACCATCGGCAGCGCCGCTTGTGCCGCAGCGGCAGGCTTCAGTCAACTTCGGACGATACGCACTGGGGGCGGGCCTCCGGCCTGATGCCCAGGCGCTCGAACAGGCGGTGATCGTGATGCTGGTCCGGATTGTCGGTCGTCAGCAGCTTCTCACCATAGAAGATCGAATTGGCGCCAGCGAGGAAGCACATCGCCTGGGTTTCATCGCTCATCTCGTTGCGGCCGGCCGACAGGCGCACGTGGGCGCGTGGCATCAGCAGCCGCGCCACGGCGATGACGCGTACGAAATCCAGCGGATCGGGTGCCTCGGCGCCATGCAGCGGCGTGCCCGGCACCTGCATCAGCTGGTTGATGGGCACGCTCTGCGGATGCTCCGGCAGGGTGGCCAGGGTATGCAGCAGCTGGGCGCGATCGAGCTGTGTTTCGCCCAGTCCCAGGATCCCGCCGCAGCACACATTGATGCCTGCCTCCCGCACCGCCTGCAGGGTATCGAGCCGATCCTGGTAGGTGCGCGTGGTGATGACTTTGGCGTAGTGGGACTCGGAAGTGTCCAGATTGTGGTTGTAGTAGTCGAGCCCCGCTTGCTTGAGCTCGCGCGCCTGATCGGGCGTGACCATCCCCAAAGTGGCGCAGGTCTCCATGCCCAGTGCGCGCACGCCCTTCACCATCTCGACGATCTGCGCCAATTGTTTGGGCTTGGGGCTGCGATAGGCGGCGCCCATGCAGAAGCGCGTCGCGCCGCTCGCCTTCGCCTGCCTGGCCTTCTCCAGCACCTCATCCAGCTGCATCAGCGGCTCCGACTCCAGCCCCGTCTTGAAGCGAATGCTTTGCGAGCAGTAGGCGCAGTCTTCCGGGCAGGCGCCGGTCTTGATGGACAGCAAGGTGCTGACTTGCACCTGGTTCGGGTCGAAGTTCTGCCGATGCACGCTTTGGGCATGAAAAATCAGATCGGCGAATGGCAGGGCGAACAGGGCGCGCACTTCCTCCAGCGACCAGTCGTTGCGTACCGCGCCGAGCTGGCTGGGCTCGATTCGCGCCGTGGCGGCCTGATTTGGCGGCTGGCGTTGCGCCTGGAAGGCGGTGGCAGGCGAATGTTCGGCGGTGCGTAAGGGGTCGGCGCAGCTCATGAAGCGTGGAATCCTGCAGGGTTGATCGCGATGAAGGCGGGGCGCCGCAGTATTCGCAGCACTCCCGCGCCTGTCAACCATGGGCGCCGGATCAAGTTGACAGACCCCGTCACGCCGGCATTACATCGGGCGATCTCGTACCGGTATTCGTCGCATCCAGCCCTCCCCCGGCTGTCACTGCGCCCGACCCCTCGGCATCACAGGCGGTCTCGTACCGATATTCGTTGTACCCACCCCTCTCACGGCCCTTTCGCCGGCCTTGAGTCGGATCCACGGCCGGCGAAGGGC
>JBEBRC010000025.1:0-25558 GCA_040395055.1 Steroidobacter denitrificans
CCGGGCAGCCTGCGCGGCAGAGAATAAAGCCAGTACATAAAAAGGGGCGAGATTTCGATGTCAATCGAACAACTCAAGGACCGAATCGGCGATGCCGTCAGTCGCCTGCGTGGGCGACCCACGGTGTCGTTCGAGTTTTTCCCGCCGAAGGACGAGCAGATGGAGCAGGTCCTGTGGCAATCCGTGCAGCGACTGACCTCGCTGCAACCGCGGTTCGTGTCCGTCACCTACGGCGCCGACGGCTCGACACGCGAGCGGACGCATAACATCGTCACGCGCATCCAGCGCACGACCGCGCTGACGGCGGCGCCGCATCTCACCTGCGTCGGGGCGCCGCGCGAGGAGATACTCGACGTCGCACGCTCCTACTGGGCGCACGGCATTCGTCATATCGTGGCGCTGCGCGGCGATCCGCCGCAGGGCGCGTCTCGCTATACCCCGCACCCGGACGGCTTTGCCTATGCGGTCGATCTGGTGAAGGGCCTGAAGTCGATTGCCGACTTCGAGATTTCCGTCGCAACCTATCCTGAAATACATCCCGAGGCGCCGAGCGCGGCATTCGAACTCGAGAATCTGAAGGCGAAGCTCGATGCAGGCGCGGAGCGCGCCATTACGCAGTTCTTTTTCGATCCCGAGGCGTACCTGCGCTTCCGGGACCAGTGCGCAGCCTCGGGGATCGGCGCCAGCATCGTGCCAGGCATCCTGCCGATCACACGCTTTCCGCAGATGTTTCGCATGGCGCAGCGCTGTGGCGCTGGCGTGCCGGACTGGCTGGTGCACCGCTTCGACGGACTGGATGCAGATCCTGATACCCGTCGCCTGATCGCAGCGGCCGTTGCCATCGAGCAAGTGCAGGCACTGCAGCAGCACGGCGTCGAGGAGTTTCATTTCTACACGCTGAATCGCTCCGAGCTGACGTATGCGATTTGCCATGCCCTGGACGTACGTCCGGTGGCGACGCAGGCGGCCAGCGCCTGAGGCTATGAGCGCACCCGCCCCAAACGATCGGCCTGGCCGCATCACAGGCTATGCGGCAGCAAGGCGGTTGCCGCCGCCGTCGTGCTGCCCCCTCCTTTCCTGATCATGAGTTGCAAGCTTATGCCTACCATCATCCCGCGCGCCGAACGAGTCGCTGAATTTCACCGTCTGCTGGGCGAGCGCATACTGGTGCTCGATGGCGGCATGGGGACCATGATCCAGGGCTATGGCCTGACGGAGGAAGACTATCGCGGTGAACGGTTCAAGTCCTGGTCCTGCGATCTGAAAGGCAACAGCGACATCCTGGTGCTGACCCGCCCGGAGGTGATCGAGCAGATCCACACCGCTTACCTGGAAGCGGGCGCGGATATCGTCGAGACCAATACCTTCACCGCCAACTATCCCTCGCAGGCCGATTACGCTACGGAAGATGCCGTGTACGACATCAACCTGGCGGCGGCACGGATCGCGCGCAAGGCGGCCGATGAGTTCACGCAGCGCACCGGGCAGGTCCGGTTCGTCGCCGGCGCCCTCGGCCCGACGAATCGCACCGCATCCTTGTCGCCGAATGTGAATGACCCGGCCTTTCGCAACATCGACTTCGATCAACTGGCACAGACCTATCTGGTGGGCGCGCGCGCCCTGCTGGAGGGCGGCGTCGATCTGCTTCTGATCGAGACGATCTTCGATACCTTGAATGCCAAGGCGGCGATTTTCGCGGTGCGCCAGGCGTTGGATGAGGCAGGCGAGGACCTGCCGATCATCATCTCGGGCACGATCACCGATGCCTCGGGACGCACGCTGTCCGGCCAGACCACCGAAGCATTCTGGAACTCCGTGCGACACGCCCGCCCGTGCGCCGTCGGCTTGAATTGCGCGCTGGGCGCCAAGCAACTGCGGCCCTATATCGAAGAGCTGTCGCGCATCGCCGATGTCCATGTCAGCGCCTATCCGAACGCCGGGTTGCCGAATGCCTTCGGCGAATACGACGAGGCCGCCTGCGAGACGGCCGAACTGATTCGTGAGTTCGCCGCCAGCGGGCTGGTCAACCTGGTGGGGGGCTGCTGTGGCACCACGCCGGAGCACATCAAGCACATTCGCCAAGCCGTCGAGGGGCTCCCGCCGCGCAAGGCGCCGCAGATCGAGCCGCGTTGCCGGCTATCCGGCCTGGAGCCGCTGAACATCGGACCAGACACCCTGTTCGTGAACGTCGGCGAGCGCACCAATGTGACCGGCTCGGCGAAGTTCCGGCGCCTGATCGAGGCCGACGACTACAATGCGGCGCTGGATGTCGCGCGCCAGCAGGTTGCAAGCGGCGCGCAAGTGATCGACATCAACATGGACGAAGGCATGCTCGATTCGGAAGCGGCCATGGTCCGTTTTCTCAATCTGATCGCCTGCGAGCCGGACATCTCGCGCGTGCCGATCATGATCGACTCGTCCAAATGGTCGGTCATCGAGACCGGCCTGAAGCGCATTCAGGGCAAGGGCATCGTCAACTCCATCAGCCTCAAGGAAGGCGAGGCCGCGTTCCTGGAGCAGGCGCGCAAAGTCCGCGACTATGGCGCGGCCGTGGTGGTCATGGCCTTCGACGAGCAGGGGCAGGCCGATACGGTCACCCGCAAGGTGCAGATCTGCGAGCGTTCGTACCGGATATTGACGCAGCAGGTCGGCATTCTCCCTGGTGACATCATCTTCGACCCGAACATCTTCGCGATTGCGACGGGAATCGAAGAGCACAACAACTACGCGCACGATTTCATCGAGGCCATCGCGGCCATCAAGCAGGCCTGCCCACACGCTCACATCAGCGGCGGAGTGAGCAATGTTTCCTTCTCGTTCCGCGGCAACGATCGGGTGCGCGAAGCAATGCACTCGGTGTTCCTGTACCACGCCATAAAGGCCGGCATGACCATGGGCATCGTGAACGCCGGCCAGCTGGCGATCTACGAGGATATCGATCCCGAGCTGCGCGAGCGCGTGGAGGACGTGATCCTGAATCGACGCAGCGACGGCACCGAGCGTCTGCTGGAGATCGCCGAGCGCTACAAGGGCGAGGCAGGCGTAAAGAAAGTCGAGGACCTGGCGTGGCGCAGCTGGCCGATCGTCAAGCGGCTGGAGCACGCGCTGGTCAAAGGCATCGATGAATTCGTGGTGGCCGACACCGAGGAAGCGCGGCATGAGTTCGCGCACCCCTTGCACGTGATCGAAGGCCCGCTGATGGACGGCATGAACGTGGTCGGCGACTTGTTCGGCGCCGGCAAGATGTTCCTGCCGCAAGTGGTGAAATCGGCGCGCGTGATGAAAAAGGCCGTGGCGCACTTGATCCCGTTCATCGAAGCGCACAAGGCGGCCGCTGGCGAATCAGCTTCGCGCTCCAATGGCAAGATCATCATGGCGACCGTCAAAGGCGACGTGCACGATATCGGCAAGAACATCGTCGGTGTCGTGCTTCAATGCAATAATTTCGACGTCATCGACCTGGGCGTGATGGTCCCTTGCGAGCGGATTCTGGAGACTGCTCGCCGCGAAGGGGCGGATATGATCGGCGTCTCCGGGCTGATCACGCCGTCCTTGGATGAGATGGTGCATGTTGCCCGTGAGATGCAGCGCCAGGGACTGGAGTTGCCGCTGTTGATTGGCGGCGCGACCACCTCGCCAGCGCATACGGCCGTCAAGATCGACCCGCAGTACAAGGGCCCGGTGGTCTACGTCAAGGATGCTTCGCGCTCGGTCGGCATTTGCCAGCAACTGGTCAATGCCCAGACACGCGCAGCGTTCGTGGCCAAGGTGAAGTCCGACCATGCCGTGCGCCGTGAGCAGCACCATGGCAAGAAGACCAAGGCGCCGCAGCTCACGATCGCCGAGGCACGCGCGAACCGTCTGCATGGCGGCTGGGACAGCTACCGGCCGCCGATACCGAAATTCCTGGGCCTGCGGGTCTTCGAGGACTTCTCGCTCGAGGACTTGACGCGTTATATCGACTGGATGCCGTTCTTCAATGCCTGGGAGTTCAGAGGCACGTTCCCGGAAATCCTGACGGATGCGACGGTTGGCGAGCAGGCCAGCAGTCTGTACGCGGACGCGCGGCGCATGCTGAGGCGGATCGTGCAGGAGCGCTGGCTGAGCGCGCGTGGTGTCATCGGCTTGTTTCCGGCGAACAGCGTCGATGACGATGATGTGGAAGTGTATGCCGACGATTCGCGCTCCCGCCCGATCGCGCGCCTGCACTTCCTGCGACAGCAGAAGGGCAAGCCGAGGGGACAGACGCACGATGCCCTGGCCGACTTGATCGCACCGAAGGACTCGGGCGTGCGCGACTATATCGGGGCCTTTGCCGTTACGGCAGGCATAGGCATCGAGCCGCACCTGGAACGCTTCCGGCAGGAGCACGACGATTACTCCAGCATTATCCTCAAGGCATTGGCGGATCGCTTTGCCGAAGCGTTCGCCGAGCGCATGCACGAACGCGTGCGCCGCGAATTCTGGGGCTACGCCCCCGATGAGCAGTTCACGAACGAACAGCTGATCAAGGAGACCTATCGCGGCATCAGGCCGGCGCCTGGCTATCCTGCCTGTCCGGACCATACCGAGAAGGCGACGCTGTGGCAGCTGATCGATCCGCTGGGCAATGCCGGCATCGAGCTCACCGAGTCGTTCGCGATGTACCCCACGGCCGCCGTCAGCGGCTGGTATTTCTCGCATCCTGCGTCGCGCTATTACGCCGTCGGCAAGATAGGCCTCGACCAGGTGAGGCACTACGCCGCACGCAAGAAGATTTCACTGGAGGAAGCCGAGCGTTGGCTGTCCCCGAATCTCGGCTACGATCCGGAAGCGAAGGCCGATGCCGCCTGATTTCAGCGGCGGCTCGCATTGCGCGCCAGGGATCGTCACGGCTATGGTTTCTGCACTGCGGGAGGTTACAATCCTGGCTGGCACCCAATGAATTCCGGCTAACCGTTGACAGGCTCGAAATGACACAAGCGACCAAGGTCTATGCGAGCGCCAAGGCGGCGCTCGATGGCGTGATACGCGACGACATCACGGTGATGTCGGGCGGCTTCGGCCTGTGCGGTATCCCGGAGAATCTGATCGACGCGCTGTGCGACACGGGAGCGCGCGGGCTCACCATCATATCCAACAACGCCGGGGTCGATGAGTTCGGGCTCGGCAAGCTGCTGAAGTCGCGCCAGATCCGCAAGATGGTTTCATCCTACGTGGGCGAGAACAAGGAATTCGAGCGCCAGTATCTGGCAGGCGAGCTGGAGCTGGAGTTCAATCCGCAGGGCACCCTGGCCGAGCGCATTCGTGCGGGTGGGGCGGGCATATACGGGTTCTACACCCGCACCGGCGCGGGGACCATCGTCGCCGAAGGCAAGGAGCAGCGGGTCATCGAGGATGAAACCTGGGTCCTGGAAACAGGTCTTACCGCGGACGTGGCGATCGTGAAGGCGTGGAAGGGCGATTCAGAGGGAAATCTGGTCTATCGCAAGACCGCGCGCAATTTCAACCCGATGATGGCCACTGCCGCTCGTGTGACGATCGCCGAGGTCGAGGAACTGGTGGAGCCTGGCGTGCTGGATCCGGACGGCATTCATACGCCGGGAATTTTCGTGCAGCGCATCGTTCGTGGCGAGAACTACCTCAAGTCGATCGAGCAACGCACGGTACGCAAGCGTAGTGCGGCCTGAATCATCGGCCGTGCCGGCGCGGCGCAGGCGCGATAGGTCATCCGCAGCAAGCAGCTTAACAAGGTAAGACAATGCCCTGGACTCGAGATGAGATGGCCGCGCGCGCGGCGCAGGAACTCAAAGACGGCTTCTACGTGAACCTCGGCATCGGAATTCCGACCCTGGTCGCGAACTACATTCCGGATGGAATGAAGGTCGTGCTCCAGTCGGAGAACGGGATGCTGGGCATGGGTCCATTCCCGTTCGAAGGGGAGGAAGATCCGGACCTGATCAACGCCGGCAAGCAGACCATCACCGAACTGCCTATCTCGTCCTACTTTTCTTCCGCCGACAGCTTCGGCATGATCCGCGGCGGTCACATCGACCTGTCGATCCTGGGTGGGATGGAGGTCAGCGAACAGGGAGACCTGGCCAATTGGATGGTGCCGGGCAAGATGGTGAAGGGCATGGGCGGCGCGATGGATCTGGTCGCCGGCGTCAAGCGCGTGGTGGTGGTGATGGAGCACACCTCCAAGGATGGCGGCGCCAAGATCAAGCCCCGCTGCGAGCTGCCGCTGACCGGTGCCAATGTGGTCGACATGATCATCACCGACCTGGCGGTCTTTTCCCGCCCCGATCGCCATTCCGGATTTCGCCTGATCGAGACCGCGCCAGGCGTGAGCGCCGAAGACGTCCGCGCCAAAACCACCGCCGCATTCGAGATCTAGACCGGGGCGGCCTGCAGCGCCGCCTCGATGGCCGGCAGCGCGGCGAACACCTTCATGCGACGGCATTCCTCGCCCAGCGACCCCAGCGCCTGGCGCGTGCCGGCATCGTCATGCTCACCCAGATCGGCCAGCAGGCGCGCGCGCCGGATGAACAAATCGGTCAGTGGCAGCGGTTCGGCGGCCGTGTAGGCCTGCAGCTCGAAGGCATAGCGTCGCGTGTCTTGCCAGGCATGCGTCGCCAGGCCGACTTCGATGGCATGGGCGTAGAACTCCAGATAGCAATGACTGACGCAGCCGCCTTTGAGCAGGGCTTCGCCTTCCGCCAACAGCTCTGCGCGCCGCCTCGCATTCTCGGTGATTCGCGCCACGATGCTGAGCAGCACCGGTCCGCAGTAGGACATGTTGCCGGTATCCCGTCCCACTCGCAGCGCTTGCTCGCCCAGTCGCAGGGCTTCGGTGCGATCGCTCGCGAGCAGTGTGATGGCAATCGTGCTCAACGCCTCGGCCTCGAAACGCTGGGCCCCGAGCTGTGCGGCAAGTTCCAGCGCCCGCAAGGCGCAATCGCGGCATTCTTCCATCCGGGACTGCATTTGCAGTGCTGCAGCCATGCACAGCCGAGCGAGCAGTTCTCCGCGTCGGTCTGCGATGCGGCGCGCCAGCTCGATGGCTTCGTCGAGGCCAGGGCGTGCGGCAGACGGGTTGCCGCCATAGGACTGTGTCAGGGCGAGCATCGGTAGATAGGCGAGCAGCACCGCGAGCAGGTCATGCTCGCGCGCCTGACGCACGCACTGGGAAAAATATTCTCCGGCGGTCAGCATGCGTCCGCGCTGGTAGTAGGCATCGCCCAACCCGCCCAGTGCGCGGGCGATGTCCGCGGGCGACTCGGCTTGCAGCGCCAACCGATGAGCCTGCTCGTGAGCCTGCAGGCAGGCATCGAGCCGCCCGAGCGGAAAACAGAGATTGCCGCGCAATGTGCACAGGCGCGCGCGCGAGCGGGCATCGATGGTTGTGCCCATGGCCGCCTCGGCGCGATCGAGTGCCTCGAGTGCATCCTGGTGACGGTCCAGGACCCGCAGCGCGGAGGCGATACCGAACCACGCCTGTCCCTGCTCATTGCCGCCAATGGCGGCACCGAGCTCATTGACGCCAACGGCGGCATCGAGCGCCTCGCGATACGCCGCCAGCGCTTCGTGCGTGAGTCCCGACTGGAGCTTCAATTCCCCAAGCAGCAGGCGGCTGCGGTACAGCAGGGCCCGTTCACGCGCCAAGGAGGCGCCCTTGCTCGCCAAGGCCAACGCACGCTCGAGCCGCAATCCTCCTTGCTCACCGACGGCAGCGTCCAGATAGGCGCTCGCCGCGCGTTCATCGCCGGCCGCGGCCAGATGGTCCGCACACAGTGCCGCCTCGTTGCCGGCGAACCATTCCGCAGCCGCCCGGTGCAGCGTGCAGCGCTGCGACTTCAGCAGGGACTCGTAGATCGCATCCCTGAACAGGGCGTGCGTGAACGCCAGTTCGGCGCCGTCGCCATACACCAGCCCGGCTTCGAGCAGGCGCGTCGGCTGGTAGTGCTCATCGGCAATCATGTGGCGCAGGGGCCGCACGGCGACCCGATGCCCCAGTACCGCGGCGGCATGCGCCGCAAGTCGATCCTGTGCGCTCAGGCGATCGACCCGCGCTGCAACGATTGCGCGCACCGACCCTGGCAGGCTGGCAAAGCCGGCCGTCGCCGTGCGCAACAACTGATCCAGGAACAGCGGATATCCTTCCGCTCGGCGAATGCAGGCGGCGGTCGCCGCTGGAGCGATCCGCGGATAGTGCGCAGCGAGCGCTTGCGCTTCCTGCGTTGTAAGTGGCGCCAGGTCTATGGTGGTGATCGGACAATTGCGCGCTCGCGCGCGCCAGGCGGTATCGATGGGATCGCCCTCGGGCCTGGTGGACAGGACAAGCAGCGCCGCACAGCCGGCAATGGTGGCGGCGATCTCGCTCGATTGCGCCGCTTCTTCGCTGTCCGCCCAATGTGCGTCCTCGATGATCAGCATCAGAGGGGTGCGTTGCGCCGCCGACTCGATGAGGCGAGCCAAGGCCAGCATTCGCCCGCGCCGGCGCACGGCGATGTCCATCGCCTCGGCGAACTTACTGCGTTCCGCATCCAGCGGCGCATCGATCAATTCGCTGAGAAAAATGATCTGATCGATATTGCCCTGTTCGCAACACAGCCGGTGAACCGCGCGGCTGCGCTCTGCCATGGGCGCATCGGCACAGATCTCGAGCAGGCTCAGTGCCAAGGCCGTGATCGGACGTCGCGCCAGCGATTGGCCGAAGTCGAATATTTGCGCGGCGTGCACGGCCACGCCGCGGCGGTGAGCGGCGTCGCGGATGGTGTCCAGCAGCCGCGTCTTGCCGATGCCCGCCTCGCCGCGCAGGACGACAGTGCGTCCGCGCCGTTCGTTGGCGCAACGATCCAATGCCGCCAGAGCCATGGCCAGCTCCGGGCGTCGGCCGACAAACGGCCTCGGGTCGGCGCCGGTCCGGCGCAAGGCTTGCAACCGCCAGCTCGAGATGGGCCGGCGAGTCGAATCCTGATCGCCGATGCCGGCGTGGGGCTCTACCTGGGCGCGATCGGCGAGCGCATGGCGCAGCTCCTCCGACACGAGTATCTCGCCGTTCGCAGCCTGGGAGGCAAGTGCGTGCGCCAAGTGCGCCGTCTGGCCGCTGATGGGGAACGGCTCGGCAGTGCAAACGATTTGTCCGACGGCGATGCCAAAGCGCAAGGACAGCGAGTCGGCCGCCGATGCCGCCACCGGCCAGGGCTGATGAGCATTGCCGTCGCGTAGGCGCAGCGCGGCGCCGGCTGCTCGTTCCGCTTCGTTGCCTCGTGCAACGGGGAGCCCGAACACGGCCACTACGTTGGAACCCACGCGGTGGTCTGCCAAGCCGCCGAATTCCCGGACGGCGTCTTGCACTCGATTCTGGAATGCCAGGGACAGGGCGTGAGATTCTTCGGGATCCAGCCTGGCCTCGAGTCCGAGCAGGCCTTCCAGGCGCACGACCAGAATGGCGGCATCACGCAGTCCGATTCGTCCTGAACGCATGGCAGCGACATCGAGTTCGGCCTGTGGCGCCGGATCCGATGGCGCGGCAGGCTCGCCGGCGCTCGACAGCGGTCCGGACACGGGATCGGTTGCCAGCGCCGCGCGGCGCTGGCGCATCAGTGCGCGGTAGAGCTGTTCGGTTGCGGGGTCGGGGGCCACGTCGAGCTCGCGCCGCAGCACTGCCCTGCAACGCCGATACTGCTGCAGCGCTTCCGTATAACGGTAGCGCGCGGCATGCAGGCGCATCAATGTGCGGTGGGCCGCTTCGTTGAGAGGTTCCAGGGCCACCAGCCGCGAGCAGGCGTTGAGGGCGCCGTCGGTGTCGTCGTTGGCGGCACACAACTGCGTCAGCTGCTGCAGCGCATCGCTCATCTGCTGGCGCAGAACGATGCGCTGCGAGCTCAGCCATTCGTCGAAGGTGCTCGAGCGGGCGTCGAAGCCTTCGAGCAATTCGCCGCGGTAGCGCGCGATCGCATCCTGAAACGAAGCGCGAGTGCCGGCGGCGAGCGCGTCACGGAAGGCGGCCAGATCGGTGACGACGACCGTGGTATCCAGCGCCACCGATTCGGCGTCCACCCGCAGTGCGGCCCGGACGCGCATCGCCTTGCGCAGCACGGTCAGGACCTGCCGCAGGCTGGTGCGTGCAAGCTCCTCGTCCGCCTCTTCCCACAGCATTGCCGAGAGTTGCTGGCGACTGTGCGTCGCACCGGCGCGTATTGCCAGATAAGCGAGCAGGGCGCGTGCCTTGCGCGAGGTGATGCGGATCTCCTCGCCCGCCGCATCCTGGAGGCGCAACGCTCCCAGCACTTGCAAGTACAGCTCGCCCAAAACAACGTCCTGTCGCAACCGGGACATCATTTTCACGTTTTTTTCGCGGCTGTCGAGACCTTTTCGTTACGCGCGGTCCCTAGCATTCGCGCTGGCCGATTCATTGACTTATATACCGGGAGATATTCATGTCGCTTCATGATGCGCGCGGTTGTCCCACTTCGACCCGCAATGCCGTCTCGCTGCAGCGCTACGAACAGGCACTCGACTTGTCGGTGAGCTATTTTCTGGATCCGCTGGCGACGATCCAGCAGGCGCTGGAGGAGGAGCCGGACTTCGTCATGGGACATTGCCTGCAGGCAGGCCTGATGATTCTGAGCTCCGATCGTGCCGCGGTGCCGCAGCTGGCGCAATGCGTCAAGGCCGGGGAGGCGTTGGCAGGGCACGCGAACGACCGGGAGCGTGCCCACCTGGGGGCGGCAAGGACATGGCTGGAGGGTGACTTCGCCACAGCGGTTGCTCGCTACGGCGATATTTTGCTCGACTATCCGCACGATCTGCTGGCACTGCAGATCGCTCACGTAGGTGATTTCTTCCTCGGCGCCTCGTCCATGCTGCGTGACCGCATTGCCCAGGTGCTGCCAGTGTGGACGCCCTGCATGCCAGGCTACGGGTATGTGCTCGGCATGTACGCTTTCGGCCTGGAGGAAACGGCCCTCTATACGCAAGCCGAGGAGGCCGCGCGCCGGGCGTTGTCGCTCAACCCCCGCGACCCCTGGGCGGTGCATGCCGCGGCCCATGTGATGGAGATGCAAGGCAGGCTGCATGAGGGCATCGAGTGGCTGAGCGGCAGCGCGCGGGACTGGGCGCCGAACAATGGCCTGGCGGTTCACAATTGGTGGCACTTGGCGCTGTTCCACATGGACCTGGGCCACTACACGCAAGTGCTGGAACTGTACGATCAGTGCATCGGCGCATCCGATTCCCATGTGCCGCTGGAAATGATCGATGCCTCCGCATTGCTGTGGCGATTGCACAGCCGCGGCATCGATGCCGGCTCTCGCTGGCAGGATCTGGTAGCGCGTTGGGAGCCTTGCCTCGAGGATGCGTACTATGCCTTCAACGACGTGCATGCGGTGATGGCGTTCGCCGGGGCGCACAGATTCGATCTGGCGCAACGGACCGTCGATGCGATGACGCGCAAGGCTGGTCAAGCCGATACCAACGCGATGATGACCAAAGAGGTGGGACTGCCGCTGGCGTGCGCAATCGTCGCCTTTGCCGCGGAGCACTACCGCGATGCCGTCAGCTTGCTGCTGCCGATCCGCACCATTGCCAGTCGCTTTGGCGGCAGCCATGCCCAGCGCGACCTGATTCATCTGACGCTGGTCGAAGCGGCGCTGCGTGCCGGCCAGGCGGGCCTGGCGCGGGCACTGATCGCCGAACGCACGCAACTCAGGCCCGACAATCCCTTCAATCGCAAATTGGCGGCGCGGGTGCGGGAAATGGCTGGCGGCGCCGCACACGGCGAGCGATCTCCCATGGGCGCGAGATTGGCCGAGGCGGCCCGCTGAATGTCTTGAGACCTGGCGGTGCGCCTTCCGGCCGCCACGAGCAGTTGCCTACGGCTGGTGGGGGCGGGCGAGGTATTCCTGCGATTGCATTTCGATCAGACGGCTGCTGGTGCGCTCGAACTCGAAGGCAAGCTTCGAACCGGCATACAGTGCGTGTGCCGGTTTGGCGGCGCAGACGATCAGCTTGACGGCGCGATCGTAGAATTCATCCACCAGCGTAATGAAGCGGCGCGCCTGGTTGTCCGATTCGGTCGCCAGCGCCGGGATTTCGCTCAGGAATACCGTGTGATAGCAGCGCGCGATTTCGATGTAGTCCGCTTGCCCTCGAGGACCATCGCACAGTTCCTTGAAACTGAACCAGATCACGCCGTCCGCCTCTCGCTTTGCATGCAGGCGGCGATGATTCAAGACCAGGGTCGAGGCGGTGGCGCCCGGTTCGCCCGCCATGGCGTCGAACAGCTCTTCCAGTGCGCGGCGGGATTCGCCGTCCTGGGCATCGAACCAAGTGGTGGCGCGCTCCAGCAGGCGCAACCGATAGTCCGCGCCGCCGTCCAGATGCACCACCTGCGTATGCTGCTTGAGCAGTTCGATGGCAGGCAGGAACCGGGCGCGCTGCAATCCATCCCGGTACAGGCCATCGGGCGCTACGTTGGAGGTGGCGACCAGGGTCACGCCACGTTCGAACAAGCCTCGGAAAAGATTGCCCAACAGCATGGCGTCGGCGATATCGGCGACGAACAGTTCGTCGAAACACAGAATGCGCGTCTTGTGCGCAATCTTGTCGGCCACCAGTTCGAGCGGATCGGCATGATCCGCATGCTTCCTCAATTCATCATGGACGAATTGCATGAAGCGATGGAAATGGCTGCGTTGCTTGTCGCGAAATGGCAGCGTCTGGAAGAACAGATCCATGAGCCAGGTCTTGCCGCGGCCGACGCCGCCCCACAGATACAGGCCGCGCTGCAATGAGTGCGGTTTGCGCGCCAGCAGGCCCTTGAGCAGGCGCGCGCGCAAACCGCGGCGCGGCGCCGGTGCGATCAGCCGCTGCCGCAGATCCTCCAGCAGTGTCACGACGTGTTGCTGCGCCGGATCGGGCCGATATCCCAGGCGAGCGCACTCGCGCCGATACAGCGCGTCCATCGACGGCGCGGGCATCAGGCGCGCCTGGCAGGGATGATGCGCGAGCGCCGCCGCCTTTGCGCCTTGCGCCGCCCATGAGCGGCTTCGCCGCGCGAGGGCGCCGGTGGCAGTGATTTCACAGGAGCCGCTTCCAGGCAGCTTGCGCTACAGATTCTGATAGTTCGGCCCCGAGCCGCCCTCTGGCGTCGTCCAGGTGATGATTTCGTACGGATCCTTGATGTCACAGGCCTTGCAATGCACGCAGTTGGCGGCGTTGATCTGCAGGCGCCGCCCGCTCTGGCCGTCATCGACTATTTCATAGACCCCGGCCGGACAGAATTTTTCGCAGGGGTTGCCGTATTCGATGGTGCAGCGCCCGACGCAGATGGAAGTATCGGCCACTTTCAGATGCACGGGCTGCGATTCATCGTGCACGTTGCCGGCGAAAAACACCGATGCGAGCCGGTCCCGCGGCGCCAGGGAGCGCTCGCCCCAGCCCCGATCCGGGGAGGCGTACTGATCGAGTTTTTCCAGCGACGACCAGTCGGCGGTATTGCGCAAGGTCCAGGGCGTCTTGCCCTTCAGCAGCGCCTCGATGCCGGCGTTGAGCATGGCGAAATACAAGCCGCGCTTGAAGGCAGGCTTGAAGTTGCGCACGGCGCGCAGCTCACGATGTCCTGCGGAGGCGCGCCAACGCGCGTCGTAGCCGGCACTGCTGCCGTGTTCGGACAAATGCTCGGCGGCCGCGACGCCGGAACGGATCGCCTGATGAATGCCCTTGATCTTGAAAACATTCAAGGTGCCGCCGGCATCCCCGATCAGCAGCGCACCGGGCATCTCCAGCTTAGGCAACGACTGGTAGCCGCCAGCGGCGATCGTGCGCGCGCCGGCGGAGAGGATTTCGCCGCCCTCGAGCAGGGGCTTGATACGCGGATGATGCTTGAATTGCTGGAACGCCTCGAACGGCTTGAGCCTCGGGTCCTTGTAGTTCAGCCCGACGACGTAGCCGACGTAGACCCGGTCGTTGTCGAGATGGTAGACGAAGCTGCCACCGTAGGTCTGCGTGTCCAATGGCCAGCCGAAGGCGTGCTCGATGCGCCCCGGCTGGACGCGACCCGGCGGCAGCTGCCATAGCTCCTTGAACCCTAAGCCAAAGGTGGGTGGATCGACGCCATCGCGCAGATTGAATTTGGCGATCAGGCACTTCGCGATGGAGCCGCGCGATCCTTCCGCGATCACGGTCGTGCCGGCATGGATGTCCACGCCAGGGGCGTAGTTCGGCCCGGGAGTACCATCCTTCTCCAGGCCCATGTCACCGATGCGAACACCCTTGACTGCGCCGTTCTCGTGATACAGGGCTTCCGCCGCGGCGAAGCCCGGAAACACATCGACGCCCAGTTGCTCTGCCTGCTCCGCCAGCCAGGGCGCAAGTTGTCCCAGCGAGATGATGAAGTTGCCGTGATTGTTCATCGGCGACAGATTGACGGCCCAACCGGGGAGCTTGAATGAGCCGCTGCGGGTCATGAGCCGCACATCGTCCTGCGCCGCCGGTACCTTCATGCCGCTGTATTGCGTCTGCCAGCCTGGTAGCAGTTGTTCCAGCGCGGCAGGTTCCAGCACGGCGCCGGATAGCGAGTGAGCACCCACTGCCGAGCCCTTCTCGAGCACGCAGATATTGGTATCGGGCTTGAGTTGCTTCAGTCGGATCGCACAGGCAAGCCCGGCCGGGCCCGCGCCGACGATGACGACGTCGTACTCCATCACTTCACGTTCGGTCATGTTCTCCAGAGCCTCCTACTTCGGCGCCATGCGGATCGCGCCATCCAGACGGATGCATTCACCGTTCAGCATCGTGTTCTCGCAAATGTGCGCAACCAGTGCGGCATATTCCTCGGGCCGGCCCAGGCGCGGCGGGAACGGCACCTGCCTGCCCAGGGAGTCCTGCGCTTCCTGCGGCAGCGACGCCATCATCGGCGTGCGAAAAATGCCAGGTGCGATCGTCATCACACGTATGCCGCTGGAGGACAGGTCGCGCGCCATGGGCAATGTCATGCTTACGATGCCGCCTTTGGAGGCGGCATAGGCCACTTGGCCGATCTGGCCGTCGAACGCGGCCACCGAGGCCGTCATGACGATCACGCCGCGCTCGCCTTCCTCGTCTGCCGGATTGCGCTGCATCCACGCAGCGGCGGTCTTGGACACCAGCAGCGTGCCCAGCAGATTGATCTGGATCACCTGGCGAAAGAAGTCGCCCGGCATCGGGCCGTCCTTGTTGACCAGGCGACGGGCCCAGCCGACGCCGGCGCAGTTGAGCGCCAGATTCAATCCACCCAGGTCGCTGTGCGCCTGCGCGATGGCGGCCTCGACGGCGGCCTCGTCGGTGACATCGACAGCCTGGAAGGACGCGGACGCGCCCAAGGCCTGTGCGGCGGCCTGGCCGGCGAGTTCGTTGACGTCGAGCAAGGCCACCTTGGCGCCAGCGCGGACCAGCCGCTGGGCGACCGCGTGTCCCAAGCCCGATGCACCGCCCGTGATGACGGCGCGCACTCGTTCCAGTTTCATGCTCGTGCTCTCTTCATCGCCCGACAGTGTAGCGCCGTTTCTCCTGCTGGACGGCCGCTCCTGGGGCGGAGTGCCGGCAAACGCCGATTATCGGCTGCCACAGGCTCTCTGGGGACTCAAAGACGATTGCCCGCGTCGACGTCGATGACGCGACCGGAGAAATAGTCGTTTTCGGCAATGAACACGGCGGCGTGCGCGATCTCGGCCGGCTCCGCCATGCGTCCCAGCGGTATGGCTTCCAGCGCGCGCTGGATCATTTCCGGCTTCATGGCATCCAGGATTTCCGTTCTGGTGAAGCCCGGAGCGATGGCGCCGGTACGAATGCCGTAGCGTGCAAGTTCCTTCGCCCAGACCACCGTCATGGCGGCGACGCCCGCCTTGGTGGCCGAGTAGTTCGATTGCCCGGCATTGCCGGCCCGCGAAATGCTGGAGGTATTGATGATGACCCCCCCACGCCCGAGTTCCACCATGCGCGCTGCCGCTTCGCGCCCGCCGAGAAAGACGCCGGTCAGGTTGACATCGAGCACGCTGTTCCAATGCCGCAGCGACATCTTGTTCACGACCTTGCCGTCCGCGACCTTGATCAGCAAGGCATCCCGGGTGATGCCGGCGTTGTTGATCATCACATCGAGACGGGAGAATTCCCCGACCACCGCGTCCAGGGCATCTACGACGTCCTGCTCTTGGCTGACGTTGCACAGATAGGTGCGGGCGCGCACCGACTGCGCCTCGCACAGCGCGCGCGTCTGATCCAGATCCGGCTGGTTCAGGTCGAGCAGAGCGACGTCGGCGTGTTTCTGGGCAAACGCCAGGGCCAAGGCGCGACCGATGCCGCGACCGGCACCGGTAATGACCACCAGCTTTCCTTCCAATTGCATGACGTGCCCTGGAGTTGTCGGACGGCGCGGCGCCGGATGGCAGGCACTCGCATTCGAGTCCGGCGCCGGCCTGCGCTCAGAGCAGTTCGACGGCCAGAGCTGCTGCTTCGCCGCCGCCGATGCACAGCGAGGCGATGCCGCGCTTCTGGCCGCGACGCCGCAATTCGTGGATCAGCGTCGTCAGGATGCGCGCGCCAGTCGCGCCAATGGGGTGACCGAGGGCGCAGGCGCCGCCGTTCACGTTGACGCGGGCATGGTCCAGGCCCAGATCATGGATGGCCGCCATGGCGACGCAGGCGAAGGCTTCGTTGATCTCGTACAGGTCGACCTGATTCGCCGCCCAGCCTGTCTTGTCGAGCACCGCCTGGATGGCGCCGACAGGCGCGGTCGTGAACCACTCGGGTGCCTGGGCATGGCTGGCATGGCCCACGATGCGGGCGAGCGGGCGCAGGTCGTGCTGGCGCACGGCCTCGGCGCCTGCGACCAGTACCACGGCGGCGCCATCGGAGATCGAGGACGAGCTGGCCGCCGTGACCGTGCCGTCCTTCTCGAAGGCAGGCCGGAGTTTCGGAATCCGGTCGATATCGCAGTTGAACGGCGTCTCATCGCGGGCGATGACTCGTTCGCCTTTGCGGTCCTTCACCGTCACGGGGGCGACTTCGACATCGAAATAGCCCGCTTCCAGGGCCGACATCGCACGGCGCACCGACTCGGCGGCGAATTCATCCTGTTGCTGGCGCGTAAAGCCGTATTTCTTGGAGGTGGCGTCGGCGAAGAAGCCCATCATCTTGCCGTCGAAAGGGCTTTGCAAGCCGTCGAAAAACATGTGATCGATAAGCTGCGCGTGTCCCATGCGCAGGCCGGCGCGGGCCTTGGGCAACAGGTAGGGCGCATTGGTCATCGATTCCAGGCCCCCTGCCAGGATCACCTGAGCCGAGCCGGCGCGAATCTGGTCGCTGGCCATCATCACGGCCTTGAGGGCCGAGCCGCACATCTTGTTGACCGTGGTCGCCGGTACGCTCTGCGGCACTCCGGCGGCCAGCGCTGCCTGGCGGGCCGGCGCCTGGCCGATACCGGCCATCAGCACGCAGCCGAGGATCGTCTCGTCGATCTGCTCCGCGCTCAGGCCACTGTCCTGGATGGCGGCCTGCGCGGCGGCCGCGCCAAGCTGCGGACCGGTCAGCGGGCTCAAGGCCCCTTGGAAGGCGCCGATCGGTGTACGGCGGGCGGCAACGATGTAGGTCTCTTCGCTCATTGGGTATTCCGATGAAGTCTGCGACAGGAGGCCGGGCTTGTACTCAACCAAGCGCTGGCGGTCAAGCTGCGCGGCCGTTCATTAACTATGTGGGGACGATTGCGCCTCATGCAAGTGACTGATCGCAAACGATTCACGAGTGACGCGCCTGGAGTTCCGCCAGACCGTCCTTCCCCAGCAGATCGGGCTCGTCCAGCACCTCCAGAATGCGCATGCGTGCCTGGTCGCGGCTCGCCGTGACCGCCGCCACCGGATCGAGCCCGGGGGGGCTCGGCAGCGCGGCCAGCACCTGGACCGCGATGCGTCCGGGTCGCGGCAGGAATCGGCCGCTGGGCAGAATCGAGCGCGTGCCGCGGATGACCACTGGCACGACAGGCAGCCCGACTCGTACCGCGATCGCGAAGGCTCCGGTGTGAAACTTGCCGATGCCAGGCTGCGCGAGAAACGTCCCTTCGGGAAAGAAGACCAGTGCCTGCCCGGCATCGGCCGCCTTGATCAGCCTGCGTGCGTCCATCGCACCGGCATGCCGATTGAAGCGATCGACGAATTCCGAGCCGATGCGCCGCAGCAACAGACCCGCGATCGGCACCCGGCTGACTTCCTTTTTGATGACGAAGGAAAACCGCGCCGGCAGCGCGGCCTTCAGCACCACGCCGTCCAGGTAGCTGGCATGATTGGCAACGACGACGCACGGCCCCGGAGGCAATTTGTGGGCGTCGATGAGATCCAGCGCAATGCCCGCCAGCCGCAGGAAGACGCGTCCGCTCAGGTGAGCGGCGTGGCGTCTGGCCGTCAGGCTCAGGGGCAATAGGACCAGGATGAAAGCGATCAACCCGGACACCACGAAGACCGTCACGGCGTAAAGGCCGTAGATCAGGTGCGCAAGTTCTCGCAGCGGGGATTTTGGCGATTCGGGCATGGGCAAAGGCTCGTGAATCAACAAGGTGCGGAGGCGGCCCGGGTAGCGCCGTGCCGCTGGCGACTTTGTGTGAACTGTTTCTCTTTATGTAAACCGCAAGGGGGTTCTGTGATAACTGTCACGTACGGTATCCAAGCCGCTTGCGCATACTGCCCGCACCGCACCGGGTGCCGGCCAGCATGACCGGTCCCCTCAGCGTCAAGCCCCAAGGCGATGAGCACCGCTACCAAAACCACAGTTTACTCGAGGACCGCCCAGGACACGCTGCAGACACCCTCAGCCGTGGCGATCGACCGCTTTCTCGATGCCGTATGGATGGAGCGGGGATTATCCCAGAATACCCTGTCCGCATACCGCGCCGACCTGATGGCGCTGGATCGTTGGCTGCAGGCCCGTGCAACCTCCAGTGTCGATGCCGGCCGGGCGGACCTGCTCGCTTTCATAGCCTTTCGCGTGGAAGCCGGGGCGCGGCCGCGCTCCACCGCGCGCCAGCTGTCCAGCTTCCGGCGCTTCTATCGCTACCTCATCCGCGAGGGAGTGATCAAGGAGGATCCAACGGCGCAGATCGCGATGCCCAAGATCGGCCGCTCGTTGCCGAAGTCCTTGACCGAGGAGGAAGTCGAGGCGCTGCTGGCGGCGCCCCAGGTCGATGACCCGCTCGGGCATCGCGACCGTTCGATGCTGGAGGTCTTGTACGCCACGGGTCTGCGTGTGTCCGAGCTGGTCAACCTGAAGGCCAATCAGATAAACATGAATCAAGGCGTATTGCGCATCGTGGGCAAAGGCGACCGCGAGCGCCTGATTCCCCTGGGCGAAGAGGCGGTCGACTGGCTGCAGCGCTTTGCCAATGGCCCGCGGCTGGAAATTCTGCTGGAGCGGCAGACCGACTACTTGTTTCCGACGCGCCGCGGCGATCGCATGACGCGTCAGGCTTTCTGGCACATCATCAAGCGCTATGCGCACAAGGCCGGCGTGCAGAAGGCGCTTTCGCCTCATACCTTGCGTCATGCCTTTGCGACACATTTGCTGAATCACGGCGCCGACTTGCGGGTGGTGCAGATGTTGTTGGGGCATAGCGACCTGTCCACCACGCAGATCTACACCCATGTGGCGCGTGAGCGCATGAAGGAGCTGCACGCGCAGCATCATCCGCGCGGCTGATGCCCCTTGCGCGCGGGCGGTGGTGCCTGGCCCGCATCGGGCGCCTGGATTGCGTTCTGGCCGCCCCGCGATCGAACTCGCCGTTCTCGATGAGTGGTCTGTGCCCGGCTCTGCTAAACTCCCGCCCTGGGCTGGAACGTGGACTGAACTGTCCAGTGCCGGCCGCGGTCGAAAAGACTGCAGACATCGCGCGACCGCGGGAAGGGTTTTGCGCGACGCCATCGACGCCCCTTGGGGCCGTGGGCCCATGATGGGGCTCCACGAGCCCATGATGGGGATCCATGATAGGGACTGGGCCCGATCTTCCGGCAACATGAGAAATTGCATGAAAAGATTCTATCTGTGCCTCGTGGCTGGCCTGTTGGCCGTGGCGGCGGGGGCGGCCGATGCCCCGGCAGGGTCCGCCGACGTTCGCAGCGTGATCGCGAAGAAATTCCCAGGCGTCGGCGTCGAAGACGTGCGGCCCTCGCAGATCAAGGGCGTGTACGAGGTGACGATGGGTTCCGACGTCGCCTATGCCAGTGCCGACGGGCGTTACATCATCGCCGGCGACCTCTACGAGATAGATACCCGCACGAATCTGACCGAGGCCGGGCGCATGGCCGCCAGGACCAAGGTCCTGTCGGGCCTGGACGAGCGCGAGATGATCGTGTTCAAGCCGGCGGTGGTGAAGCACACCATTACCGTCTTCACGGACGTCGAATGCGGTTATTGCCGCAAGCTCCATGGGGAGATCGACCAGCTCAACAAGCTCGGCATCCAGGTGCGCTACCTGGCCTATCCGCGCGCCGGCCCGGATACCGCCGACTGGCGCAAGATGGAGGCCGTATGGTGCTCCAAGGATCGCAAGAGCGCGATTACCCAGGCCAAGCTGGGGAAGGACGTGACGGCGCCCAATTGCGGCGCGACGCCGGTCGCGAAGCAGTTCAAGCTGGGCGAGGACCTGGGCGTGCGTGGCACGCCGGCAATTTTCACCACCGGTGGCGACTACATCGGCGGGTATCTGCCGCCAGCGGCGCTGCTGGAGGAGCTCGACGGCCTGGCCGCGACGCACGCCAAGCGCTAGGAGACAGAGGGCGCAATATCCTCATTCTCGGAACAGGCCTCGGAACAGGCGTGCCAGGGGCTGAGGCGCGCCTGTACTGACTGAAGATCCGCCCGCCGGTGCCCCAGGCCCGCCATACCGCAGCCTGAATCGCCTGCGCCCCGGCTCACGCCGGCACGACTGGTACGCCACGGCAAGGCATAGTCGAGTAAGAGGCAGGGCGTGGCGGCCCGGGCGCGATACGAGCGACCCGGTGGGTGCCGTCTGGAACGCGCTTTCAGCGTTCCAGCAACTTGAGCTTGTCCGGCTGGCCTTCCCATTCCTTCGCATCGGGCGGCGCGGGTTTCTTTTCCGTGATCACAGGCCAGTTCTTGGCCAGCTCGGCATTGATTTGCTTGAACTGTTCCTGGCCGTCCGGCAACTCCTCTTCGGAATAGATCGCCTCGACCGGGCATTCCGGCTCACAAAGCGTGCAGTCGATGCATTCGTCGGGATCGATGACCAGGAAATTCGGACCTTCGTGAAAGCAGTCGACCGGACACACCTCGACGCAGTCGGTATATTTGCACTTGATGCAGTTTTCAGTGACGACGAAAGTCATCGGTAGCTCCGGGAAACAGGTAAAAGCGCGATCGAACGCCGCGCATGCATTGTGCCATCAGCTATTGGTCGTCACCAGCGTACCGTCTCGCCAGTCGATATCCTGGAAATGCGTTCGCTCCAGGCCGGCGCGGCGATCCTCCAGGTAACGGCGCAGCGCGAACTCGACGCTGAGGAAGGCGATGTCGTGCCAGGGAATCTCGCTTTCATCGTAAAGCTGGGTTTCCAGGCTCTCCGGCCCAACGCCGAAATGCGGCTCGATCAGCGTGGCGCGGTACGTAATGTGGACCTGATGGGCGCGCAGGACGTTGACGATGGACAGGAGCGATCCGATACGCACCCGGGCGAGCGCCTCCTCCATCGCCTCGCGGGCGGCTCCCTGCTGCACCGACTCGCCGTTTTCCATGAAGCCCGCCGGCGTCGTCCAGTAGCCTCGGCGCGGCTCGATCGCCCGCTTGCACAGCAGCAGGCGGCCTTCGGTCTCGATCACGCAGCCGGCAATGATACGCGGGTTCTGGTAGTGAATCGCGCCGCAGGCCGTACAGACATAGCGGGGCAGATAATCGCCGTCAGGAATTTTCTGGACAACGGGCTGCCCGCAGGTGGGGCAGAAGTTCATCGGTGGATTGGTGGGCACGCGTTCAAGGCCAGTGGCGAAGAGACTTGCATTCTGCCAAAGGGCAGGGCCCGGTGACACACCTCTTCTCGCGGCGGCTCGTATTCTTTGCGGTATTCCCCCGGTCCGGGCGCATCCTGGGCCATGCCGGGGCATGCGGTCGATTTCCAATGTTGCCAAAGAGATGCCGCGGGTTAACCTACGTCGGCGTCCGGCGTCCGGCGTCCGGCGTCCGGCGTCCGGCGTCCGGCGCAAGGGCAGGGCGTGGCGCAGGCGCCGAGTCCGGGACTGGGAAAAGGATTCATCGATTGCGGAGTATCGTGTGCGAGAAACTGTAGTGAGCGCCGTTCGATGTGGCGTGGTCGGCTTGGGCGGCCTGTGGCTGGCGTCCGCCTCGGCGCAGATGGCGCCGGCGCCGCTCGACAACCAGGCGCCGGCGCCGATGCAAGCCGTCGCGCTGCACGGCGCGCGGCTGGTCGATGGGACCGGCGCCGCGCCCGTGGAGGATTCGGTAATCATTCTTCGCAATGGGTACATCGAGGCGGTCGGTGTCCGCGGATCGACGCCGATCCCGGCCGATGCCGAGATGGTGGACTACAGCGGCAAGACCATCATTCCCGGATTGATATCCAATCATTCGCATGTCGGCGTGGTCGACGGCCTGAGCGTCGGTGCTCGTCATTACAATCGCGATAATATTCTGGCGCAGCTGCGCCAGTATCTGCGGTTCGGCGTGACGACGGTCACGGCACTCGGACTGAACGGCGAATCGTTCCCCTCGCTACGCGAACAGTTGCACCAGGGCCGGCTTGCCGGCGCCGATTTGTTCGGTGCCGTGAGCGGCATCGGCGTGCCAGAGGGCATGCCGCCTGCCAGTATGCTGCCTGTCGGAGCTGATCAGCTCTATCGCCCCGACAGCGAAGCGGCTGCACGCGAGGCGGTGCGCGAGATGGCGGCACGCAAGACGGATTTGATCAAATTGTGGCTGGATGGCAGCCCGCGCATGGCGCCGTCGATCTACCGCGCGGTGATCGATGAGGCGCACACGCTCGGCGTGCGTGTAGCGGCCCACATCCACGATCTCGAGGATGCCAAGGCGATCGCGCATGCGGGTGCTGACATCATTGCCCATGGCGTGCGCGATCAGCTGGTGGATCGGGAGTTCATCGAGCTGCTGCAAGAGCGTGGCGTCTGGTATGTGGCGACGCTGGCTCTGGATGATGCGACCTTCGTCTATGCCGACCGCCCGGCGTGGACACGCGAAGCCTCGGTGGCGCAGGCCATGGGGCCCGCATTGCGCGCACAGATCGAGGATCCGCAGTGGCAGGATAAAACTCGCTCCAGCAAGCAGGCCGCGGCAGCGCGCCAGGCACTGGCCATGAACCAGCGCAATCTAAAGATCCTGCACGAGGCGGGAGTGAAGATCGGTTTCGGCACGGACTCAGGCGCGACGCCGATGCGCATCGCCGGGGTTGCCGAGCATCGGGAACTTGCCCTGAGTGTGGAGGCCGGGCTGACGCCGATGCAGGCGATCACGCTTGCCACCTCGCGCGCCGCGGCCTTGTTGGCGCTCACCGATCGAGGCGTCGTCGAGCCGGGCCGACGGGCCGATCTGCTGGTGCTGGACCAGGATCCGATCGCCGACATCGCCGCCAGCAGATCGATCGTCGCCGTCTGGCATCGCGGTCGGCAAGTCCGATAGTCGCGGAGGCGCTCCGCCCCTGCCTGGACCCCGGTCCGCCTGGCGATTCTGACGCTCGCGCGCCGGAGCGGTCGATCCTATAGAGTGTGCGCCCATCCTTTGAATGAATTTGCTGGAGCCAGTTGATCCATGACGTTTTCCGATCTGCAGCTCCATCCTGAACTCATCGCGGCATTGGCCGTGCAGGAGATTATCGAGCCGACGCCGATTCAAGCGGCGGCACTGCCAGTCTTGTCGGCCGGAAGGGATGCCTACCTGCACGCCGAGACGGGGACAGGCAAGACGCTGGCCTATCTGCTTCCGATCTTCGCTCGCCTCGATGCGGGGCTCGCGGCGACGCAAGTCGCGATCGTTGCGCCGACTCACGAGCTGGCCATCCAGATTCATCGCCAATGTTGCGACCTGGCGCAGAATGCCGGTTGGCCGATTCGTTCATTGCTGTTGATCGGCGGTACCTCGATGGCACGCCAACTCGAGAAGTTGAAAAAGAAGCCGCATCTGGTGGTGGGCTCCCCGGGGCGCATCGCCGATCTGCTCAGGATGGGAAAACTGAAGACGCAGCACTTGCACAGCATCGTCATCGATGAAGCGGACCGGCTGTTGAGCGAGGAATCGCTGCCGGCCGTGCGCGCGATCATCCAGGCCGCGCCGCGTACCCGACAGCTGGTCTTTGCATCGGCTACGCTGGAGCCGCAGATCACCGCCCTCATCCACACCTTGGCGCCCGAGCTGGCGATGCTCGAGGTCGGCGACGCGGCGGTCAACGAGAACATCGAGCATTTCTATCTGGTGTGCGAAGAGCGCGACAAGCCTGACGAACTGCGCAAGCTGTTACATGCGCTGCAGCCCGAGCGCGCCATCGTGTTCGTGCATCGCAATGAGCTGGCCGATCGGATCGCGGCCAAATTGGCGCATCATCAGGTTCCGGCTGCGGATCTCAATGCGGCGCTCGACAAGCACGCTCGCAAACAGGCGATGGATGGCTTTCGCAGCGCCGCGATTCCCGTCCTGATTGCCTCGGACGTTGCCGCGCGCGGCCTCGACATCAAGGGCGTCACCCATATTTTCAATTTCGACGTACCTACCCTGAGCAAGGCCTACCTGCACCGAGTGGGCCGCACCGGCAGGGCTGGCGAGAAGGGGGTGGCGGTAACCTTGGTCACCGAGGTCGAGGCGAGGCTCGTGCGCCGCTACCAGGAGGAGCTTGGCATCCTCATGCAGCGCGTGCGCCTGCGGCAAGGCCAGGTGATCGGCGCCGGCGAGCGATGAGCCGCTCGCGCAAGCTGCCCATTTCGATTGCAGCCTGCTGATCGAATCTCGGATCGGCGAGCGTTTGGCGCGCGGCCAGGTTCCCAGGGTGGGATGCCGTGCGCCGCCAGTTGCTACGCTTTCTTCACGAATTCCGATTTCAGTTTCATCGGGCCGATGCCCTCGACCTTGCAGTCGATATCATGGTCACCCTCGACCAGGCGGATGTTCTTTACCTTGGTGCCCATCTTTACTACCAGGGAGGTGCCTTTCACCTTCAGGTCCTTGATCACCGTCACGGCATCGCCGTCCTGCAACTCGTTACCCACTGAATCGCGTACCGCCGGCTTGTCCTGCACCGTTTCCGCCTGAGCCTGCGTGGTCCACTCATGGGCGCATTCCGGGCACACGAACATGCTCCCATCTTGATACGTCAGCTCTGAACCGCATTGGGGGCACTGGGGAAAATCGCTCATCACTTCACCGTCTGGAACGTAGGAAACGCCAGCAAGCATGCATCTGTCGCACCGGCATGCATTGCTGCATACCGCTAGCTTACTCGAAAGAACGTGGCCATGGCTTCCCGCCCGCCGGCCTGCTGGCGATGAGATTTGTTATTGCTCGATGCGCAGCGTCGTTGCGC